>NZ_JBHYJB010000066.1:0-41671 GCF_042740175.1 Streptomyces sp. NPDC059009 | reverse complement strand
GCGCGGGCCGCACCGCCGTCGACGGCCCGAGTCCCGCTGCCGCGGCGTCAGTCGGCCGCGACCGCCTGGTTCTGCGACTCCGCGATGTCCTGCTCCAACCGCTCCCACAGCTCGGCCGAGCCCTTGGGGTCGAAGCGCGGGATGCGGCGCACGGGGACGAGGCCGGGCAGCAGCCAGGTCCACATGTCCGTGACGCGCTCGTGCAGATCGGCCCGGCGGGTGCGCACCTGGGAGGTGATCTGGACGCCCGCGAAGGCGCCCACGATGTAGGTCGAGGCGTCGTTGACGTTGACGTCGGCCTTCACGTCACCGCGGCCCTGGGCCGGGGCCAGGCTGTCACGCATGGTCTCGATCCAGGTGTCGTACATGCCCGGGTTGGGCTCGGTGAAGGAGCCGAACTCGATCACCAGGCGGATGCCCGCGCTCACCCGCACGCGGGTGCGCAGGCCGTGCGCCACGAGGTGGGTGATGTCGATGACGTTCTGCACACCGGGGTGCTCGGTGTTCGGCAGCAGGGGGAGGACGCTGAACTGATCGGCCATCAGCTCGTGGGCCAGGGCTTCCTTGGACGGGAAGTGGAAGTACATGGCGCCCTTGGTCACACCGGAGTGCTTGGCGATGTCACTGAGGCTCGTACTGCCGAATCCCGCCGCGTCGAAGGCAGTTGCCGCTCCGTCGAGGATGGACTGCCGTGTGACCTCTGCTCGTTCCCGGCGTGTACTCACTTGACTCTCCCTCCGCCGCGGCGCAGAAGGTGGTCTTCCGTCCCTCCGACGATCACCGCGACCTCGCTCAGGTCAATTGTGCTCCCTCTTGCTTTCGAATACCAGTCGGCCGGTACTATACGAGCAAGTCGCACCAACGATCCCGCGGGCCGAGCGCCCGGCGTTTGTCCTGCTCAAGCCGCGCCTCTCCAAGGGAGAGTGCGTATGGGGGAGGTCATGATGAGTGCACTGATCCAAGCCGACCGTCCGGCAAACGAACATCATATGCCGGATGAAGCGGAGCTCTTCGAGCAAACCGTTCCGCGCACACTCGTACACCGGGCCGCCGTGTCCGAGGTACTGCTCACCGGCTTCCGGACCGCGGGCGACGACGCGTACCGGATCGGGGCCCAGTGGTCCCGCGGGCACAGCTACTACGGTTCCGTGGCGGGGCGTTGGCACGACCCGATGCTGTTCGCCGAGTCCATCCGCCAGGTCGCGCTCTTCCTCGCGCACGAAGCGCTGCGGGTCCCGCTCGGCAGCCACTTCGCCACCGACAGCACGTGGTTCGACATGACCGAGGACGGCGCGCGCATCGGCTCCCGGCCCGCCCATGTCTCCCTCGACGTGACGCTCCGCGACGTCGTCCGCCGCCGGGGCGTCGTCAAGTCGTACGCCGTCGACGTGATCGCCCACCGCGACGGCGCCCGCGTGGGCAGCGGCCATCTCTCCACCCAGGTCATCCCGCCCGGCGTGTACGAGCGGCTGCGGGGCGGGCGTCTCGGCGCCCGCCCCTCGCATGTGGTACCTCCATCTGTTCGTCCTCAACTTGTAGGTAGGGAGGCCGAGTTGGATGTCGTCCTAGCAGACGGTCCGGCCGTCGGCGTGCGCACTCTGCGGGCCGACGCCAGCCATCCGGTGCTGTTCGACCACCCCGTCGACCACGTCCCCGGGATGGTCCTCATGGAGGCGGCCCGGCAGGCCGCGCTCGCCGAACTCGGCCGCCCCGACGGGCTCCTGCTCGCCGGCGCCGCCTCGTTCGACCAGTACGTCGAGCACGACTCCCCCTGCCTGGTCACGAGTTCCGCTCCGCGGCAGGACGCTACGGGCCGTCAGCAGCTCAGCGTCGAATTCCGGCAGGCAGGGGAGCGCGTCGGCTCCTGCAAGGTGGCCATCCACCAGGAACCGGGGTGTTGAGCCCGGCGCGCACCACCACCGGCCCGGGGGACGCCGTCGACCCCGTGCTCGTCGTGGGCGGCACCGGATTCATCGGAAGCGCGATCGTGCGTGAACTGCTCGGCTCCGCGCGTGCGTCCGCCGCCCCCCGGCTGCGGGTCCTCGCCTCCCGCAGGCCCCCGGCCGCAGCGGTCCCCGACGGCGTGGAGTTCACCACCGCAGACCTCACCGACCCGGCCTCGCTGCGCGGGGCGTGCGCGGGAGTCACCACGCTGGTGCACACGGCCAGTTACGTGGGCCGGGACGCGGCCCGGTGCGACGCGGTCAACCACACCGGGACCCTGGCCCTGCTCGACGAGGCCCGCCGGGCCGGAGTCCGGCGCGTCCTGTACATCAGCACCGCATCCGTCTACGGCAGCGGACCCCACCGCGGCGCGGCGGAAGGGGAGTTGACGCCCGGGCCGCAGTCCGCGGCCAGCGCCTCGCGGCTCGCCGCGGAGGCCGCGGTCCTCGACGCGGGCGGGGTCGTCCTGCGGCCCCATCTGGTCAGCGGGGTGGGGGACCGATGGGTCGTTCCCACCCTGGCGCGGCTCCTGCGGCGGGTGCCCGACTGGCCGACGCTGCGGCCCGCGCACAGCTCGATGATCGCCGTCGACGATCTCGCCCGGCTCGTGGGCGCGCTCGTGCGCCAGGGGCAGGACGGGGACGGGGACGGGGACGAGGCCGCGGGCCAGGACGGCGGCGGTCAGGTGTACCACGCCGCGCACCCCCGGCCCGTATGCATGCGGAGCCTCGTGTTCGCCCTGGGGCGGCTGCTCGGTCTGCCCCCGCCCCGGGGGGCGCTGTCGCTCCAGGACCACCGGGAGCTCGTCACGCGGTCCGTGCCCGAACTCTCCGACCACCAGTACGCGCTGCTCACCCAGGACCACTGGTACGACAGCAGCCGCATCTGGGACCGGACCCGCCTGGAGCCGGGGCCCGGCCCGATCGGGCGGTTCGCCGAGTGCGCCGGGTGGTACGAGCGGGAGCTGCGCGTGCCGGTCGCCGGCTGAGCGGCCGGCTCGCCGGCGGCGTCACCGCGCGTCGTGGAAGATCACTCCGAGGACGTGGCGTCGCCCTTCGTGCACGGCGCTGACGCCGTGGCGCAGGGCGACGCGGCTGAAGCCGCGCGCCGACGGCACCGGCCGGTTGCGCACCGTGAAGACCATGCCCTGGCCCTGCACCGGGCGCCGCACCAGCGGCCGGGACTGGGCGCGCGGGCGCTGCTCGACGAAGACGCTCTCGCCGCCGGTGAAGTCCACCTCGGGGCGGTCCAGGAGCACGGCCAGCTGGAGCGGGAAGGTCAGTGTGCCGTACACGTCCTGGTGCAGACAGTTGTAGCCGCCCCGCTCGTAGCGCAGCAGCAGGGGAGTGGGGCGGTGCTGTCCCTCGGCGGCACAGGCGGCGAGCAGTTCGGCGTGGTCCAGCGGAAACCGGGGCTCGCCGAGACGGTCGGCCCAGGTGTTGGCGATCCGGGCGAGCGGCGGGTAGAAGCGCTCGCGCAGCGTCCGCACCAGGGGCGGCAGGGGGTGGCCGAAGTAGCGGTAGCGTCCCTCGCCGAAGCGGTGCGCGGACATGGTCACCGTGGAGCGGAACCGCTCCGGCCGGTCGAACAGGGCACGCGCCTCGGCGCACTGCTCCTCGGTGAGCAGCGGCGGCGTGAGCGCGACGCCCTCGGCGTCCAACTCGGCGCCGAGGGCAGCCCAGTCGAGCGTGTCGAGGGCGGGCAGCTCCACCGGGGCCGGGCCGCCGGACGCCTCGGGGTGGCCGTGGCGTGGTGGCGCGGCGCCGCGGTCACCGAGTCCGGGCAGGGTCGGTTCGTCGTACGGGGTCACGTCAGGCTGCTTTCACGAGGAGCGGTTCACGCGGTGGACTCGAGCGCGAGGAGGGCGTGCTTGGCCTCCAGGCCGCCCGCGTACCCGGTGTCGCGGCCCGAGCCGCCGACGACCCGGTGGCAGGGCAGGACCACACACAGCGGGTTCGCACCGAGGGCCGTGCCCACGGCGCGGGCGGCGCCCGGACGGCCCAGAGCCGCGGCGAGCGCGCCGTACGTCGTCGTCCGTCCGTAGGGGACAAGGGAGGTGAGGGATCCGACCGTCTCACGGCTGAACGGGGTGGCCAGACACAGGTCCACGGGGACGGTGAACTCCCGGCGGGTGCCGCCCAGATAGCCGTCCAGCTGGGCGCGGGCCTCGTCGAGGAGCCGCCGCTGTGCGGGCGTGGCCGAAGCGGCGGCCGACGGCCGCAGCCCGGCCCCGGCGAGGCGCCGCGCGGCGGCTTCGGCCCCGGCGAAGGAGCACAGGACGAGGGCCTCGTCCGTGGCCGCGAGGGCCAGCTCGCCGACGGGCGAGGGATGGGCGAGGACGGCCGCCGTGGCCGCGGGCCGGCTGCTCTGGCCTGACATCGAACTCCCTTTCCCGGCCGTCCCGTTCACGCGGTGACCGGCCGACAGCTCTTGCAGGCGCGGTAGCCCGCTCGGCGCGCGTCCCGGGCCGTGCGGAACGGCACCTGGTGCGGCCGGGTGATCCGGCGGGCGTGGGAGCACGTCGGATGGCAGTAGATATGGGTGGTGTCGCTGGCGAGGAACATCGCGCCGCGGTCGCGGAGTTCGTCCACCCGCCGCATGTCGATGCCCTCCGCCGCACGCAGCGCGGCACCCGCGTCCGGCACGTGGGCGGCGTCGCAGGGCGTGCCGTCGTCGTATGTCACGCGGTGGCACGGGACCAGGACCATCACCGGGTTGCGGGCGAGCGCCCCGACCACCACCGCCGTCACGTCGGGGCCGGTGAGCCCCGCTTCCCGCGCGATCCAGCTCACCGGGCGCAACTGCCCGGTGGGAACGGTGCGTACGGCCTCGAGCACGGCACGGTCCGTCGCGCCGAGCGCCGAGAGGTCGACCGGCAGCCGTGCCGAGCGGCCGGTGCGCACCGCGGTGGTCAGACCGGGGAACGGCTTGGCGGCCGGGATGGCCGAGCGGCCGGTGCGCGCGTGGTGCAGCTCCTCGAATCCCGTGGCCGTCAGGCCCGCGGAGTCCAGGGCGGCGCCGGTCACGGCCTGCGGATCCGCGGCCACGAACAGGCCGCCCGCGGGGAGGTCGAGGCGGACGTATGTGTCGTACCGCTCGCGGGGGATCCCCACGCGCTGCAGCACGCGCAGCGCGAAGTCCTGCGGCGGCGGCGGGACGAGATCCGGCAGCAGGCCGCCCGTCACCCGCGTCGGTGAAGGCACCGCGCCCTTGTCCCTCCGGTTCACATTGTCACCTCCCGTAGTACTGGTATCTCGGGGGTGAGCAGCCGGCGAAGGTTGCCGAGTCCTCGGGACACCTGCGCCTTGGCCGTGCCCACCGCACACCCTTGCACCTCGGCCACTTCCGCGTAGCTCATGCCGACCACATGGTGCAGCACCACCGGTATCCGGTGCTTCTCGGGCAGCTCGGAGAGGGCCGCGACGAGGCGTCGGCGGTCGTCGGCGGTCGTCGCCTTCTCCTCCGGTCCCGGCCCGTGGTCGGGCCAGACGTCGACGGTGTCCTCCACTCCCACCGCCGCGGTGGCGGGGCGCCGGGTGCAGGTGCGCACATGGTTGCGCCACACGTTCGCGGCGATGGCCATGAGCCAGGGCCGCGCCCGTAACTCGCGGCGCCGCTCGGGGGCGTACCCCTGCAGTGCCGTGTACGCGCGCAGAAACGTGTCCTGCCCGAGGTCGTCGGCTTCCGCGGCGGAGCCGGAGACCCGGAGCAGGAACGCATGGACCGCCCGGGCGTGCATCCGGACCAGCTCGGTGAAGCCGGCGTCGAGATCCGTCGCCAGCAGTTCGGTCAGCTGCTCGGCCTTGTCGTCCATCACTGAGAGAAACACCGTCCCCGGGAGAAGGGTTGCACCGCCCCGCACGGGGGACGCGGGGCAGGGATACGTGAGGGGGCCGGGCGGCGCCCCGAGGCGTCGCCGTGGCGGCGGGTCATGCGCGGAGGGCGGGCGCGTCGAGCAGCGGTGAGCCGCTGAGGACCGCCTGGTGGAGGCGTTGCATGCGCGGGGCGGGCGCTATGCCGAGGGACTCGCCGAGGGTGCGGCGAAGGCGCTGGAAGACGGCGCTCGCGCGGGCCGGTTCACCGCAGCGGTACAGGGCCACCATCAGCTGGGCGTGCACGTTCTCGTGCGTCGGATGCAGGGCGGCCAGGGTGCTCAGCTCGTCGAGCAGATCGTGGTGGCGGCCCAGCGCGAGGTCGGCCTCGATGCGCTGCTCGAGCACGCCCTTACGGGTCTCCTCCAGCTCCACGAGGTGCGGGGAGCTCATCGGCCCGGTGTGCACATCGGCGAGGACCGGGCCGCGCCACAGGGCGAGCGCGTCCGAGAAGAGCTGCGAGGCGAGCGCGGTGCGGCCGTCGGCGGCGGCCTCGCGGCCGCGCTTGGCCAGGCACATGAACCGGCAGCGGTCGAAGTCCTGCTCGCGCACCTGGAGTTGGTAGCCCTGGTTCCGGGTGATCAGGGTGTCGCTGAGATCGACCCGGGGGGTGCGCAGCGTCTGGCGGATGTTCAGCACATGGGTCTGCAGCGTGGACATGGCGCTCTTGGGCGGCTGGGTCCCCCACAGCTCGGTGATGCAGTCGGTGGCCCGGACCACGCGGTTCGCGTTGAGCATGAGAAAGCCGAGCAGCTGGCGCGGCTTCGGTGCGCTGGGAATGAAATTCTCGCCGCCTTCTGCCAGCATCAGGGAGCCGAGCACGCCCATGTCCACCGGAATGTCCCTCGCAGTTCTGCCGGGTACGGCCTTGCGGCCGGATTTGTTGCAAAAACGCGTCTGGGGTTGAAGGGTACCGCCCTGAACAGGCCCTTAGTGCCTATTCGAGGCTATTGACAAGGGCGCGTCCTGTCAATCTTCAACCCCTGTCGGTGATTTACCGGCCGCCCGACCTTTTTGATTTCCGAAATACCTCGCTGGTGAATTCGAGGCGTCCCGGAAATCGGCAGAGCGTACGGGGGTTCACCCGGCAGGTGGGGAAACTCGGGCGCTGCGGAATTCGGCCGTCCGGCTGGTTCGGCCATCAACTTTCCGGGCCGGACGGCCGTGCGGTCAGCCCCGGCGCTCGAGGGAGCGGTCGACGAGCGGGCCGGCCGCGCCGGTGTACGCGGCCACGTCGAGCAGCTCGCGCAGCGCCACCGCGTCGAGGTGCTCGGCGACTTCGGGTACGCCGCCCAGAACCTCCGCGAGCGGCCTGCCTGTTCGGGCCGCGCGCGCCGTCGCCTCGGAGACGAGGTGCTTCGCGTGCGCCTTGCCGATCCGCGGGGCGAGCACGGCGGCGACCCGCTCGGAGGTCATCGCGTCCCCGGCTGGGCCGATGTTGGCGGCCATCCGGTCCGGCCGTACGACAAGGCCCTCGGCCAGCTCCACCGCCGTGTGCGCGGCACCGCCCGCCAGGCGCAGGCACTCGCGCAGCAGCAGCCACTCGGCGTGCCACACCCCGCCCGAGCGCTCGTCCTCGGTCGTCAGGCACTGGGTCAACGCACCGGAGAGAGCGGGAAGTTGGAGGGCCGCGGCGCGGATCAGGGTGGCGAGCACCGGGTTGCGCTTGTGCGGCATCGCCGACGAACTGCCCCGGCCGGGCGCCGTGGGTTCGGCGACCTCGCCGACCTCGGTGCGGCCGAGCGACTGCACATCGACGGCGATCTTGCCGAGCGCGCCCGCGGTGAAGGCGAGGGCCGCCGCGAGGTCGGCCATCGGCGTGCGCAGCGCGTGCCACGGCAGCACGGCCGGCGCGAGCCCCGTCTCGCGGGCGTACGCGGCCGTCAGCCGGTCCAGGTAGTCGCCGGGATCCGGCACCTGGCCGCCGTCGAGCGCCGCGTACTCGAGATAGCCGCCCAGCGTCCCCGCGGCGCCGCCGAGTGACACGGGCAGACCGCCCTCGACGAGCCGGTCGATGCGCTCGGCGGCGTCGAGCACCAACTCCCGCCAGCCGGCCGCCTTCAGGCCGAAGGTGGTGGGTACGGCGTGCAGCGTCAGGGTCCGGCCGGCCATCAGGGTGTCCCGGTGCCGCCCGGCGAGCGAGCCGAGGGCGTCGGCGGTGCGGCGCAGGTCGCCGCGGATGATGCGCAGCGCGCGGGCGCACACCAGCATCGCGCCGGTGTCGAAGACGTCCTGGCTGGTGGAGCCGCGGTGCACATACTCCGCCGCGGCCGGATCGTCGCGCGCGACGAGCTCGGTGAAGGCCCGGACCAGACCCACCACCGGGTTGGCGCTCTCGCGCGCGGCGACGGCGAGGGCCCGCAGGTCGAGCCGCTCGGCGCGGGCCGCCCCGGTGATCGCCGCGGCGGCCCGCGGCGGCAGCGTGCCGAGCCCGGCCTGGGCCCGCGCGAGGGCCGCCTCGGCGTCGAGCATGGCCTGCAGCCAGGCCCGGTCGGACACCGCCTCCTCCACGGGTGTGCCGGCCCGTACCGGCGAGAGCAGTCCCGTGTCCGGGCCGCCGTCGAAGGGGGAGCTCATGCGGGTGCCTCCGTCAGGTCGCCGACCGGGCGCAGGCGGCCGGGTGTTGGGGTGGGGGAAGCCGGGGCGAGGGCCAGGGCGGCGCGGGCGATCGCGTCGGAGTCGCCCAGGGTCACCGAGTTGACGCCGGGCCGGATGCCGGCGGCGGTCACCCAGTGCACGTTCTCCGTGGGCACGCCGTAGGCGAAGCGCCGCGGGTGCGGGCGGTCCGCCGCGTCGACCACCCGGAACGGCCGCTCGGTCACGGCCAGGCCCCCGGTCTCGTAACTCGTGCCGCAGGCACCGGATATGCGGTAGGGGCGGCACTGGCCCGCGGCGAGGAGCTGGGCGAGGAGCGGGTCGGCCGTGCGCCGCAGATCCGGCTCCGGGAGCCGCGCCTCGATCAGCACCGACGCCCGGACCGGCGCCCCGCCGACCTGGCGGGAGCGGGCCACGAACGCCGGGGCCGTGTCGGCCGTGTCGTCCACGCGCACCTCCAGGTCGGGGCCGACGAGGTCGAGGACGCCGGCCTCGATCAGCGCGCTCATCTCCTCGATCCGGGAGACGGGCGGGCCGATCGACAGGAACGCGTTGAGCGGCGTGTACCAGCCCTCCAGCTCGTCCCGGTGCGAATTCCCGTCCAGGCCACCGTGGTCGACGGCGAGCCGGATCTCGTTGCGCAGGTCGCGCAGCACGTCGAGGGCGGCCTTCAGCGGACCGCTGACATTGCCCGCGCGGGCCTCGCGCACATCCCGGTCCAGATACGGCAGCAGCCAGGCGCGGAAGGCGTCGCGGTCGGTGAACTCCCGTTCGCCGTACGGCCGGGAGAGCCGCTCCCAGTCCCAGCGGTCCGCGGCCGCGATGCCGTACGCGTCGAGGAGCGCGTCCTGTCCGGGCCCCGGGGGGCAGGCCAGGTAGCGGTCGGTGAACGCCGCGCGCTCCGCGTCCCGGCCGCCCGCGGTGAGCAGCGCGCCGTAGTAGACGCCCTCGACCTCGCGGGAGACCAGCGGCCACAAGTCCGTGCTGAAGTAGACGCGTTCGCCGTCCACGGCCCGCTGCCGCAGGCCCGCGATGAACTCCTCGGTCAGCAGCCGGGGCAGGTACCGGCCGTGCGGCCCCTTCTCGTTCTCGCCGCGCGAGTGGTACGGAATCCCCCGCCGCGACCCGGCGTACAGGCGCGGCTCGCGGCCCGAAGGGCGGTAGCGCAGCCGGTCGCCGTCCCGGTGGAAGACCCCGCCGCGGCCCGTGGTCAGCAGCGCCATGTGGTCGAAGAAGTTCAGGCCGAGCCCGCGCAGGAGCACCGTCTCGCCGGGGCCCACCCCGGACAGGTCCAGATCCGCCGGGTTGGCGGGCAGCAGGTGCAGCAGCCCCCGGGAGCGGGCCGCGCGGGCCGTCGCCCGCTCCTGCTCCGTCGGCTGCGCCGCCACGTGCCCCTGGGCGAGCACCACCGCGTCGAGCCCGTCGAGGCGCTCACCGTCGGACAGGGTCAGGACCTGGCCGGGGCCGGACGGGCCCTCGTCGAGGGCGACGGCGCGGGCCCGGTGCACCCGCACCGTCACATGCGGCGGCGCGGCGGCCAGGACCTGGTCGAACACGTCCTCCAGGTACCGCCCGTAGAACGCCCGGGTCGGGTAGTCGTCGGGACCCAGGCGCCGGGCCTCGGTGAGGACGTCCGCGCCGAGGCCCGGCGCCGGGGTGAGGGAACGGGCCCACTCCCACAGGCTCGGGCCGGGCTCGATCGGCCCGTCCATGTCGACGCTGTCGTCGGTGTAGACCGTCACCTGCGAGGCGACGGTGTTCATCAGCAGCTGACGGGACTGCGCGGTGCGCCAGACCCGGCCGGAGCCCGGCCGGTACGGCTCCACCACATGCACCGTCACCGCGTCGTGGGAGGCGGACTTGCGCTCGTTGGCGCAGATCCGCTCCAGAACCGACAGTCCGCGCGGCCCTGCGCCGACGATGCAGACCGTGAACTCCCCGCTGGGCATATGCGTACTCCATGAGGTGTCGGGAGAACGGGCGCCGGCTCTCGGGCTCAGGCCCGGGCGGCGATGAGCAGGCTCGTCTCCAGGGCGAGGGAATGGACGGACTCCAGGCGCAGGCCGGCTGCGGTGAGCACCGAGCGATAGCCGTCGAGCGTGCGCTCCCGGCCGCCGGCCGCCATGAGCAGATGCAGATCCCACAGCAGCGGCAGGATCGTCGCGCCGCTGGTGTCGATGACCCGCTCCAGGATCAGCAGCCGCCCCTCGGGGGGCAGCGCCGCACGGATGTTGGCGAGCAGCCGCACACAGCGCTCGTCGTCCCAGTCCTGCAGGACGCGCGAGAGCAGATAGGCGTCGGCGCCCTGCGGCACCCGCTCGAAGAGGTCGCCCCCGACGGTCTCGTACCGGCCGTCGTCGCCGACGGTCTTGTCCAGGTACTCGCGGGCCACCGGCACCATGAACGGCCGCTCGAAGAGGGTCCCGTGCAGCTGAGGATGCGCCTGCAGTACGACCGACAGGAGCATGCCGCTGCCCCCGGCCACATCCACCACGCGGCGGCAGCGGCCGAAGTCGAAGGCGTCGAGGACACCGGGAAAGAACACGTTGCCCGCGTTCATCGCCCGCTGGAACTTGGCGCCCGCGCCGGGGACATCGCGCAGATGCTCGTGGAGGGACCGGCCGTGGGCGTGCTCGAAGCCCGAACCGCCGGTGCGGACCACGTCGGCCACCGAGCCCCAGGCGCGGTGGAACTCCTCGCCGTACAGGCGCACCATGTCGCCCATCGCGTGCGGGTGCTCGCCGCGCAGCAGCTCACCGACCTCGGTGAGCCCGTACCCGGCCTCCTCCGAGCCGGTGCACACGCCCATCGCGGTGAGCAGCCGCAGCAGCCGGGTCAGCGCGTCGCGGTCGGTGCCGCTGCGGTCGGCGAGTTCGGCGGTCCCGGTGTGGCCCGCGGCGATGTGGTCGGGCAGTGAGATGGCCACCGCCGCGTAGAGGGCCTGGGCCTGCCAGGTGCCGGTGATGATGTCGATGACGCGGCGGGCGGCCGCGGCCGGTTCGGTCGCCATGGCTCAGCCCTGCCAGGGGGCGGTGGCCCCGGTGACGGCGAGCTGTGCCTGGGCGGGGCCGTGCAGCACCGAGCGGTGCCGTTCGCGCAGCACCCGCTTGAGCACCTTGCCCGTGACGCCGACGGGCAGCTCGGACCGGTCGGTGGCGAGCAGCAGGCCGCGCAGCGGCGACAGCCCCTGGCGGGCCAACGCCGCGTTGCAGGCGGCGAGTTCGGCATCGGGGTCGCGCTCGGAGCCGTCCGTGAACAGGACCACCGCGAGCGGCTGGGACTTGCCCGGCACCTCCGGGTCGCCGACGGCCACCACCGCGGCGTCCAGGGCCTGGGTGGTCATCAGGACGACCTCTTCCAACGGCAGGCTGTAGACGGGCCCTTCGGCGGTGTGGATCACATCGGGGGTGCGGTCCAGGTGGAACCAGTCGGTGCCGTTCTCGCGGCGCATGATGTCGCCGGTGAGGAAGAAGCCGTTGACCGTGGACTCCTCGGTCAGCGTGGGGTCGTCCAGATAGCCGGCGGTGACGCTCGGGGTCTTCACACCGAGCATCCCGGCCTGCCCGTCGGGCAGTTCACGTCCGTGCACGTCCAGGACGGCGGCCTTGCGGACGACCTTGGCGGGGGTGCCGATGTGCCGGGCGTAGCGCGCGGACTGCGGCGTGTACGCCTGCTTGAACAGCACCATGCCCATCTCGGACGAGCCGAGGCCGTCCAGATAGCGGGAGCCGGGCAGTTCGCGGCCGCCCTCGGTGCGCCTGCCGAACGCGATCAGCGGCCGGATGTGCCGCTCGTGCGAGGCGTCACCCATGCCGTGCCAGGTGTGGATGTTCCGCGCCCCCTCGGCCGTGATGTCCTCGGGGCGGATCTGCGCCAGGGTGAGCGGGAAGCCGAGGACGGTCGTGGGACGGAAGCGGTTGATCGCCTGGGCCAGGCGGTCGCCGTCGGCGTCGTCGAGGATCAGGGTGGGGATGCCGAGCAGGATCGCGATGCTCAGATAGCTGATGCCCGCCGAGTGGCTGTGCGGCAGCGCGGTCAGCAGCCGGTCGGTGCGCAGCGAGGGGAATGTCCACAGCCGCTCGCGCTTGCCGGCGAAGAACGAACCGTGGTGGAACACCGGCGCCTTGGGCCGCCCCGTGGTACCCGACGAGTGCGAGATCATGATCAGGTCGTCGTCGGTGTGGCGGTGCGGGAAGTTCTCCAGGCGGCCCGCCGGCCTGGGCGCCGTCCGCTCCAGGCGCGCGATGTCCTCGACCCGCGGCCTGGCCCGTCCCGCGGCGTCCTCGGCCCAGGCGTCGGCCAGGCCCTTGAGGAGGTCGGCGTCGCCCACCAGGACGGTGGTCTCGGTGCGCAGGAAGTACTCGGCGGCGGTCTTCGGCGCCATCTTGGGGTTGCAGTGCACGGCCGCCGCGCCCAGGCCGGTGATCGCGATGTGGTGGATCAGCCCCTGCAGGCCGTCGCGGGTGTGCAGGCCGACGTGGGTCCCCGGGCGCACGCCCTGCGCGCGGTACCAGTGGGCGTACCGGATCGCGGCGACGCGCAGATCGTCCAGGGAGAGGCCCGTCAGCTCCTGCCGGGCCCAGTCGGGCGCGTTGACGTCCGGGTGGAAGAGCAGGGGACGGTCCCGGTCACGGGCGACCCGCCAGGCGTGCCAGAAGAAGTTGCCCGCGCCCAGCTTCCGGTCGGCGTAGAGACGGAAACGTTGCGCGACGGTTCGGTGTGTGCCGAGCAGGAACATTCGAATACCTCACACTCCGACGGAATGACGCCCTGAACGGTTCGATTCCGAAGTGTCCAACCGGCCGATATAGGAGCGGTCCAGAGGCACCGTCATTTCCCGCACCGGCATTTCCCGCACTCCGCGAGGGCGGACGTCTCGCTTCATCCTTCAGCGCGCATTGCGACGATCTGGCGGATTTCCTCGTGGAGGCTCGAGTACGAGAGGACCCGGTCGCGATGGAGAGTTCGCCCACCACACCGGTCGCCGTTGTCGGCGGCGGACCCGTAGGACTGCTGCTCGCGCTGTTCCTTGACCGGCACGGAGTGGCGAGCACCGTGTTCAACACCGAGGCGTCGGTGCCCGGTCAGCCGCGCGGCAGCACCCACAACGCCCGCACCATGGAGCACTACCGCAGGCTCGGTCTCGCCGCGCAGGTGCGCCGCCTCGGGCTGCCCCCGGAGCACTCGGCCGGCATCTCGTTCTCCACCCGGTACAGCGGACACCCGCTCGCCCTGCTGCCCTGGCCCGGAGCCCGCGAGAGCCGCCGCGCGGTCGCCTCGGCACCGTGCACCGACCAGACGCCCGAACCGATGCACCGCGCCAACCAGATGTACGTGGAGCGGCTGCTGCTCGAGCACGCCCGCAGCCGCCCGCGCATCGACCTGCGCTACGGCTGGCGGGTCACCGAGGTCGTGGAGGGCGCCGACGGGGTGGGCGTCACCGCGGAGAACGAGGGCCGCGCGCGCACCTGGACCGCCCCGTACGCCGTCGGCTGCGACGGGGGCCGCAGCCTGGTGCGCCGGTCGCTCGGCATCCGCTACGCCGGTGAGGGCGGCCTCGACCAGGACGTGCTCGGCCGCCGCTCGACCGCCGCCCATCTGCGGGTCCCCGGCCTCTACGGCAGCTTCCTGCGGGAGCGCGCCGCCTGGAGCAACTGGGTCGTCAACGCCGACCTCGCCCTCAACCTGATCGCCCTGAACGGCGTCGACGAGTTCTTCCTCCTCACCAGCTCCGTCGACCCGGACACCGCGGAGCCCGGCGACCTCGCCCGCCTGGTGCGGCGTGCCACCGGCGCCGACGTACCGGTGGAGGTGCTCAGCCACCGCCCCTGGACCGCGGGCGCCGCCCTGGTGGCCGAGCGGTTCGGCTCGGCCCGCATGCTGCTCGCCGGGGACGCGGCCCATCTGTTCACACCCAACGGCGGGTTCGGCATGAACACCGGCGTCGACGACGCCGCGAACCTGGCCTGGAAACTGGCGGCGGCGGTGCAGGGCTGGGGCGGGCCACGGCTGCTCGGCAGCTATGAGAGCGAGCGCCGGCCGATCGCGCTGCGCAACACCACGGCCGCCCGCGAACTGGGCATCGGCCTCGGCGAGATCGAGCGCCCCGCGCACCTGGAGGACGACTCCGCCGACGGCGCCGCCGCCCGCGAGAAGGCGGGCCGACAGCTCGCCGAGTACGGGCAGTTGACCCTCGACACCCTCGGCGTCCAGCTGGGGGCGCGCTACGACGGCTCCCCGCTGATCGACGCCGGTTCCGACGCCCCGCCGGCCGACGCCTTCACCACCTACACCCCGTCCGCGGTGCCCGGCGGCCGGGCACCGCACCTGTGGCTGGACGACTTCCACGGTCCGTTCAGCTCGCTCTTCGACCGCCTCGGCACGGGGTTCACCGTCCTGGAACTCGGCGCCGCCGACGGCGCGGCCGCCCCCCTCATGGCCGCCGCCCGGCGGCGCGGCATCCCCCTGGACGTCGTACGGCTCGACGACCCGGCCGCACGCGAGCTGTACGAGCGCGACCTGGTGCTCGTCCGGCCCGACCAGCACGTGGCCTGGCGAGGTCACCGTGTCCCCGCGGATCCGGGGGCACTGCTGGAGCGCGTCACCGGGCACTGACCGTGCCAAGGAGGCAATAACTTGCCAACTTGCCCCACCGGGCAAGAAATTGTCACTCGGTTCTCGGCAAGTGCGTTGCTAGGGTCGCGAATCGGAAATCGAATCCGCCGCCGAAAACGGTTGCCGCGTGCCGTCCTGAATTCTATCGGGATGATCTCCCGGTGTGGAATACGCGACCAATACATGGGGGCCACATGGAATTCCGCGTGCTCGGACCGCTCAGCGCCACCGCATCCGGTGTCGACCGCGCGCCCACCGCGCCGAAACAGCGACAGATGCTCGCGCTGCTCCTGCTCAACGCCAACCGCACGGTGTCGCGGGCCCAACTCGTCGAGGAACTCTGGGAGTACTCGCCGCCGTCCAGCGCCATAGCCGCCGTACACACCTATGTGATGCAGCTGCGGCGCACCCTGTCCGGGTGCGGTGCCCGCGGCGTGGAGGGGGCCGGGCGGCTGCTCACCCGGCACCAGGGCTACCAGCTCGTGGTGGAGCCGGGCGACCTCGACCTCGACGTCTACGAGGGGCGGGTGACCCTGGCCCGCGACATCCTGGCGCGCGGTGAACTCCACCGCGGCGCAGAGCAGTTGCGCGCGGCGGAGGACATGTGGCGCGGCGATCTCCTGGTCGACGTCGTGCCGGGGCCGTTGCTGCAGGCCGCCATGGAGGTCATCGACCGCGACCGGCTCGCCGCGGTCAGCCGGCGCATCCACACGGACCTCCAGCTCGGCCGCCACCACGAACTCCTCGGCGAGCTGCGGGCCCTGACCCATCAGCACCCCACGCACGAGGACCTCGCGAGCCACCTGATGATCGCCCTGTACCGGTGCGGACGGCAGGCGGACGCCCTCGACGCCTACCACCGGCTGCGGCTCGCGCTGCGGGCCGAGCTCGGGGCGCAGCCGTCGCCGCGCCTGGGCGAGCTGCACGGCGACATGCTGGCGGCTCACCCCCGCCTTGAACTGCCCTCGGGTGTCTGGGGCGCGCTGTCGCTCTCCCTCGACCTGGCCGTCGCCCCGTTCGGCGCGGCCGCGGCCCGGGCGGGCGCGACGGCGGTGTCCCTCAGCGGCTGACGCCGCGCCCGCCCCGGTCCGCGGCCCCCGCCGCGCATGCCCGACAGGGCCGCGATCAGGGCGGGCACCACCAGGAGCGCGGACACGGCGAACGCCGCGCCCAGGCCCTCGGCCGAAGACCCCTGCGGCGCCCGGTAGTTGACCACGGCGACCGCGAGCGCCAGACCGAGCGCGGCGCCCAGCTGTCCGGCGGACTGCACCACTCCCGCCGCGAGCCCCGCGTGCCGCTCCGTGAACGGAGTGAGCGCCACCACCTCGCACGCCATCCAGACGAGGGGCAGACCGGCCCCGGTCAGCGCGATGCCGGGCAGGACGCCCGTGACGTACTGCGAGGCCGGGGTGAGCCCGGACAGCAGCAGCAGTCCGGCGGCGACCAGGGCGCTGCCGACGGCGCACGGCAGGCCGGGCCCGCGCCGGGCGAGCACCCGGCTGCAGACCCGGCCGACCAGGAGGATCCCGCCGACCATGGGGAGCAGCGCACACCCGGCGAGGGCCGGACTGTAGTGGTGCGCCTGCTGCAGGTGGGCGCTGCCGAGGAAGACCACGGGCGCCGTGGCGGCGGAGACGGAGAGGATGCCCACGGCGCCGGTGATCAGGGGGCGTTGGGCGATGACCACCGCCGGGAGCAGCGGGTCGCGGCCGTGCCGTTGGCGCAGCACGAACAGCGCGCCGAGCACGGCGCAGGCCCCGAGCGCGTACAGCACGGTGAGGTCACCGCCGTGCTCGGAGAGACGCACCAGCGCGTACACGAACGCGAGCAGACTTCCCGCGAGCGCGACGGCCCCGGCCAGGTCGAGGCGGGTGCCGGGCAGCGGCCGGGGGTCGGGCAGGTCGGTGCCGCGGGCCGCGAGCAGCGCCCCGGCCACGAGCGGCACGTTGAGGTAGAACGCCCAGCGCCAGTCGAATCCGCTGACCACGAGCCCGCCGACCAGGACGCCCGCCACCGAACCGAGCCCGCCCGTGGCCGCCCACAGGGCGAGGGCGCGGGTGCGCTGGGCCCGGTCGGGCGCCGCGGCGAGCAGCAGGGACATGGCGGCGGGCACCAGGACGGCGGCCGCGAGCGCCTGCACCGCCCGTGCCGCGATGAGCAGTTCACCCGTGGGCGCGGCCCCGCACGCGGCCGAGGCGAGGGCGAAGGCGGCCAGACAGCGCAGGAAGAGACGGCGGGCCCCGGCGAGGTCGGCGAGACGCCCGCCGAGCAGCTGCAGGGCCCCGACGAGCAGGACGTAGATGTTGGTCACCCAGTGCACGCCGGTGAGCGACATGGACAGCTCGCCGCGGATCTCGGGCAGCGCGAGGGACACGATGCCGGCGTCGGCGTTGGCGAGCGCGGGGGCCATGGCGACCAGGAGCAGCAGCCGCCTCGGCGGGCGGGTGCGCTCCGTGGACAGCGCGCCCCTGTGGGCCCCGGGCAGCGGTTCGAGAGGCGTGGTCAAGGCCATGACGGCTCCGTGAGTCGGCTCGAGCCGCGCACAACGGCATGCCGCGGCCCAGCGGCGAGCAGGTGAGATGCAGCGCGCACGGCGACGGATGCCGGGCGGCAACGGCCCCACGCAGAGGGGGCGTTGGATCCGCTGGGGGCAGTCAGCGGAGCGGAGGGGGCGCCGCGTCGCGCGGAGCGACGCCCGGGTCCTGGCCTTGACGTGGCAGGACCGTGAAGAGCGAGCGCAGGGCTCATTGGCCCGCCCGCCGGGAGGGGGGATGTCGGCGGGCGGGGGCCTCGGGGAGCGGGGGCCTCGGGGGAGGCGGCTCCCGCTGGGGGAGGGGTGTTGCGGGGTGGTGACGTGTGCGGGGGAGTGCTGTGCAAGGGAGTGCTGTGCGGTGCCCGCGCGCGGCGGGGTGCGGCGGGGTGTCCCGCCGGAGGGCCCGCGCGGGGGACGGGGTTACGGGGATCCCCGTCCCGCCGGTCTCGTCCGCGGGTCCCGGTGAGGCGGGACCCGCGGGGCGAACCCGGTACGGCCGGACCCGTGCGGCGAACCGGCCGTCGGCAGGCGCCTCACGGAACCCGGGCCCGGACCGGCGGTACGGACCCGGGCTCCGTGCGGCGGGGCCGGCTCAGAGCTCCTTCAGGAGCCCGCCGTCCACGACGAAGTCGGCGCCCGTGGTGCTGCCCGAGCGCGGCGACGCGAGCAGCACGACCGCGTCGGCGACCTCCTGCGGCTCGACGAACCGGCCGGTGCTCAGGTTCAGCATCTCCGGGACGACGGAGTCGAGGACGTTGTCACGGTCGGTGCCGGCCTGCGCGGCGATCGCGTCGGCGACGCCGCCCTCCTCGGTCCACCACGGGGTGCGCACCACACCGGGGGACACGGTGTTCACACGGATGCCCTGCGGGGCGAACTCGCCCGAGAGCACCTTGGTGAGGTTGCTCAGACCGGCCTTGGCCGCGCCGTAGTCCACGTTGATCGGCGAGGGCTGACGGGCGTTGGCCGTGGAGATGTTGACGATCGAGCCGCCGCCGCGCTCCAGGAGCTGCGGGATGGCGGCGCGGATGGCGCGCACCGCGGAGAACAGGTTGAACTCGAACATCGCGCGCCACTCCTCGTCGGTGGCGTGCAGGAAGGAGCCGCGCGGCAGCGTGACACCGGGCGGCGGGCCGCCCGCGTTGTTCACCAGGATGTCGAGCCCGCCGAACACCTCGACGGCGCGGGCCACGGCGGCCTCGGGCGCCGCCTGGTCCGTGAAGTCGGCGGAGAAGTGGACCAGGTTGGGGCCGGCCAGCTTGTCCAGGTCGGGGCTGGTCTTGCGGGAGACGGCCAGGACCTTGGCGCCCTCGTCGAGCAGGGTGCGGGTGATGGCGAGCCCAATGCCCTTGGAAGCGCCCGTGACGAGTGCGACGCGGCCGGAAAGCTGCAGATCCATGAGGTTCCTTCACCGTGGGAGGAAGCCGCCCACCGGGGGGCGGGGAGCGCTGTTGCGTGCGCTCTCACTGGGTGGAACACCGCCACCGCCGAAGGTGTTGCACACCGCCCGGCAGGCGGGGGACTCGACGGCGCGGCCCGGGGCCCCGGGCCCGGCTCAGACGTGCCAGCGGGCCACTTCGTCGGGCAGCGTCTCGAGCTCGGCGATCTCGGACGGCTTGCGGTTCATGTACTCCGGGTCGCAGCCCTGGTGGCCGAGCAGCCGCGCGAGGGGGGCGAGCACCGTGAACAGGGCCCGCTGCAGCGCCCACGGCGGCGAGGTGAACCGGACGACGTCGCCGAACTCCAGCGTGGTCACCGCCTGTTGAAGCAGCTTCGGCATGCCCTCCGGCGTCGTCTTGCCGTCCTGGGCCAGGCCGAAGAGCTGGCGCAGCACCAGCTGCTCGAAACGGTCGCTGTTCTTGCGGACCTCGCAGATGTGGAAGGACTCCTCGCCGCTGCAGTTCCACCACCGGTGCTTGATGCCCGGCTGGATGAGCACGCTCTGGCCGGGCTCGTCGAGGATCACCTGGCGCCCGCCTATCAGGAAGGCGACCTTCCCCCTGACGAGCGTGAACCGTTCCTCGCTCACGGGGTGCAGATGCTCGCCGGAGACGGCGCCGCCCGGCTTGGCGTAGACGTCCATGACGGTGCGCGCGCCGCCCGTGTGCGAGGACGGCGTCCGGATCACCACCCGCTCGCCGCAGCGCGGATTCTCGTAGACCTCGCCCACTTCGACGGTCATCGCCGGCCTCCCTCTCTGGGTCGTCGTAGGTGTCGTCGTTGTCGCAGGTGTCGTAGGTGCCGTACGGCATGTTCCGAATGTTCCGACGCCTCGATGATGAGCGGAGAGTTTCGGCCGCACACTCCCAATCTTGCGGCTGATTTTCGGACGGAGGAATTCCGGTGAAAGACCGCAAGAACCAGGAGGTTTGAGCCGGATCGCTTCCGTACGCTCACCGGCGGACGATGATCAGTTCTGTCGCTGTCGACGCGAAATTACACAGAACTTTCGCAGTGGCTGAGTCTCAGCTGTCCTGCTCTTTTCCAGGACCTGACACGGCCCCTGTTCTACTCGGCGTCCAGTCCTTCGGCTCAGTGTTCAGGAACGGGTGGATTGAGCATGGCGCAGAACAAGCACGGAAAGCATGGAATAGGCCGCAGGCGGCTGTTCACGTCGGCCGCCGCCATCGGCGGCACGGCGGCCCTGTCCGCCGCCGGGACCCGGGCGCTCGCGGGACCCGAGGCGGCGGCCGCGGGCCCGGCGGGCTTCGGCCCCGTGGCGGTCTCCGCGACCGACGCCCAGTACAGCGACCTGGTGCACGGCATGAACCAGCGGTACGTGGGCAAGCCCGAGGCCGTCTACCTCGTGGACTCGGTCAGCCAGGTCGCCGGCATCGTGCAGAAGGCCGTCGACGGCAAGAAGCGGCTCACGGTCCGCTCCGGCGGCCACTGCCTGGAGGACTGGGTCTTCAACTCCGACGTGCAGGTCGTCCTCGACCTCTCGCAGCTGAACAAGGTCTACTTCGACGCCGGGCTGAACGCCGTCGCCGTGGAGACCGGCGCCCAGCTGCTCGACGTGTACCAACTGCTCTACCAGGCGTGGGGCGTGACCATACCGGGCGGCATCTGCCACTCCGTCGCGGCCGGCGGCCACGTCAGCGGCGGCGGCTGGGGGATGCTCTGCCGTCAGCTCGGCCTGGTCATCGACCATCTGTACGCGGTCGAGGTGGTCGTCGTCGGCGCCGACGGCAAGGTCCGGACCGTGCGGGCCACCCGGGAGAAGGACGACCCGGAGCGCGACCTGTGGTGGGCGCACGCGGGCGGTGGCGGAGGCAACTTCGGCGTGGTCACGCGCTACTGGTTCCGCAGCCCCGGCGCCACCGGCTCCAGCCCCAGGACGCTGCTGCCCAAGCCGCCGAGCCACGTGTACCTCAGCGCCGTGTCCTGGCCCTGGGAGGGCATGACGGCCGAGCGGTTCAAGACCCTGGTGCAGAACTACGGCGCCTACTTCACCGCCCACAGCGGCCCCGACGCCCCGCAGCTCGCCCTCGCCAGCTTCCTCGGTCTCACGCACAAGTCCGCCGGGCAGATCGGCCTGGTCACCCAGGTCGACGCGACCGTCCCCGGCGCCCGCCAGATGCTGGACGACTATCTCGCGGCCATCAACAAGGGCGTGGGCCTCTCCCAGGGTGCCCTGACCCGGTCGATGGCCGAGTTCGGGCCCATGGCGGAGTTCGCCGAGCCGCGCAAGCTGCCCTGGCTGGACGCCACCCGCTATCTGGCGCTGACCAACCTGAACATCACCGACCCCACCTACCGCCAGGAGTACAAGTCCTCCTACATGCGGGCCAACTTTCCGGACCGGCAGGCCGCGACGCTCTACAAGCACCTGAGCCGTGACGACGTGACGCTGCCCGGCGCCTCCGTGACCCTGAGCTCCTACGGCGGCAAGGTCAACACCATCGCCCCCGGGGCCATGGCGTATCCGCACCGCGAGGCGTTCTACAAGATGATGTGGATGTCGCTGTGGCACGACGCGGCCGAGGACGACGCATACGTCGCCTGGAACCGCGAGTTCTACAAGGATCTGTACGCCGACACCGGCGGTGTCCCCGTGGCCAACGACGTCACCGACGGCTGCTACGTCAACTACCCCGACAACGACCTGGGCGACCCGAAGTACAACAGCTCCTCGACGCCGTGGCACGACCTCTACTACCGCGGCAACTACGCGAAGCTCCAGCAGGTCAAGAAGAAGTACGACCCCAGGAACTTCTTCCGGCACGCGCAGTCGGTACGGCTGCCCTCCTGAGCCGCCGCCGGCTGCCTTCCTGAGCCGCCGCCGGCCGCCCCACGCCTCCCCGGGGCGGCCGGCGCCGAGCTGCTCAGCGCTTGACGGCGAAGGTCAGGCCGTCGGCGAACGGGATCAGTGCGAGGTCGACCCGCTCGTCCAGGTGGACCTTGCGGTTGAAGGCGCGCAGCGCGGTGGTCTCGGAGTCCTGGTGCGTCTCGTCGATCACCGCGCCGTGCCACAGCACGTTGTCCACGACCACCAGGCCGCCGGGGCGCAGCAGTTCGAGGGCCGCCTCGTAGTACGCGGCGTAGTTCTCCTTGTCGGCGTCGATGAAGACGAAGTCGAACGACCCGGCCGCACCCTCCTCCGCGAGGAGCTCCGTGAGCGACGCACGCGCGTCCCCGAGCCGGAAGTCGACCTTGTGGGCGACCCCGGCCCGCTTGCAGTGGTCCAGGGCCATCGCCGCCCAGTCCTCGTCGATGTCCAGGGCGACCACCTGGCCGTCCGAGGGCAGCGCGAGGGCCGTGGACAGCAGGCTGTAGCCGGTGAACACCCCGACCTCGAGGGTGCGCCGGGCACCGAGCGCCTTGAGCAGGACGCTGAGGAACTGGCCCTGCTCCGGGGAGATCTGCATCAGGTGCAGCGGCAGTTCCGCCGTCTTCTCGCGCAGTTCGCGCAGGACGTCGTGCTCGCGCAGGGAGACCTCCGCGACATAGTCCTGGAGGGCTTCGTTGACATCGACCTGGATCCTCATCCTTGCCACCTTGGATCGGAGACTCGAATACGAAGGGCGCCAGGCCGGCAAGGGCCGAACCAGCGCTGAAACTCTGGTCATTAGAGCCATTGTGAAAGAGGCAGTCAAGGAGTTCTTGACCGGTTCGATAGAGGCAGGGAAAGGTTGCGAAAAGTCTAGCTCGATCCTTCAGAGAGCCCTGCGACAATGGCCGGGTATGAATTCACGTATGCCGTAGCAGAGTTGTCTTTTCGCAGCCCCAAAAGGCCCGAGGGGAGCACTTCGTGAGCACAGCCGCACGTAGTTTCAGAGACTGCCTCGGCCGGTTCGCCTCGGGCGTCACCGTCGTCACCGTGCGTTCCGGCGAGACCGTGCACGGCGCCACGGTCAGCTCCTTCACCTCCGTCTCCCTCGAACCGCCGCTGGTCATGGTCAGCCTGGACCGGCGCAGCCGTAGCTGCGCGGCCCTCGACGGCGCCGACTTCGGCATCAACATCCTCGCCGCGGGCCAGCAGGACCTCGCCCTGCACTTCGCCGGCCGGCCCGCCGTCCCGGCCACCCCCGTGCGCTGGGAGCCGGACGGCAGGACCCCGCGTCTGGCCGGCGCCGCCGCCTATCTCGACTGCGCCCCCTGGGCGGCCTACGACGGCGGCGACCACGTGCTGTACGTCGGCGCGGTGCGCGCCTTCGACGCCGCTGACCGCGAGCCGCTCGTCTTCCACCGGGGTGCCTTCCGCGCCCTGGACCGGTCGCCCGTCGAATCGGCGTGGACCGGATCTCTCGACGGCCCCGTGGACGGCGCCTGGGCGCCCGGTGCCACGGCGCTTCTCTCCTCCCTGGGCCACTGACCCGGGCCACTGACCGGACAAGGACCTCCTCATGACGCCTCAGAACGCCGACGCCGCCCCCGCTCCTGCTCCCGCCGCCCCCAAGACCCGTCCGCTGACCGGCGAGGAGTACCTCGCGAGCCTCGACGACGACCGGGAGATCTACATCTACGGCGACCGCGTCAAGAAGGTCACCGAGCACCCGGCCTTCGCCAACTCGGCCCGGATGACCGCGCGGCTCTACGACGCCCTGCACGACCCCGCCACCCGCGACGTGCTCACCACCCGCACCGACACCGGCAGCGACGGCTACACCCACAAGTTCTTCCGCACGCCGCGCAGCGTCCAGGACATGGCCGAGGACCGCGACGCCATCGCCGAGTGGGCCCGCCTCACGTACGGCTGGATGGGCCGCAGCCCCGACTACAAGGCGGCGTTCCTCGGCACCCTGGGGGCCAACTCCGACTACTACGCGCCTTTCCAGGACAACGCGCGGCGCTGGTACAAGGAGTCGCAGGAGAAGGTGCTCTTCTGGAACCACGCGATCATCCATCCGCCCGTCGACCGGCACCGCTCCGCCGAAGAGGTCAAGGACGTCTTCGTGCACGTCGAGAAGGAGACCGACGCCGGGCTCGTCGTCAGCGGCGCGAAGGTCGTCGCCACCGGCTCGGCGATCACCCACTTCAACTTCATCTCGCACTACGGACTCCCGCTGAAGAAGAAGGAGTTCGCGCTCGTCGCCACCATCCCCATGGGCGCGCCGGGCCTGAAGCTGATCTGCCGCCCCTCCTACGCCGCCACCGCCGCCGTCATGGGCAGCCCCTTCGACTACCCGCTCTCCTCCCGCCTCGACGAGAACGACACCATCTTCGTCCTCGACAAGGTCCTCATCCCGTGGGAGAACGTCTTCCTGTACGGCGACGTGGACCAGGTCAACGGCTTCGCCCCGAAGTCCGGGTTCATCCCCCGGCTGACCTTCCACGGCTGCATCCGGCTCGCCGTGAAGATCGACTTCATAGCCGGCCTGCTGGCCAAGGCCGTCGAGATGACCGGCACCAAGGACTTCCGCGGCATCCAGTCCCGCGTCGGCGAGGTCCTCGCCTGGCGCAACATGTTCTGGGCCCTGACCGACGCCTCCGCCCGCAACCCCGAGGAGTGGAAGGACGGCGCCCTGCTGCCGCGGCTCGACTACGGCATGGCGTACCGCTGGTTCATGACCATCGGCTATCCGCGCATCAAGGAGATCATCGAGCAGGACGTGGCCAGTGGTCTGATCTACGTCAACTCCAGCGCCGAGGACTTCAAGAACCCCGAGGTCCGTCCCTATCTCGACAAGTACGTGCGCGGCTCCAACGGCTATGACTCCGTCGAGCGGGTCAAGCTGATGAAGCTCCTGTGGGACGCGGTCGGCACCGAGTTCGGCGGCCGGCACGAGCTGTACGAGCGCAACTACTCCGGCAACCACGAGTCCGTGCGCTCCGACATCTTCATGACACAGCTGGAGTCCGGCCAGCTCGCCTCGTACACGGGCTTCGCCGAGCGCTGCCTGAACGAGTACGACCTCGACGGCTGGACCGTCCCCGACCTGGACTCCTTCGCCCGGCTCCGCAAGGGCACCGGCGACTTCCTCAACGGCGCCTGAGGTGGAGATGCACAAGACGGCCACGCGCGGGACGGCCACGCGCAGGACGGGGCCGGCGCTCGCCGCGCTCTTCCTGGGCACCTTCGTCATGGGCAGCGCCGAACTCGTCGTCGTGGGCCTGCTCAACGTCATCGCCCGGGACCTCGACGTCTCCGTCGACACGGCGGGCACCCTGGTCACCGCGTACGCCCTGGGCATCTGCTTCGGCGGCCCGCTCCTGACCGCCCTCACCATCCGCCGCGACCGGCGCACGCTCCTGTGGCTGTCGCTCGGGGGCTATGTCGCCGGGAATCTCCTGGCCGCCCTGGCCCCCGGATTCGGTGTGCTCCTCGCCGCCCGCGCGGTGACCGGCGCCCTGCAGGGACTCTTCCTGGGCGTGGCCTTCACGGTCGCCACCCGGCTCGTGCCCGCCGAACGGATGGGGCGGGCCATCGCGGTGGTCTTCGGCGGTGTCGCCGTGTCCACCGCCCTGGGCGTGCCGCTCGGCACGCTCGCGGGTCAGTTCCTGGGCTGGCAGGCCGCGTTCACCGGGATCTTCGTCCTCGGCGCGCTCGCCCTGGCCGCCACGGTGTTCCTCGTGCCCCCGGTCGACGACGGCGGCGCGCCGGGCGGCCTGCGTGCGCAGGCGGCGTACGCCTTCGCGCCGCGCGTGCTCGCCGTCCTCGGCGTCGGATTCCTGCTCCTGGGCGGGCAGTTCGCGGCGTTCACCTACATCACCCCGTACCTGGAGGACGTCACCGGCATCTCCGGCGGGACGATCAGCGTCTTCCTCTTCGCGTACGGCATCGCCACGGCGGTCGGGACCTTCCTCGGCGGCCGGGCCGCGGACCGCGCCGCCACGGCCACCCTCCTCGGCGCGAACGTGATCCTGGTCGTGGCCATCGGCGCCCTCCACCTGATGGGCACGGCGCCCCTGCCCGTCGCCCTGGCGCTCGCGGTGTGGGGCCTGGTCGGCTTCGGCCTCGTCCCGTCCCTGCAGTACCGGGTGAGCGAGCTGGCGGGGCCGGGGCGCGATCTCGCGGCGACGCTGCCCGCGTCGGCGGTGAACGGCGGCATCGCGGCCGGCGCGCTCGCCGGCGGGGCGGCCGTGGCCCGCGGCGGGGCCGAGGACGCCGTCCTCGTGGGCCTGCTGATCTGCGCCCTCGCGCTGCCCGCGACCTGGGCCACGCGCTTCCTCAAGGCGCGAGCCGAAGACGGCGCGGCCGGTGCGGCCGGTGTGGCCGATACGGACGGTACGGCGGCGGGACCGGCGCCGCGCGCCGCCGAGGCGGCGGCCGCGCGCGCCGAGTGAGCGCCGGCCTCGG
The DNA here is from genome assembly GCF_042740175.1 of Streptomyces sp. NPDC059009. Taxonomy (NCBI): domain Bacteria; kingdom Bacillati; phylum Actinomycetota; class Actinomycetes; order Kitasatosporales; family Streptomycetaceae; genus Streptomyces; species Streptomyces sp. NPDC059009. The sequence continues at coordinate 15,372 of NZ_JBHYJB010000066.1, read as the reverse complement.
CGGTTCAGCCGGCTGCGGCCGGTGCCTGGACGCGCAGCAGCCGCCTGACCCGCTCGCCGAGCGCCACGGTCCGGACCTCCACGGGCAGCGTCCGGGCCAGCTCGGGCGGCTCGGCGCGGCGCAGCGTCTCGTGCACGAGGCGGGTGAACGCGGCGTCGGCGGGCGCCAGTTCGGCGTGCGGGAACATCTCCCGCAGGCGCCGGTGCAGGGCCGCGGGCGCGGCGCCGGTCAGCACCGCGCACACGCCCCTGCCGGTGACGGCGACGAGGACGGGACCGAGGGAACTCGTACCGGACGCGCTGCTGATGACCATGGCGCGGCCGCCGTCCCGGAACGCCCTGGGCGTCATGCCGAGGATCTCGGGGGCCGCCGCGTAGAAGTGGCCGTCGGAATTGAAGCCGGAGCTGTAGATCGCGTCCGAGACCCGGCCCGCCGTGGCCAGTTCGCGGCGGACCCGGCGTGCGCGGCCCGCCGTCAGATAGGCGTGCGGGGTGACGCCCGTGAACGCCTTGAACATCCGGTGGAAGTGGAACGGGCTGTAGCCCACCGCGCGGGCCAGCTCGTCCAGGCCCGGGGGCTCGTCCGCGGTGTCCATCAGCAGACAGGCCCGGTCCACCGCCGCGGCGAAGTCGCCGTCCCGGTCCGGTTCGTCGGGGCGGCAGCGCTGGCACGGCCGGTAGCCCGCCGCCCGCGCCTGGGCCGACGACGGGAAGAACGTGACGTTCTCCCGCCGGGCCAGGCGCACCGCGCACGACGGTCTGCTGTAGACGCCGGTGGTGCGCACCACGTAGCAGAACTGCCCGTCCGCCCGCCCGTCGCGCCGCTGCACCGCCAGCCAGCGCTCCGCGTCGGTGGTGTACGCGGTCGAAGTCACCGTTCAGCACTCCCCGTTGATCGGTCCGGCCACCGGAAGGAGCAGCCGGCTGCGGTCGCGCACCGTCTTCCCGCTGGCGGTGCGCGGCAGTTCGGGCACCAGGTGGTAGCGGTGCGGTGAGCCCGCGTCGCCGAGGAAACGGCGGCACCAGGACCGCAGTTCGCGCTGGTCGAGGCGGTCGAGCGGACCGGCCACATGCGCCTCGATCGGATCGAGCCCGAGCACCACCGCGTCGGTGACGTGCCGGTGCGCCCGCAGCACCGTCTCGATTTCCAGGAGGTCCACGAACGCGTCGGCGGTGGCCGGCCGCGCCGAACCGGGCATCCGGCCGTGCAGCCGCAGCGCACCCGTCGCCGGGTCGACCGAGGCCAGGTCGCGGGTGCCCATCCAGCCACCGGACCACGGCTCGTCCTCGTACAGGTAGGGCGACTGCGGTACGTGCGCCTCCAGGACGCCGCCGACGACCCGGGTGCGCGTCCCCGGCACCGGCACGCCCACGCTGGGGGTGCCGAACCTGCCGGTGAGGTCGGTCGCCAGAATGCCGGTCTCCGTGGTGCCGTACGCCTGCCCGATCGCCACCCCGTAGCGGCCCTGGAACGTGCGGGCGGTCGTGGGGGAGAGCGAGTCGCCGCCCGACACCGCGGTCCGCAGCCGGTCCAGGGTGAGAGCGGGGCGCGCCGTCGCGAGCCAGTCGAAGTGCCGGGGATTGCCGATCACCACGTCGGAGCCCGCGGCGGCCTCGGCCACCGCCCGGGGACTCTGCGCCCTCGGGAACACCAGCGTCGCCGCCGCGTCCAGGGCGTGCAGCACCCCGCCGATCAGCCCGAAGGAGTGGGACACCGGCTCAAGGACGGCCACCCGCTCGCCCGGCCGCGGCATGCCGTCCAGGCCACGCAGCCGGTCGAGTTCGGCGAGCAGTGACTCCGAGGACCGGCCGACCGCCTTGGGGCGGCCGGTGGTGCCCGAGGAGAACTGCACCACGCAGTGCCCGGTCCGCGCGCGGCGTCCGCCGCGCCGTCGCTGTACCAGTACCTCGCACTCGTCCACGAAGACGTCGCACTCCTCGCCGGTGCCCCCCAGGGACACCAGGAAGCCGGGTGCGGCCCGCTCGAGGAGCGCCGTACGTTCGTGGGTGTCCAGGCGCGGGTCGAGCAGGATCACCTGCGCGCCCAGCGACCAGAGCCCGAAGATCACCCATAGCTGGGTGAAGCTGGGTGAGCCGTGCAGTGCGACCGTGTCGCCCGCTCGGATGCCGTGGCTGTCCAGGACCTTGGCCTGCCACTCGCTCTGGCGGCGGAGGGTGGCGAAGGTGATCTCGTCATGACCGCTCGCCCATGTCTCGTCGTGGCCGCCGTGAGCGAGCAACTCGGCGCCCCACCAGGACCGTTCACTCATCTTTCCCCGACTTTCCCGACTGCGGCCGCCGGTGGCCGGGCCCCGTCGCGCTGGGGCCCGGCCACCCGGCCCCGCTACTTCTCGACGCAGAACTCGCCCACCGGCCAGCCCACGTGGCGCTTGTCGGTGGCGACGTAGCCGAGCAGCTGGTCGCCCTTCTTCAGCTCGGTCGTGTTCAGGACGGCGGCGCCGGGGCCGAGGACCCGGACGTGCCAGTCGTCCTGGACGATCAGATTGACCTCGACGCCCTCCTCGGAGACCGCCTTGATGCCGAGCAGCGGGCGCGACTCCAGCTTGATCCGGCCGACCACGATGCGCCGGGTGCGGCCATCGGCGCCGACCGCGAGCACCGAGCTGCCGGCCTTGAGCTCGCTCAGGTAGTTGGTGCGGTTGTCCGCGCCGAGCACGTACGAGTGCAGGGCGCCGGCGTTGATGCGGAAGGGCCGGGTCGGCATGTAGGGCAGCGGGTGCGTCTCGCTCACGCACAGCACGAAGCCGTGCGAGTACGAGCCCACCAGCATGCCCTCGTCCTTCTCGAAGTGCGTGCAGGTGTCGATGCACACCCGGTCGCCGAGGCCGAGGTGCTCGATGGACTGGACGGTCAGCTTCGTCAGGTCCAGGTCGGGGGTCTTGGTGCGCAGCATCTCGACGACGGCGAAGACGTCATTGGCGTTCTTGGGCGCGATGAGCACGCCCTCCGAGCCCTTCTCCAGCACGTCGATGATGATCTGCGCCTCTTCGATGTCGGCGGCCTCACAGATCAGCTGGCCGGGCGAGCTGTCCGCGGCGGCGATCACGATCTCCAGCGGGATCTTCGTCGGGTCCTTGAACCGCACCACCGTGTACGGCAGTTCGCGGGCCGCCTCGCAGGCCAGCTTGAGGGTCGGGTCGTCGACGACGTTGACCAGGGCCGCGGTGTCCTGCTCGCCGCCGCGGTGCCGGGCGCCGAGGACGCCGAGGCCGTCGAGGTCCGCTATCTCCCGCAGCACGATCAGGTCGTCCGCGCCCTCGGCCGGTGCGCCGGGAGCGAGGACCCGCTTGACCGTGTTCGGGAGGGTCGCGAGGCGCTCCGGGTCGCTGTCGACGATGGCGTCGACACGCGCGTGGATCGCGGCGTCGACGACGGCCTCGCGCTGCTCGGCGGACACGGTACGGAGGTCGATCCAGGCAAACTTCACAATGCACCTGCCATTTCGGGTCGCGGGGTGGGCACCGGGGGGAACTTCTGGTCGTGAATCAGTGAGGTCAGTTCGCGGACCGCCTTCTCGGGGGACGGGCTGGTGAACACCCGCCGCCCGACGGCGAGTCCGCTGCAGCCGGCTTCGAGAGCCGTGGCTGCGAACTCGAAGAGGGACTGGTCCGTGCTCCCGCCGCCGGCGACGACGATGGGCAACGGTGACGCGGCCACCACCTCCGCCATCCGCTCGGGCGGGCTGGCGAGCACGGTCTTGACGATGTCGACCCCGAGGTCCGCCGCGATGTTCGCGACGTGCGCGAGCAGCGTCGGGTCCTGGGGGTCGCTCACCCGCGGGCCGCGCGGGTAGATCATGGCCATCAGCGGGATGCCGAAGCGCTCGCAGGCCGAGGCCACCGTGCCGAGGTCGGTGAGCTGGGCGGCCTCCGTGTCGGAGCCGATGTTGACGTGCACGCTGACGGCGTCGGCGCCGAGCCGTACCGCCTCCTCCACGTCGCCCACGAGGACCTTGGCATTGGTGTCGGGCGCGTGCGCCGTACTGGCGCTCAGATGCACCACCAGGGAGCAGCTGGCCATCAACTGCGGGGGGATCATGCGCGCCCTGCCCTTGTGCACGACGATGGCGTCGGCGCCTCCCGCCGCGATGTCCGTCACGAGTTCGGCGAACCCGGCGGCACTCGCGACCGGGCCGTCGGAGACGGAGTGGTCGAGCGGAACGAACAGGAATCGGCCGTCTCCCGGCCGGGACAATCTCGCGAGGCGCACCGATTTACCGGTGAGCGGCATGCTCGACATGGACACACCTCTTCGTTGTGGTCAAAGAGATCGGACGGGACTCTGTCGTGGCGGCTCGTCCCATGGCTGAACCATGGCAGCGGCCACTGAAGAATCGAGCCAAGGCGGTGTCCGGCCCTCGCGGTGTGACGTCAATCTAGATCGGTCTGCCGGAACAAGGCAAGGTCAATTGCCAAGTTTTACCAATCCTCTGATGTAGCAGTAAATTGCCATGCTGAGCAGGGGGGTTGGTGTTCTTCGGGTGCCCGATGCGGGCCTTGACCTGGAGGTTTCGGCCCTCCCGGGGCGGGTTGAGGTGCCATCGAACTGCAAGAGAAGGCAAGGTGACTTGTCAATCCTCATTGACTCATTTGGCAAAGCGATGTCACGCTCCTTTCATCGGTCGACCGGCTACCGGCCGAATACCGCACCCATGAAGAACGGAGCTCCTCACCGTGTCTGTGCAGACGATTTACGCTCCTCCGCGGCCGTCCGAACTGGACGCCGAACAGATAGCCCAGTTCGAGCGATCCGGTTATCTCGTCCTGCCCGGGTTCCTCCCCGACGACCTGGTGGACCGGGTCAAACCGGAGGTGGACCTCTGGGTCGACAGCGGTCTGCGCGCCCAGACCATCGCGTCCGTCCTCGACCCCGACACCCACGGGGTCCCGACGCTGATGGAACTCGACCTGCCCGCGCACGGCGAACTCCTCGCCCACGAACCGCTGTTGCGCGTCCTCGGCAAGCTGCTCGGACCGCGTTTCGTGCACCACCACATGCACAGCGACCGGCATGCGCCCGACCTGCCCGGCAAGCCCTGGCACCACGACTACGAGCAGCGGGTCCAGTCGCACCGGACGCACACCATGGTCCACGCGCTGCACTACCTCGACGGCATCGACCCGGACATGGCCGGCCTCGCCGTGCTGCCCACCTCGCACCTCGAGGTGGCCGAGAAGTCCGACCTCGCCCACATGGGCTGCGACGTGCTGCCCGGCGAGGTGTTCATCGAGGAGCTGCCGCCCGGCTCGACCGTGCTGCTGCACTCCGCCCTCTTCCACACCCGCCGGGCGAAGCCCGAATACCCGGGCCGCCCGCGCTACTTCGTCGATGCCTCGTACTGCCAGGCCGGGACGCTCTGGCCGCCGGTCAAGCCGTACTGGCGGGAGATGCTCGGCCGCGGCCGGCAGCGCGGGCTCGGGGGAGCGCACTGGCCCGAGCTGTTCGCCGAGAGCCACTTCAGCGACTACGCCAAGCCCGAGTAGGAGGACGGCAGATGCTGTACGCGGGAATCTCCTGGCACGCGGGCGGATACCGCCTCGCCGTGGTCGGCCCGGACGGCCGGCAGGCTCTGCCGCCCGCCGACTACGCCGCGCCCCGCGCGGACGAACTGATCGCCCGGCTGCACCGGTTCGAAGAGCCGGTCACCGTCGCCGTGGAGTCCACCAACGGCACCCTCGACGGCAGGCTCATGGCCGCCGGCCTGCGCGTCCACCGCGCCGACCCCTGGCTGCTCCCGGGGCGGCCGCTGTTCGGCTCGGTCCCGGCACAGGACGTGGCCCGCGCGGGCCTGCGCGCCGTGGACGGCCTGGTGCCGCTGGCCGCCCACCGGGGCACCCAGACCGGCCGCGAGGACGAACTGGCCGCCCAGACAGCGAGTTCGGCCGACGCCGACCGTGCACTCGCCGCGGCCGGGCGGCTGTTCAGCCACGGCCCCCGGGGCCGCCGCGAGGTCGCCCTCACCTTCGACGACGGTCCGCTGCCCCCGTACACCGGGCAGATCCTCGACATCCTCGAGCGGTACGGCGTCGTGGCGACCTTCTTCTGCGTCGGCATCAACGCCGGCGGCTTCGCCGAGGACCTGGTGCGGATGCGCGAGCAGGGCCACGCCATCGGCAACCACACCTGGTCCCACCCGTTCCTGCCCGAGCTGTCGCGGCCGCAGCTGGCCGAGCAGATCGGCCGCACCGCCGAGGCGATCGCCGGGGCGAGCGGCGGCGCGGAGCCCCGCCTGTTCCGGCCCCCCTACGGCTCGCGCACCCCCCAAGTCCTCAACTGGCTGCGGGAGTTGGAAACCACCACGGTGCTGTGGGACGTCGCGCCGGACGACTGGGCGCTGCGGCAGGCGGACGCCATCGCCCGCGACGTGCTCGCCGACGTGCGGCCCGGCTCCGTGATCCTGCTGCACGACGGCGGCGGCGACCGCTCGCCCACCGTGGCGGCGCTCACGCCGATCATCGAGGGCCTGCTCGAGCGCGGCTACACCTTCGTCCGGGCCGACACCCTGGTCGACCGGGCCCTGTCCGCCCCGGCGGGTGCGGCATGAGCAACTGGGCCGGAAACATCAGCTTCGGGCCGGCCGGGGTGGCGCGGCCCGACTCCGTCGACGAGCTGCGCCGGATCGTCGCGGGCAGCACCCGGGTCCGTGCGCTCGGCACCCGCCACTCCTTCTCCGGCGTCCTCGCGACGACGGGCGGGTTCGTGCAGCTCGACCGGCTGCCCCCGGCCGTCGACATCGACCCCGCCGCGTCCACCGCGACGGTCACCGCGGGCATGCGGTACGGCGACGTGGCCGCCGCGCTGCACCGCTCCGGTCACGCGCTGGCGAACCTGGCGTCGCTCCCCGACATCACGGTCGCCGGGGCGTGCGCCACCGGCACCCACGGCTCCGGCGACGCCCGGCAGAGCCTCGCGGCCGCCGTGGTCGGCCTCCAACTGGTCGGCCCCCAGGGCGATGTGGTCGAGCTGAGCCGCGACAGCGACCACGACACCTTCGCCGGGTCGGTGGTCGCCCTCGGCGCCCTGGGCGTCGTCACCCGGGTGACCCTGAGCATCGAGCCGTCGTACGAGGTGGCCCAGTCGGTACGGGTGCGGGTTCCGCTCGACGAGGTGCAAGGCCGGTTCGACGCCGTGTTCGGCGCCGCCTACAGCGTCAGCGTCTTCACCACGTGGGCCGGCGACGCGGCCGTGTGGCTCAAGCGGCGCACCGACCGGCCCGCGGCAGACCTGGCTCTCGGCACCCCCGCCGACGGCCCGCTGAACCCGGTGCCCGGAGCCGACCCGGCGCCGTGCACCGACCAGTCGGGTCGCCCCGGGCCGTGGCACGAGCGGCTGCCGCACATCCGTTCCGGCACCGTCCCGGGCGTCGGCGACGAGCTGCAGTCCGAGTACTTCCTGCCGCGCGCCGCCGCCCCCGCCGCGTTCACCGGCCTGCGCGCGCTCGCCCCCCTCCTCGCACCGGTCCTGAAGGTCGGCGAGGTGCGCACCGTGCGCGGCGACGACCTGTGGCTGAGCCCCGCGTACGAACAGGACTCGGCCGCCTTCCACTTCACCTGGATCAAGGACGTCCCCCGGGTGCTGCCGGTGATCGCGGCCGTCGAGGAGGTCCTGGCGCCGCTGGGGGCGCGGCCGCACTGGGCGAAGCTCACGGCGATGACCGGGCCCGAGATCCGGTCCCGCTACCGCCGCGCCGCCGACTTCCAGGAGCTGAGGGACAAGTGCGACCCGGACGGCAAGTTCGGCAACGCCCTCGTCGACGAGTTGAGCCAGGACCGGCAGAGCCCCGGGTCCAAGTCCCCGCGCACCAGGGAGGTGCCCCCATGGAAAAGCGACTTCTGAGCAGGGCCGGGCGGAAGGTCTCCGTCGTCGGCCTCGGTACCTGGCAGTTCGGCGACGGCTGGGAGCACGTGCCGGTGCGCGACGTGCACGCCATCCTCGAAGCGGCCGTGGCCGCCGGGGTGGACTTCATCGACACCGCCGACGTCTACGGCGACGGCCGCAGCGAGCAGCTGATCGGCCACTTCCTCAAGGACTTCCGCACCTCGCCGGGCGAGCGGCCCACCGTCGCCACCAAGCTCGGGCGCCGCGGCCCGCAGGAACTCAGCTCCTTCACCCTCGACAACTTCCGCGCCTGGACCGACCGTTCGCGGGCCAACCTGGGCGTCGACACCCTCGACCTCGTCCAGCTGCACACCCCGCCGGACCCCGTGTTCACCTCCGACGCGGTCTACGACGCACTCGACGTCCTCGTCGACGAGGGCAGGATCGAGGCGTACGGCGTCAGCGTGGAGACCTGCGCCCAGGCCATGGCCGCCCTCGCCCGGCCGAACGTCGCCTCCGTACAGATCATCCTCAACGTCTTCCGGCGCAAGCCCCTCGAGCGCGTCCTGCCCGCCGCGCGCGCCGCGGGCGTGGGCGTCATCGCCCGGGTCCCGCTGGCCTCCGGACTGCTGTCCGGGAAGTTCCGGCGCGACACGGTCTTCGCCGCGGACGACCACCGCAACTACAACCGGAACGGCGAGCAGTTCGACGTGGGCGAGACCTTCTCCGGCGTCGACTACGAGACCGGCCTCGCCGCCGCCGCCGAGTTCACCGGCCTCGCCCCGGCCGGTCTGACCCCCGCGCAGCTCGCCCTGCGCTGGATCACCCAGCAGGACGGCGTCACCACCGTGATCCCCGGCGCCACCTCCGTGGCCCAGAGCCGGGCCAACGCCGAGGCCGGCCGCACGGCGCCGCTGCCCGCCGACACCCTCGACCGGCTCGCCGAGCTGTACGACCGCCGCATCCGGGCCCAGGTGCACCACCGCTGGTGATCCCCCGGATCACGGCCACCACCCCACACCTTCCCCTTCCAGGAGCAGCAGGATGAAGATCGCGGGAGAGACCGTCCTCCTCACCGGCGCCACCGGCGGCATCGGCCGGGTGCTCGCGGAGCGCCTGACCGCCGCGGGCGCCGACCTGATCGTGACCGGCCGCGACGCCGACGCGCTGCGCGAGCTCGCCGACGGGCTCGGTGCCCGCTGGGTCCCCGCCGACCTCGCCGACCCGGCCGACGTCACCGACCTCGCCGAACGCTGCGCCGGCAGCACGATCCTGGTGGCCAACGCGGCGCTGCCCGCCAGCGGCGACCTGCTCGAGTACACACCCGGGCAGATCGACCGGGCCCTGACGGTGAACCTGAACTCGGTGGCCCTGCTCGCCCGGCTGCTCGCCCCGGCGATGGTCGGCGCGGGCCGCGGACACCTCGCGTTCGTCGGGTCGATGTCGGGCAAGGCCGCCACCCCGCAGTCCTCGCTCTACACCGCCTCGAAGTTCGGCCTGCGCGGCTTCGCCCACGGCCTCAGGGCCGATCTGCGCGGGGCGGGCGTGGGGGTCTCCCTGATCCAGCCGGGATTCGTCGGCGGGGCGGGCATGTTCGCCAGGACCGGCGCGCCCCTGCCGCGCGGCGCCCGCACCGTGACCCCGGACCAGGTGGCGACGGCGGTGCTCCAGGCCGTCGAACGCGACCGTGCCGAGGTCAACATCGCGCCGCTGAAGCTCCGGGCGCTGTGCGCCCTCGCGGTGCAGTTCCCCAGCGCCGCGGCCTGGATACAGCGCCACTCCGCCCCGGACGCCGCCGGCTCGCTGATCGTCGAGGCCCAGCGCGCCTCCCGGTGAGCCCTGCCGCGCCGTCCCACCCGGTCGCGGACCAGCCGCCGGCCGACTGAGGCCCCCGACGCATCCCGCACACACCTATGGAGACAACCATGAAAAAAGCACTGATCTTCGGTGAGTACAAGATCGCCCGATTCCTGCCGGTCCTGCGCGACCGCGGCTACACCCGCGTGGTGGTCTACTCGGCCGTCGAGTTCGACCCGGCCGCCGAGTTCGACGCCGACGGCGTCGAGGTCAAGTCGCTGGATCTCGGCTGGAGTGCGGACGACGTGCTGCGCGTCCTGGAGGCCGAGCGGCCCGACGTCGCCATCGCCAACCCGTACGCCCACGGCCAGGAGCAGCTCCCCATCGTCTACGGGCGGGCCGCGGCCCGGTGGGACGGGCGGTTCGTCGCGCACTCGGCGGAGTTCGCCGAGGTGGCCTGCGACAAGGTCCGGCTGCACGAGACCGGTACGGAGCGCGGCTGGCCCATCCCCGCGGGCGCGGTCTGCGCGGACGCCGCCGAGGTCGCCGACGCCGCCCGTGAGCTGGAGTTCCCGCTCGTGATCAAGGAGGCCCAGGCGCAGGCGGGCGACGGCCGGTTCTACGCGGAGTCCCCGGAGGAGCTCGACGCCGTGCTCGCCGCGGGCCTCGCCTTCCCCGCGATCGTGCAGACCTTCAAGCGCGGCGTCGAGACCGGCGTCGAACTCATCACCTCGGACGGTGCGTCGACGCGCTGGCCGGTGGTGTCGATGGGGCCCCTCGACGCGGGGCTCGACCCGTCGCTGCGGGCGCGGGTCTCGCCGTACGTGCTGCCCGAGCGGGCCGCCGCGCGGCTCGACGCGTTCCTCACCGACATCCAGGACAACTTCGCCCCGTTCGGCCCGTGGCAGATCGACTTCGCCGTGGCCGGCGACGACATCGTCGTCCTGGAGATCAACCCGCGCCTCGGCGGCCTCTCCGACATGGGGCGCACCGGCACCGGCACCGACCCGCACGCCGTGTTCACCGCGGCCGCGCTCGGCGAGCCGCTGCCCCGCGTCGAGGCGCGGGCCGTGACGATCGAACTCCCGTCGACCGAGATCCCCGGCACCGAGGTGCCCGCCCACCCCGAGGGCGCCGAGGTCACCGAGGTGACCGCGCGCAGGCCCACCAACCGGTGCTTCATCAACACCGACCGCATGCAGCTGGTCACCACGGTCGACGACCTGGACGCGGGCCGGCGCTGGGTCAAGGAGCTCGATGCCGAGGGCCTGCTGCGCTGCTCGCCCGAGTCCGCGTACCGGCAGCTGGAACAGGGCTTCGGTGCCTTCGGCGGAGCGGCGGTGTCGCTGTGAAGGTGCTGATCGCCGGCCTCGGCGACCACAAGGAGTTCGGGCTCAAGTCCCTGCGCGACGCGGGCCACTTCGTCGGCGTCATCGACCTGCCGCACCGCATCCCGGTCAACCTGTGCGACTGGTGGCGCGCGGGCGACCGGTTCTCGGTCGACTCGATGCTCGAGGAGGCGAGCTCGGCGGGGTTCGAGTGGGACGCCATCCTGTGCTGGGAGGAGCTGTCCACCGACATCGCCCGCGAGGTCGCCCGCAAGCTCGGCGTCCCCGCCCCGCGCATGCCCGCCGGTCACTTCCGCGACAAGGGCGTCATGCACGGCAGGCTCCGGGAGGAGGGACTGCCGACGCCCCAGCTCGGCGTCGCCCGCACCGTCGAGGAGTGTGAGCGGCTCGGCGACGGCCACTACCCGCTCGTGGTCAAGCCCACCGACTACGGCGGCAGCGGCGGCGTCCAGGTCGTCGATGCCCCCGACGGCCTCGCCGACGCCTTCCGGGCCGCCGCCGCGCTGTCGGCGAGCGGGCGCGTGGCCGTCGACCGGTACGTGGCCGGGCCGGAGTTCAGCGTCGAGGCGGTGACCTGGGCGCCGGGCGACACCCAGATCGTCGCCGTCACCGAGAAGCACCTCACCACGCCGCCGTACTGTGTCGAACTCGGCCATGTACAGCCCGCGACGGTGACGGACGCGGACCGCGAGCAGCTCTCGGCCGCCACGGTCGGCGCGCTCGACGCGCTCGGCATGGAAGCGGGAGTGTGCCACGCGGAGTTCCGCATGAGCGACACCGGGCCGGTCCTCATGGAGATCGCCGGACGCCCGGCCGGGGGCCAGATCCCCCGCCTCGTCGAGCTGGCCACCGGCTGGAACCTGAACACCGCGGAACTCGCGGCGGTCGTGGGCGAGCGGACCCGGCCGGGAACACCGGCCGCGGAGTGCGCGGCCATCCGCTTCTTCGTGGGCGACGGACAGACCCCGTTCCGGCACCCGGTGACCCTGGACAGCGCGAGCCGGCCGCCGCTGCTCGGCGCGCTGCGGGAGCTGCGCTACTCCGCGGCCGAGGGCACCGTCTTCCGCACGCCGCGCGGACCGGAGGACCGCCTCGGCCACGCGATCGTCGCCGGCACCCGCGACGAGGTCATGGCGGCCCTCGCCGCCCTGGACCACGAGACGGAGGACCGCCGCGATGACTAGTCCCGCCATCCGCCCCGGCCCGGCCCCCGAGACCCGGGACGACGAAGGCGCCCGCGCGAGCGGGAACGCGGAGCGCGGCCTGTGGCGCAACCACGACTTCCTCAAGCTGTGGTCCGGGGAGTCGGTGGCCGCGCTCGGCGCTCAGGTGACCCAACTGGCCCTGCCCATGCTGGTGTTGGGGGCACTGGGGGCCAGCGCCTCGGAGGTCGGTCTCGTCGCGGCGATGCAGTCCCTGCCCGCGCTGTGCGTGACCCCCTTCGCCGGGCTTGTGATCGACCTGATCGACCGCAGGCTGGTGCTGCTGCTCGCCAATCTGCTGCGTGCCGCCGCGCTCGCCGTGGTGCCGGTGCTGTACCTCACGGACGCGCTGAGCGTGCCCGCCCTGTGCGCGGTCGCGTTCACCGTCGGCGCCGGGACCGCGGTCTTCGACGTCGCCTATCTGACCTACCTCCCGTCCCTGGTGCCCCAGCGACACCTGGTGGACGCCAACAGCAAACTGCAGGGCTCCTACTCCATGGCCCAGATCGGCGGCTCCGGAGCGGGCGGACTGCTCATCAAGGCGCTCGGCGCCTGGTGCGCGATCCTCCTCAACGTCCTGGCCTATCTGGGGGCGTTCGTGGCGCTGTTCCTGATCCGGCACCGGGAGCCGCCCCGCGACCCGGCGACGGCCGACCGGCCGCGGCTGAGCGACATCGTCACCAGCTTCGGACTGCTGTGGCGCCACCGGATCCTGCGCATGCTGTGCGTCCGCGCGGGCTGGTTCAACATGTGCGAGCAGGCGATCATGACGCTGTTCCTGGTGTACGCCGTGCAGGAGCTGCGGATGGACGCGGGCGGCGTCGGCTTCGTCCTCGCCGTCGGCAGCGTCGCCTCGCTGGGCGGGGCGATGGTCGCGCAGCGCGCCGGGCAGTACTTCGGATTCCCGAGGATCCTGGTCGTCGCCGCCAGCGCGTCGTCGCTCGCGCCCGCGCTGCTGCTGCCGACGGGGCCGGGGTCCGGCTGGAACTTCGCCTTCGCGACACTGACGTTCGCGGTGTACGGGTTCGGCCTGACCGTCTACAACGTCCATGTCGTCGCGTTCCGGCAGTCGGTGATCCCGTCCGCGGTCCTGGGCCGGGCGACCGCGGCGTACCGGATGCTCACCTATGGGCCCTTCCCGGTCGGCGCGTTCCTCGGCGGAGTGCTCGGCGAACGGCTCGGCCTGTGGAACTCGATCCTCCTCTTCGCCCTCGCCTCCGTCGTCGGCTGGGTCCTGTTCGCCCTGGCCTTCGGCAGGCTGCCCGCCACTCCCCGCGAGGCCAAGGCATAGGCCCGCAACCCGATCCCGCGCCGCGGGGTTCCCCTTCATGCGTGATTCACCCCCGTACCCGTACCCGACTCCGAGCTCCGGGAGCGCACCGCGATGGCCAACGGCACCAGGCCCGACACCCCTGTGGACACCGACGTCGCCGTGGTCGGCGGCGGCCCGGTCGGCATGCTGCTGGCCAGGGAACTCGCCCTGCACGGCATCCGCACCACCGTCCTGGAGAAACTCCCCGCACCCACCGGGGAGTCCAAGGCCGGCACCCTGCACGCCCGCAGCGGCCAGACCCTCAACCGGCGCGGTCTCCTCGAGGCCGTGCAGCCCGGACGCCCGGCGCCGCGGGCCGTCGGCGGCCCCGTGCCGTTCCACTTCGCGGGCATGTTCGACCTGGACCTGGCCGCGGTGGTCGACGAGGGGCCCGTCATCATCGGCAGCCCGCAGGCGTGGGCCCAGGAGGTCTTCGGCGACGACGCCCAGCGGCTCGGCGCGACCGTGCGGCGCGACAGCGAGGTCGTCGGCCTCGGCGAGGAGCCCGACCACGTCCGTCTCACCGTCCGCTCGGGCAACGGCGATGCGCGCACCCTGACCGCCCGCTGGGTGGTCGGCGCCGACGGAGCGCGCAGCGCGGTGCGCCGGCTGAGCGGCATTCCCTTCACGGGCACACCGGCCGGTGTCGGCGCCCTCATCGGCGAGGTCCGCCTCCTCGACCCGAGGACCGCTCCGCAGGGCTGGCAGCGCAACTCCCGCGGCTGGACGCTGGTGTGGCTCAACCCGTTCGGCCACAGCCGGGTCTGCACGTACGACTTCCGTGGCCCGCACGCCGACCGGCAGGCCCCGGTCGGCCTGGAGGAGTTCCGTGCCGAGGTCGAGCGCATCGCGGGGCGGCCCGTCCCGATGGAGTCGCCGAGCTGGCTGACGCGCTTCAGCGACGCCGCGCTGCAGGCCGAACGGTACCGCTCGGGGCGGGTGCTGCTCGCGGGCGACGCGGCGCACGTGCACTTCCCCGCGGGCGGCCAGGGCGTCAACCTCGGCCTCCAGGACGCCGTCAACCTGGGCTGGAAGCTCGCCGCCGAGGTGCGCGGCTGGGCCCCGCCGGAACTCCTCGACACCTACCACGACGAACGGCACCCGGTGGCGGCGGCGGTCCTCGACAACGTACGCGCCCAGGTGGCGTTGATGGACCCCAGCCCCCGGATGGACGCGCTGCGCGACCTGTTCGCCGAACTCATGCGCATGGACGAGGTCAACACCAGGCTCAGCGGGATGATCAGCGGCACGGACGTGGCCTACGACCTGGGCTCGGTCAGCGGCGCCCTGGCCGGACGCTTCGCCCCCGACCTGTCCCTCAAGTCCGGCGCCGGGGCGACCAGCCTCGCCGAACTGCTGCACTCCGCCCGCCCGTTGCTGCTGCTGCTCGCCGAGAACCCCGCCCTGGCCGAGGTCGTACGGCCGTGGGCGGACCGGGTCGACGCCGTCACCGCCACGGCGGACCAGGGCCTGGGCGCCGACGCCCTGCTGATCCGGCCCGACGGCTATGTCGCCTGGTCGGCGCGGGGCACGGACGGCGACACCGAGTCGCTGCGGCGGGCGCTGACCCGCTGGTTCGGGGCGCCCGCCGCCGAGGTGTCCTGAGGTCCGCGGCTCAGTGGCGGTCAGTAGCGGTAGTGGTCGGGCTTGTACGGGCCCTCGACCTCGACGCCGATGTAGGCGGCCTGCTCGGGACGGAGCGTGGTGAGCTTGACGCCCAGCGCGTCCAGGTGAAGCCGCGCCACCTTCTCGTCCAGGTGCTTGGGCAGCACATACACACCCGTCGGGTACGCGGACTGCTTGGTGAACAGCTCGATCTGGGCCAGCGTCTGGTCCGCGAACGAGTTGGACATCACGAACGAGGGGTGGCCGGT
>NZ_JBHYJB010000065.1:5309-46064 GCF_042740175.1 Streptomyces sp. NPDC059009 | reverse complement strand
ATCCCAACTGGTGTTGACCCTGGGGGTGTTCAGGGGCGTCCGCACCCGGGTGGGGGGCGGGGCCGTGGAGGGGGCGCCCGCGCGCACCTCGTTCCCCGTCGACCACCTGGACCGCTATCCGCACGAGCTGTCGGGCGGCCTCGCCCAGCGCGCCGCGACCGCGCTCGCACTGATCGGGGACGCCCCGCTGCTCCTCGCGGACGAGCCCACCACCGGGCTCGACCGCGACCTGGTGGACCGCACGGTGGACGAGCTGCGCCGCCACACGGGGGAGGACCGCGCGCTGCTGATGATCACGCACGACCTGGCGGCGGCGGAGCGCATCGCCGACCGGATCGCCGTGATGTACGCGGGCCGCATCGTCGAACTCACCGACGCCGCGGCCTTCTTCGGCGGGCCCGGTCCCCGGCACCCGTACGCCCGCGGCCTCCTGAACGCCCTGCCCGAGCGCGCGTTCACCCCCATCCCGGGCATGCCCCCGGAACTGGGCGCCCTCCCGGACGGCTGCGCCTTCGCCGCGCGCTGCCCCCGGGCGAGCGCGGCGTGCGAGGACCAGCCGCCGTTCGTGGACGGCTTGGCCTGCCATCATCCGGAAGCCGCGCTTGAGTCCGCGACCGCCGTCGTCACCCCCGCCGAGGAGGCCCGCCATGCTTGAACTCGGTGCCGTCACCGCCGGATACGACCCCCGTGAGCCCGTCTTCCGCGACGTCAGCCTCTCCATCGAGACCGGCGAGTCCGTCGGGCTCCTCGGGCCGAGCGGCTGTGGCAAGTCCACCCTCGCGCGAGTCGCCGCGCTGCTGCACCGCCCCGACGCCGGACGCCTCGTCATCGACGGTGAGCCCGCCCGCGGCTGGCGCCATCGCGCACCCCGCGAGCAGCGCACCGCCTTCGGGGTGGTCTTCCAGCAGCCCCGGCTCTCCGCCGACCCCCGGCTCACCCTGGCCGACCTGATCGCGGAACCCCTGCGGGCCACCGGCCGCCCCGAGAAGGGGGAAGTGCGCGAGCGCGTAAGGGAGTTGGCGGACACCACCGGGCTCGGTGGCGATCTGCTGCGGCGCCGCCCGCACGAGGTGAGTGACGGGCAGCTCCAGCGCGCCTGCCTGGCCCGGGCCCTGGTGCTGCGGCCGCGGTGGCTGATCTGCGACGAGATGACCGCGATGCTGGACGCCTCCACGACGGCGGCCCTCGTCGCGGTCGTCGAGGAGTACCGGCGCGGGAGCGGTGCCGGGCTGCTCGCCGTCGGACACGACCGGGCCCTGCTCGAGCGGTGGTGCGACCGGACGGTGCGCTGGGCGGACCTCTAGGTCCCGGGAGGGGACCTCTAGGTCCCGGGAGGGCAGCAGGGATGGGCGCTCAGCCCGCGGCGGGGCCCAGCCCGCGGCGGGAGCTCAGTCCTCGGCCGCCTGTGCCTGGCCCCGCGCCACCACCCGTACCTCCAAGCCGTCCGCGCGCAGCGCTCGTACCCGCTCGGCGGGCAGGCCGTCGTCCACGACCAGCAGGTCGAAATCGGTCACCGGCGCGAGCGCGTAGAGCCCGTCGCGGACGAACTTCGAGTGGTCGGCGACCAGCACCCGCCGGGTCGCCGCAGCCATCATCGCCCGCTTGACCTGCACCGTCTCCGGTGACGTGTGATAGCAGCGGCCGCGGGTCACCGCCGTCGTCGACATGAACAGCACATCCGCGCGGAACGCCTCCACACTGTCGGCCGTGTGCAGGCCCATGAACGCGTCGTACGCCGGGAAATAGGAGCCGCCGAGCGCGATCAGGGAGACGCCGGGCTCCTTGGCGAGCGCCGCCATCGCGGGCAGCGAGTTCGTGATCACCGTGAGCGGGGTCAGCGACTGGAACTGCCGCGTCATGTGCAGACACGTCGTGCTGTCGTCGAGCAGCACCGTCTGGCCGGGGCGCACCAGCGTCGCGGCGGCCCGCGCCAGCAGCTGCTTCGTCTGCGCCATCGTCGACATGCGCTCGGCGACACTGCCGTGGAACTGCGCCGAGGGCAGCCCCGTCGCACCGCCGCGCACCTTGCGCAGCCAGCCCTGCGACTGCAGGAAGTCCAGATCCCGGTGGATCGTCATCAGGCTGACGTCGAACTCCTCGGCGAGCTCCGCGGCCCGCACGAAGCCGCCCCCGAGCACCCACTCCCGGATGCGGCGGCGCCGCTCCTCCCTGACGTCCGCCCGGTCCGTCCCCGCCATCGCGCCCGCCGCCTCTCCGGTGGTTCCCGGGTTCGCGCCCGGTCTTTTCCGTGTGAAGTTACTGAGTGATGTTCTCATGGATTTCACAGCCGTGCCGGGCCGTACGGGGGAGTGCGGCCAGTTGAGGGGCGGGGGTCGAAGGTCCTCCTCACACGGCGAACGACCCCCCGTACGGGATGAATTCCCACTCGATTGACTTGGCTTTATTCCCACTTGTTAGCTCGGTTCTGCGTCCACCCCGTCCCCCTCGTGGACACCTCATCCACCGCCGCAGGGAGCTTCAATGACGAACACTCCCGTGCCGCCCGCCATGGGCAGCACCGACCGACCGCGTTCCGTCTTCACACGCGTCGGCATCCCCCAGTCCCTCTCCTGGGGCTATCTCGGACTCCTCGTCTTCATGACCGGTGTCGGCATCGAGGCCGGCTACCTCTCGCCGTACCTGGAGAGCCTCGGCATCTCCGCCTCCAATGTCGCGATGGTCTTCACCGTCTACGGCATCACCGGAGCCGTCGCCGCCTGGTTCGCCGGGGCGCTCTCCGACCTGTGGGGCCCGCGCAAGGTGATGTGGATCGGGCTCATCACCTTCGTCGTCACCCATGTCTTCTTCCTGACGGTGGCCATCCCGAGCGCCGACTATCCGCTGCTGCTCCTCGGCTACGGCCTGCGCGGCCTCGCCTTCCCGCTCTTCGCCTACGCCTTCCTCGTCTGGATCGCCGCCGTCGCGCCCGCCCGCCAGATGGGCAGCGCCATGGGCTGGTTCTGGTCCGCCTTCTCCGCCGGGCTGCCGACCATCGGCTCGCTCGCCGCGAGCCTGCTCATCCCGCATATCGGGGAGCGGGGCACCCTCTGGGCCGCGCTCGGGGTGGTCGTCGCCGGTGGTCTCATGGCGCTCCTCCTGATGCGCGAACGGACCGGGTCGCAGCGCCTCGCGCCCGCCGGGGAGAGCCCCATGGCCGGGCTCGTCGGCAGCCTCACCATCCTCTACCGCAACCCGCGCGTCGGCGCCGGAGCGGCGGTCCGGATGTTCAACACCGCCTCGCAGTTCGGCTTCCTGGTCATGCTGCCCGTGTGGTTCGTGAAGGAGATCGGGCTCACCAACGAACAGTGGCTGCGCCTGCTCGCCATCATGTTCGCCACCAACATCGTCACCAACGCCCTCTTCGGAGCCATCGGCGACCGGGTCGGCTGGCGCACCACCGTCGCCTGGTGCGGCGGCCTCGGCTGCACCCTGTCGACCCTCGTCCTCTACTACGTGCCCACGGCGGTCGGCTCCCAGTACCTGGTGTGCGTGCTGGTCGCCGTCTTCTACGGCGCGACGCTCTCCGGATACGTGCCGCTGTCCGCCCTGATGACGGCCATCGCACCCACCCACAAGGGCCAGGCCATGGCCGCCCTCAACCTCGGCGCCGGCGCCTCCACCTTCGTGGGGCCGCTCGTCGTCAGCCTCTTCCTCGGGCCGCTCGGGGTCGGCGGAGTCACCTGGATCTTCGCCGGATTCCACGCGGTCAGCGCGCTGCTCACACTCGTCCTGAAGACGACCGTGCCGCCGCTCGCACCCTCGCAGTCCCTGCCGCGTCAGGCCGAAACCGGGAATGACCTCCTTGTCAGCCCTACCGGCGCCACCAGCAGCACTCCGAAGGGACGGTGAACCACCCCATGTCGGTCCTCGCCATCGATGTCGGCACCACCATGATCAAGTCCGTGGTCTTCGACGACCAGGGCACCGAGATCGCCGTGTCGCGGCTCGCCACCGAGGTGCACCGGCGCCACGCGGGCTGGGCCGAGCAGGACATGGACACCGTGTGGAACGCCGTCGTCTACACCGTCCGCAACGCCCTCTCCGAGATCGACGACCCGGTCTGGCTGGTGACCTTCACCGCGCAGGGCGACGGCGCCTGGCTGGTCGACAAGGCCGGGCGCCCCACCGGGCCCGCCATCCTCTGGTCCGACGGGCGCTCCGGCGACATCCTCACCCGCTGGGAGCGCGAGGGCGTCCTCGAAGAGGCGTTCCGCCGCAACGGCTCCCTCACCTGCTCCGGCATGCCGAACGCCATCTTCAGCTGGCTCGGCTCCCGCGACCCGCAGCGCCTGGCCCGCTCCAGCGCCTCGCTGACCGCCGCGGGCTGGCTGTTCCTCAATCTGACCGGTGTCGTCGCCATGGACGAGTCGGACGCCTCGGCGCCCTTCCTCGACCACCGGACCGGCGACTACGACCAGGAGATCATCGACCTCTTCGGTCTCACCGCCTACGCCCGGCTGCTGCCGAAGGTCCTCGGCGAGGAGGAGCGCATCGCAGAGATCACCAAGGAGGCGGCGAGCCAGCTGGGCCTGCCCGAGGGGCTCCCGGTCGTGATGGCCCCCTACGACATCGCCTCCACCGCCCGCGGCGTCGGCGTCGTCAACCCGGGCCAGGCGTGCTCGATCCTCGGCACCACGCTCTGCACGGAGATCGTCCGGCACGACGTCGACACCACCGGCGAGCCGTCCGGCATCAACATCGCCTACCGCGGCCGCGAGCGCATCCTGCGCGCCTTCCCCACCCTCAACGGCGCCGAGGTCCTCGGCTGGGCCTCCAAGCTGCTGCGCCTGGAGGGCGGCCCGCCGGAGCTGTCCGAGCTGGCCTTCACGGCGGCGCCCGGAGCGGGCGGCCTGATGTTCATGCCGTATCTCTCGCCGGCCGGGGAGCGCGCCCCGTTCCTCGACCCGCGCGCCCGCGGCGCCTTCTGGGGACTGTCCCTGGAACACACCCGGGCCGAGATCGCCCGCGGCGTCTTCGACGGACTCTCCCTCGCCCTGCGCGACTCCCTCGTGGCCTCGCGCACGGACGTCACCGAGCTGCGGCTGTGCGGCGGCGGCGCCAACAGCGACGCCTGGTGCCAGCTCATCGCCGACGCCACCGGCGTGCCCACGGCCCGCTCCGGCGACACCGAACTGGGCGCCAAGGGCGCCTTCCTCACCGGCCTGGTGCTCAGCGGCGCCGAGTCGAGCATGCACAGCGCCGCCGCCAAGTACGTGCGGATGCGCACCAGTTGGGAGCCGGACCCGAAGCGCTCCGCCTTCTATGCCAGCCAGTTCGACTCCTTCCTGAAGTGGCGCACCCTCGCCCGCGACTCCGGCTGGAGCGCCGAGGCCGCCGTCCCCGGCCCCCGTACCGCGACCGAAGCAGCCGACCGCCCGCACATCGGAGACTTCCATGACTGACCAACTGACCGCACAGCCGGGCCAGTTGCCCGCCGACGCCGTCTGGCTCGGCCTCGACCTCGGCACCCAGTCGGCCCGCTGCGTCGCCGTCGACGCCACCGGCCAGGTCCTCGCCGCCGCGTCCCGGCCGCTCATCAGCCACCGCGACGGCAAGCGCCACGAGCAGGACCCCGAGCAGTGGTGGACCGCCCTCGCCGAGGCGTGCCGCGAGGCCCTCACGGACATCGCCCCCGAGCGGGTCCGCGGCCTCGCCATCGACGGCACCTCCGGCACCATCCTCCTGGCCGACGCCGCGGGCACCCCCCTCACCCCGGGCCTCATGTACGACGACGGGCGCGCCGCCGAGCAGGCACAGCGCGCCAACGCCGTCGGCGAGCCGGTGTGGCAGGAGCTCGGCTACCGCTCCATGCAGCCCTCCTGGGCGCTGCCCAAGCTGCTCTGGCTGCTTGAGCAGGAGAGCTATCAGACGGCAGCAGCCGCCACGGGGGTGCGGCTGCTGCACCAGGTGGACCTCGTCACCTGGCGGCTCGCGGGCCGCCAGGTGGCGAGCGACGCCAGCCACGCCCTCAAGACCGGCTACCACCTGGTCGAGGAGCGCTGGCCGGAGCAGGAGTTCGCCGAACTCGGCGTCCCCGAGGGCCTGTTGCCCGACGTCGTGCGCCCCGGCACCGTCCTCGGCACGGTGTGCGCCGAGGCCGCCGCGGCCACCGGCATCCCCGAGGGCACCGCGATCGTCGCGGGCATGACCGACGGCTGCGCCGCCCAGATCGGCGCGGGCGCCCTCACCCCCGGCGCCTGGAACTCGGTGCTCGGCACCACCCTCGTCTTCAAGGGCATGAGCCCGCACCTGGTGCGCGACCCGGCCGGGGTCGTCTACTGCCACCGCGGGCCCGGCGACAGCTGGCTGCCCGGCGGCGCCTCCAGCAGCGGCGCGGGCGTCATCTCCCGCGAGTTCCCCGGCGCCGACCTCGCCGAACTCACCGTCCTGGCCGCCGAGTCGGACCGCGACACGGTCGCCTACCCGCTGGTGTCCACCGGCGGCGAGCGCTTCCCCTTCCGCGCCCCCGACGCCGAGCCCTTCGTCCTCGGTGAGCCGACGTCCGAGGCCGAGCGCTTCCACGCGTACCTCCTGGGCGTGGCCTGTGTGGAGCGGCTCTGCTTCGACTACCTGGACCTGCTCGGCGCCCCCGTCGACGGTCCGCTGACCCTGACCGGCGGCGGCGCGAAGAACCCCTACTGGAGCCGGCTGCGCGCCGACGTCATGGGCCGCCCGGTGCGGCTGCCCGAGCAGGCCGAGGGCGCCATCGGCATGGCCGTCCTCGCCGCCACCTCCAGCGGGGTGTCCGTGCAGGACGCCGCGGCCGCCCTGGTCCGCATCGGCGAGGAGATCCAGCCGGACCCGGCCCGCACCCTCCGCTGGACCCCCGTCTACCTCGCCTTCCTCGACGAACTCGTCCGACGCGGCTGGCTCGACAACGCCGTCGCCGCACACGCCAAGCAGAGGGCAGCACAGTGACCGACTTCATCCTCGTACGCCACGGCGAGACCGTCTGGCACGCCGAGAACCGGTACGCGGGCCGCGCCGACGTGGCCCTCACCGAGCGCGGGCTGCATCAGGCCGAGCAGCTCGGCGCCTGGGCGCGCGGCCAGCAGATCGACGCCGTGTACACCTCGACGCTGTCCCGGGCGCGCTACACCGCGGCCCCCGCCGCCCGCGCGCTCGGCCTCGAACCCACCGCCGACGAGCGGCTCTGCGAGATCGACTTCGGCGACGGCGAGGGGCTGACCATCGCCGAGATGGCCCAGCGGTTCCCCGAGCAGCAGGCCGCCTTCCTGCGCGACCCGGTCGCGAACCACCTCCCGAACGGCGAGGACCCCCGCAAGGCCGCCGAGCGGGCCCGCACCTGCCTGGAGGAGATCGCCGCCGCCCGCCCCGGCGGACGGATCCTGATCGTCGCGCACAACGCCCTCTTCCGGGTCCTGCTGTGCGACCTGCTCGGCATCGAACTCGGCGCCTACCGGCGGGTGTTCCCGGTCCTCGACAACGGCACCCTCACCGAGGTCCGCCTCAGTGGCGGCAACGCGTCCCTCCTGCGCTTCAACGCGCCGACGCCCGCCGTCCCCGCCATCTCGCTCCCCTGACCCACCCACCCCTCACCGAGAGAGCACCATCATGAGCACCAAGGTCCTCGCCGCAGGCGACCACTTCGTCCTCCCGCACCTCCTCACCGAGGAAGTGGAGAAGGCCACCGACGGCGCGGTGGACGTCACCGAGCTCAAGCTGCCCTGGCCGCACACCCCCTTCGGCCCCGTCGCCGAGGTCATCGAGGCGTCCGGCACCGAGGACGAGCTGATCGAGGCGCTCCAGGGCGTCGAGGTCTGCGTCACCCAGCTCGCCCCGCTCACCGAGCGCATTCTCGCCAACTGCCCCGACCTGAAGCTGATGTGCATCAGCCGCGGCGGCCCCGTCAACGCCAACCTGGAGGCGGCCACGCAGCACGGCGTCGCCGTCTGCTACGCCCCCGGCCGCAACGCCGTCGCCACCGCCGAGCACACCCTCACGCTGCTGCTGGCCGCCGCCCGCGGCGTCGGGGACACCCACTACGACATGCGGGGCGGTGTCTGGCGCGGCGACTACTACGACTACGACAACTGCGGCATCGAGATCGACGGCGCCACCGTCGGCCTCATCGGCTACGGAGCGATCGGCTCGCGCGTCGCCAAGGTCCTCAAGGCCATGGGCGCCGAGGTCCTCGTCCACGACCCGTACGTCAAGCCCGAGCTGGTCGAGGGCATCGCCGAACTCGTCGGCCTGGACGAGCTGTTGACCCGCTCCCGCATCGTCTCGCTGCACGCCCGCGTGACCGACGAGACCAAGGGCATGATCGGCGCCGAGCAGCTCGCGAAGATGCCGCGCGGCTCCGTCCTCGTCAACTGCGCCCGCGGCGCGCTCCTCGACTACGAGGCGGTCTGCGACGCCCTGGAGTCGGGGCAGCTGGCCGGCTGCGGCTTCGACGTGTTCCCCGAGGAGCCCGTCCCCGCCGACTCCCGCCTGCTCAAGGCCCCCGGCGTCGTGATGACCCCCCACATCGCGGGCGGCAGCCAGGAGGTCGCGCACAAGGCGGCCCGCATCGTCGCCGGTGAGGTCGGCCGCTACCTGCGCGGCGAGCCGCTCGCCCACTGCGCCAACCCGGACGTCTTCAAGGCCGCCCCGGCCCAGGGCTGAACGCCGCCCAGAGCTGAGCGCCGCCCCGGGCCGAGCGCCGCACACCCCCCACGAGAATTCAAGGAGAACCACGTCATGGACCAGTCGAACCGCTACGCGCGCCTCGACCTCAGCGAGGCCGAGCTCATCGAGGGCGGGCGCCACGTGCTGTGCGCCTACACCATGAAGCCCAAGGCGGGCTACGGCGACTTCCTCTCCACCGCCGCCCACTTCGCCGCCGAGTCGTCGACCGGCACCAACGTCGAGGTGTGCACCACCGACGACTTCACCAAGGGTGTCGACGCCCTCGTCTACGAGATCGACGAGCCCCGCGAGCTCATGAAGATCGCGTACCCGATCGAGCTCTTCGACCGCAACATCATCGACGGCCGCGCGATGCTCGCGTCGTTCCTGACCCTCACCATCGGCAACAACCAGGGCATGGGCGACGTCGAGTACGCCAAGATGCACGACTTCTACGTGCCGCCGGCCTACCTGCGCCTGTTCGACGGCCCGGCCATGAACATCCAGGACATGTGGCGCGTCCTCGGCCGCCCGGTGGTCGACGGCGGCATGGTCGTCGGCACCATCATCAAGCCGAAGCTCGGCCTGCGCCCGCAGCCCTTCGCCGACGCCTGCTACGACTTCTGGCTCGGCGGCGACTTCATCAAGAACGACGAGCCGCAGGGCAACCAGGTCTTCGCGCCGCTCAAGGACACGATGAAGGCCGTGGCCGACGCGATGCGCCGGGCCCAGGACGCCACCGGCGAGGCGAAGCTGTTCTCCGCCAACATCACCGCCGACGACCCGGCCGAGATGATCGCCCGCGGCGAGTTCATCCTGGAGACCTTCGCCGAGAACGCCTCGCACGTCGCGTTCCTCGTCGACGGCTACGTGGCCGGACCGACCTCCGTCACCACCGCCCGCCGGAACTTCCCGAACCAGTTCCTGCACTTCCACCGCGCCGGCCACGGCGCCGTGACCAGCCCGCAGTCGCAGCGCGGCTACACGTCCTTCGTGCACTGCAAGATGACCCGCCTCCAGGGCGCCTCCGGCATGCACACCGGCACCATGGGCTACGGCAAGATGGAGGGCGACGCCGCCGACAAGAACATCGCGTTCATGCTGGAGCAGGACGCCGCCGACGGCCCCTTCTACCACCAGGAGTGGCTGGGCCTGAAGTCCACCACCCCGATCATCTCCGGCGGCATGAACGCCCTGCGTCTGCCCGGCTTCTTCGACAACCTGGGCCACTCGAACGTGATCCAGACCTCCGGCGGCGGCGCCTTCGGCCACAAGGACGGCGGCACCGCGGGCGCCAAGTCCCTGCGCCAGGCCCAGGACGCCTGGCAGCAGGGCATCAAGCTCACCGAGTACGCCAAGGACCACCCGGAGCTGAAGGGCGCCTTCGAGTCGTTCACCGCCGACGCGGACAAGCTCTACCCGACGTGGCGCGACGAGCTCGGCGTCAAGTGAACGCCGGAGAGCGCATGAACGCCCGAGAGCACATGAACGTCTGAGAGCACATGAACGCCTGAGGGCAAGTCCGCCAACTCATGGCAAGCGCCTCCCTGTTGGCGCCGTACGGGGCACATACTCCCCAAGGCCCGTAACGCCGTACGGCACTACCAGGGAGGCACCGTCATGGCCCGCACCACCCGTCGCAGAGCCCTCACCACCCTCGGCGCCGCCGTCGCAGGATCGCTCGTCGTGCCCGCGTACGCCTCCGCGGCCGAGCAGCGCACGGGCGGCGGCCGCCACCCCCGGCCCCTGTTCCGCGCCCACGCCCACAACGACTACGAGCACCCCCGCCCCCTCCTCGACGCCCTCGACCACCGCTTCAACAGCGTCGAGGCCGACATCTACCTCGTCGACGGAGAGCTCCTGGTCGCCCACGACCCGGCCGACCTCGACCCCACCCGCACCCTCGAATCCCTCTACCTGGACCCCCTGGCGGCCCGCATTCGCGCCAACCACGGCTCCGTGTACCGGGGTTGGCACACCCCGCTGCAGCTCCTCATCGACATCAAGACCGAGGGCGCCTCGACGTACGCCGAGCTCGACCGCCATCTCGCCCGCTACCGGCGGATGTTCACGACGTACGCGAAGGGCACGGTGCACCGCTCCGCCGTCACCGCCGTGATCTCCGGCGACCGCGCGGCCCGCGGCCCGATGGAGGCGCAGCAGCTGCGCCGCGCCTTCTACGACGGGCGCCTCCTCGACATGCTCGCCCCGACCCCCGCGCCCGCCTCCTTCATGCCGCTCATCAGCGACAACTGGACCCTCAGCTTCACCTGGCAGGGCGCGGGACCGATGCCCGCCGCCGAACGCGACAAGCTGCGCTCGATCGTGGGCAGCGCCCACCAGCGCGGCCAGCGCGTCCGCTTCTGGGCCACCCCGGACCTCGCGGGCCCCGAGCGCGAGGCGGTGTGGACCGAGTTGCTGGCCGCCGGAGTGGACCATCTCAACACCGACGACCTCGCGGGCCTGGAGGCTTTCCTCGACGCGCACGGGCGGTAGGGACGCGGGCAACGAGCCCTGCGTCACCACCCGTTCGGCGGGCACGTCGCGCGTCCGGACGGCCCCTCCGCTGCGCCACACTGACGGCCGAAAGCCGCGGTGCTGACGTGGCGGAGGAGGTTCGACGTGGCCATTTCGGTGTCTGTGGTGCTGCTGCTTCTGATCCTTGCGGTGGTCTTCCTGCGCAACGGGGCGCTGAAGGTCTCGCACGCGATCGTCTGCACGCTCCTCGGCTTCTTCCTCGCGGGCAGCAGCATGGCGCCCACGATCCACAACGGCCTGACGGCGACGGCCGACATCGTGAGCGGTCTCCAGCCCTGACCTCCGCGGGTGCGCACCGTCGCCGCATGGCGTGATCGTTGCGGCCTCGTGAACAACTCCCGTGATTGCATGGACACTTCATGGGGTCGGCTCTAGCTTCGGCGCATGCCACGCATGTCTCCCCGGGCCCTGCGCCGAGCGCTCGCCCTGACCCTCACGGTCCCGGCCGCCTCCCTCGCCGTCCCGGCCCACGCCGACGACATCCCCAAGGCCCCCGGCCACCGGCTCGTCGAGCAGTACGCGGGCGCGCCCGCCACCGCCGCCCCGGTGCCCGGACCGACGCCGCCCCAGCACCCCTACCTCGCCGCCAACGGCCGCAGCGGGATGCACGCCGACGCGGCGGGCAGCGGAACCTACCCGTGGAACGGGCCGCTGGGGAAGAAGCCGAAGGTCAGCAGCGAGAAGATGGCGGCGCTCGGCGGCGAGTGCGCGACGGTCACCTTCGACAAGGCGGGCCGCATCGTCACGGTCTGCGGCACCTTCACGGGCTTCCTGGTCAAGCTCCTCGACCCCACGTCGATGCAGACGCTCGCCGAGTACAAGCTGCCGCAGCGGCCCTCCACCGTCGAGGCCATCACCCGGCTCGACTTCTCGAAGATCTTCAAGGACACCTCGGGCGGCGCCTACTCCTATCTCGACAACGAGGACCGCCTCGTCCTCGCCGACTCCCGTCAGCACATCGTCCGCCTCGCCCACGAGCAGGCCGCGGACGGGAGTTGGCGCTTCGTCGTCGACAAGGACTGGGACCTCACCGCGCAGGTCCCGCACGACTGCGTGAGCTGGACCAACCTCTACCCCAGCGGCGAGTGCGACCCGGTGACGTCCGTGATGCCCGACTGGCAGGGGCGGATCTGGTGGGTGACCCGGCAGGGCCGCATCGGCACCGTCGACCCGAAGTCCGAGTCCGGCTCCGGTGCCATCCGGTCGATCCGGCTCGACGGGGAGGAGATCCAGAACTCCTTCACCGTCGCCGAGGACGGCGTCTCCATCGTCTCCGACCACGCCCTGTACAGCTTCAAGGCCGCCGCCGACGGCACGCCCGAGGTGCAGTGGCGCCAGACGTACGACCGTGGCACCGGCTCCAAGCCCGGCTCGGTCAACCAGGGTTCCGGGACGACGCCCGACCTGTTCGGCGAGCACGACGAGTACGTGGCGATCACCGACAACGCCGACGACCGCATGAACGTCCTCGTCTACCGCCGCGACCCCCGGGTCCCGGACGACAAGCGCCTCGTGTGCAAGGTGCCGGTCTTCGGCTCCGGCGCCTCCACCACCGACAACTCGATGATCAGCCACGGCAACAGCCTCGTCGTCGAGAACAACTACGGCTACGAGAACCTCACTTCGCTCACCTTCGGGCGCAGCGTCGTCGGCGGCGTCAGCCGGGTCGACGTGCGCGCGGACGGCAGCGGCTGCGACACGGTGTGGGAGAGCGACGTGCGCTCCCCGTCGACGGTGCCCAAACTCTCCACCGCCGACGGCCTCGTGTACCTCTACACGAAGGAGCCCAACAAGCTGGGCATCGACGCCTGGTACCTCACGGCCGTCGACTTCCGCACCGGCGAGCAGAAGTGGAAGCAGCTCGCCGGCACCGGCCTCGCCTACGACAACAACTGGGCGCCCGTGACGCTCGGGCCCGACGGCACCGCGTACGTCGGGGTCTTCAACGGACTGGTGGCGGTGCGCGACGGCGTCAGCTGAGCTCGGCGTACACGATGAGGTTGTCCACCGGGTGGCCCGCGTCGTCGAACGCGCCGTCGCACGTGATCAGCCGCAGCGCGCGGGAGTTGGTGGCGCCGTAGACCTTGTCCGTGGGGAAGGTCTTCTTGCTGACCGTCTCGGTGCCGGTGACGGTGAAGCGGAGGGCCTTGCCGCGAGAGTTGCGTACGGTGATGTCCGCGCCCTTGCGGATCTTCTTCAGGTCGTGGAAGACGGCTTTGCCGAACCGGGTGTCGTTGTGGCCGATGATCACGGACGCGCCGGGCTCCCCGGGCGCCGGGTTGCCGGTGTACCAGCCCGCGGTCATGCCCTTCTCGGCGGGCGGCACCTCGACCGTGCCGTCGTCGTTGAGGCCGAGCCGCATCAGGCCGCTGGAGACGCCGACGGAGGGGATCGAGACGCGGGTGGGGGATGTCGAACGGTCGCTCGCCTGCCGGTCCGGGGAGGGCGCGTCGGACACGACGGGCGCGTCGGAGGCCGTGATGGTCCGCACCTCGTCGGTGCCGTCCGAACAGCCGGTGACGGCCGAGGCGAGGGCGAGACAGGCGACGGCGGGCAGGACGTGGGTGCGCCAGATCGGTTGCGGGCTGCGGCTGCGGAACATGCGGGCTCCTGACGGCTCCTGGAGGCTGGGTCGGCAACGGGCGTGGCGCCGCCCGGGGGCAGGGGCGGCGCCACGGTCAGAAGGGTCAGCCGTTGTGACCGGAGCCCCGGCGGCGCAGCACGAAGGTGCCGGCGCCCGCGAGGAGAGCCGCACCGGCGGCCGAACCGGCGAGCACCGTCGAGGTGTCGGTGCCGGAGGAGGCGGGGCGCTCGCCCGCGGCGACGCCGCCGCGCGGCTTCTTCTCCATGCCCTGCTGGTCGGCGGCGGCGCGCTTCTTGGCCGCCAGGGCAGCGGCCTCCTTCTTCTTCGCCGCGTCCGAGGGGGCGTCGGGCTTGGGCGCCTCCGAGGGAGCCTCGGTCTTGGGCGCCGGGGTGGGCTTGGTGGCCGGGAGCTCGCCCGCGGCGACGCCGCCGCGCGGCTTGGACTCGGAGGGCACCTTGGAGTCGGCGGGCGCCTTGGGCCTCGGCGTCTCGGAGGCCGCCGTGCCGGGGGCCTTGGGCTTCGGTGTCGCGTCGTCGGCGAAGGCCGCGGCCGACGGCACGAGCACCCCGCCGAGCACAGCGGACGTGAGGACGGCGGTGCGCAGCGACTGGCGGCTCGCCGACGGGCGGCGGTGGGACGCGTGACGGGACATGAAAGTGGCTCCAATTCAGCTTCGGCTCGGCCGGATCGGCCGGTTCGTCGCCCCGCGTGCCGCGCTGGGCGGCGCCGCCGGGGCGTGATCGTCAGCCTCGCGCGAAGTTATGAGGAACCTGTCAGGACACTTATGAGGAACCTGTCAGGGCGCTGTGGGCTTCACATCAGGGCCGCCGCCCGGCCCCTGCACCGGAAGCCGCAGCGTGAAGACCGAGCCCTCGCCCTCCGTGCTGACCGCGCTCGCCGAACCGCCGTGCGCCTCCGCGAGCTTGCGGACGATCGCCAGGCCGAGCCCGCTGCCTCCGGTGCGCCGGTTGCGGGACTTCTCCGCGCGCCAGAAGCGGTCGAAGACATGCGGCAGATCGGCCGCGGGGATGCCGCTGCCCGAGTCGGCGACCTCCACCACGACCAGGCCCGACTCCCAGCCGTCGGCCAACTGCTCCGCACGCGCCCGGAGTTCGACCGTGCCGCCCTCGGGGGTGTGCCGCACCGCGTTCGAGACGAGGTTGCCGACGGCCTGCCGCAGCCGCACCGGGTCGGCCGTGAGCGCGACGGGCGGGCCCGTGGGCGCGGTCACCTGCAGAGCGACGTCCGCCGCGTCCGCCCGTACCTGATGGGCGGCGGCGACCTGGGCGAGCAGCTCCGTCACCCGGACCGGCTCGGGGTGCAGGCGCAGCGCGTCCGCGTCCGCCTGGGCGAGGTCCTGGAGGTCGTCGATGATGTGCTGGAGCTGCACGGCCTCCTCCAGGAGCGAGGAGACGAACGCCGGGTCGGGGTCGGCGAGTCCGTCCTGGGCCGCCTCCAGCCAGCCGCGGATATTGCTCAGCGGCGTCCGCAGCTCGTGCGCGACATCGCTGACCATGGCCTTGCGCAGCTCCTCCAGGCGGGTCCGGTGCGCCGCCATGTCGTTGAAGGCGGCGGCCAGTTGGCCGATCTCGTTGTCGGCGCTGACCGGGACGGGGTCCGAGCGGTCCCCGTCCTTGAGGCGCTGCGCCGCTCCCGTGAGGGCCCGCAGCGGCCGCACCAGGCGGCTGCCCGTGAGCACGGACACCCCGAAGGTCAGGGCGAGCACCAGGGCCGCGACGCCCGCGATCTTGGCGGTGTTCGCGGGGGAGAGGTCGAAGCCCGGCACGCTCGCGCGGTCCGGGTCGCCGATGAACAGGAGCGCGGGCCCCGCCACGTAGGAGCGCAGCTGCTCCTGGCGGGACGAGTTCACACAGGACGCGACGGTCTCGTCGGCGTTGTCGTCGTAGGCCGTCGGCGCCGGACCCGGCTTCGTCATGTCCAGGCCCAGCTTGACGGGATCCCGGTCCTGGCGGCGCAGACAGGCGTCGGTGAGCTTGGTGAGGGCCTCGAGCGCCTTCGTCTCGGTCTTGGTGGGCTCGTCGAGGAAGCTCGGCACCTTCGCGGTGGGCGGCTTCTCGCTGGGTGCCCGCGTTCCGGGGACTCTCGGCTCGGGGGACGGGACCTGGGCCGAGGCCGCGCACTTCGCCATCTCGGCGTCGGTGTCCACCCGGCCGCTCGCGGTCTCCGTGACGCGGGGGCGTCCGGCCGGGTTCACCTCGACGTCGGCGGGGATCCCCATCTGCCGCACGCACTCCGCGTTCCGCTCGGCCACCGCCCGCAGCTCGGCCCGCTCCGCCGCGGGCAGCTTGAACGGCCCGACGGCGCGCGGGTCGATGCGGTCGGTCGTGGCCGTGCTCCCCGTCGCGGGCGTACCGCCCGAGCCGAGCAGCGTGTCCACCGTCAGCGGGTCGACGACCGCGGAGTGGCGCGTGGGCAGGGCGGGCGGGGAGTCGCCGGTGGCGGAGTCGGCGATGGTCCGGCGGTCCGGGGCCTGCGTGGTCACGGCGATGCGGCGGCCGTACTGGTCCGCCAGGTCCCGCACCGTCTTCTCGACGCCGTCCCACTGGCGGTGCTCGGCCGCGTAGCCGAGCAGGGTGTCGTAGATGCGGGCGTCGTCGGCGAGGTTCTGGCCCTGCTCCTGCCGGATCGCCCCGGACGTCGTCTGCACCGCGAGCCAGGCCGTCGCCGCCACGGAGCACGCGGCGACCAGCGCCGAGACGGCGAGGAAGCGGCCGAGCAGGCTCTTGCGCAACGGGAGCCTGCGGTAGGGGCGTTCGGCCCTCCTGGCCCGTCCCTTACGCCGGGCCACGACCCGCGCCCTTCTCGGGGTCGGTCAGCTTGTAGCCGACGCCGAAGACGGTGAGCAGCCGCACGGGGCGGCGCGGTGCGGGCTCGATCTTCTTGCGGAGGTTCATGACGTGCACGTCGACGGTGCGGTTGCTGATGAACCGGTCGAAGCCGTGCAGCTCCTCGAGCAGCTGCTGCCGGGTGAAGACCCGGTCGGGCTCGGCGGCCAGCGTCTGCAGCAGCCGGAACTCGCCGGGCGTGCACTCCACCGCGGTCCCCTCGACGGTCACCTCGTGCCGGTCGGGGTCGACGCACAGCGCGCCCACCGAGAGGACGGAGCTCTCCGGCTCCGGTGCGGGCGCCGCGGTGCGCCGGGACCGGCGCAGCAGCGTGCGCACCCGGGCCATCAGCTCGCGCGGGCTGTAGGGCTTGGTCATGTAGTCGTCGGCGCCGAGGTCGAGGCCGAGCAGCAGATCGTCCTCGGTGGAGCGGGCCGTCAGCATCAGAACCGGCAGCTCCCGGGCCTCGCCGCGCAGCACCCGCACCACGTCGAGACCGTCCGCGCGCGGCATCATCACGTCGAGGACCAGCAGGTCGGGCTCCTTGTGCCGGACCTGCTCCAGGGCCGCGCGGCCGTCGCGCACGACCGTGACGGAGTGGCCCTCCCGCTCCAGATAGCGGCGGACCAGCTCGGCCTGCTTCTCGTCGTCTTCGGCGACCATGACGTCTGCGCACACGCGGACGATCGTAAATGAGTCCGATTTATGCGGTTTGGGTGCCCCTGTTTCTGTGCCTGCGGGCCGGCGGGGGCACCGCCTCGGGCCGGGCCCGTTCCCCCGGGTCAGGCGGCCGAGAACACCCCTATCCCGTTCGCCACCGCGCGCTCCGGGGCGTCCGTCGGATGATTCCGTACGGTGACGCCGGGCGCCCCCGGATCCCGGGTGACGAGCGTCGAGGAGCCGCCGCCGTCCAGGCTGAACGCGTCGTCGGAGCCCAACTGCCGCATGGTGGCGGCGACTTCGGCGATGGTGAGGCCCGTGCGGTACTGCGGGGCGCCGTCGAGCGCGAGCAGCAGCAGGCGCCGCCCGTGGTCCGTGATCCCGGCCGCCGTGCGCACCGCCGACACCGCGTTGTCCAGGCCCGGCAGCGGCTGCCCGCTCCGCAGCACCGGATAGCCGCCGACCGCGAACCGGAACGGGATGTGCGAGTCCGCGGCCACAAGGCGGTGCCGTAGGAACACCGGGTCGCCCTCCGACAGCTTCCGCAGCCACTGCGCCCCCGCCTCCCGGCCGACCAGGACCGTGGTGTCCGCCGCGATGGGCCCGGAGCCCGGCGCGTCGGCGGCCGCCACCACCCGGCCGCGCTGCACCGTCACCTCGTGGGTGTCCTGGCTGCACGGCGCCGCCCGGTCGGTGTCCGTGCCACAGGTCGAGCGGACCCGCGACGTGCTGCCCCAGTCGGCGGTGAACGCACCTATGGAGCCCACCGGCAGCGCGTACTGGTTGAGCCCGCCGAGCGGGACGCGGCCCTCCCGGGTGCGCACAGACCCGTCGAGGGCGAGGCTGTCCAGGCGGGCCCTGCGGTCGACACCCACGCCGAGGACGTCGCGGGTCGTGGTGGACGGCGGCAGGGCGGGCCCGAAGCGCTGGCCGTCCGGGACGGCGGCCTTGAGGGTGTGGCCGTCCGCGATCGCGGGGCCCACGGGCGCGCCGGTCGGCTCGACGCCGGGGTGCTGGGCCTCGCTGATGTTGAAGAAGTCGCCGTTGACCCCGGCGACGGCGCCCCCGGCGTCGGCCATCGCGGAGACCCGGGAACGGGCGCCCACGGCCCCCGGATACAGCAGCCCGACGCCCACGCGCGGGTCGCGCAGATCCACGCTCAGCACATGGGCGTGCGCCGTGCCCTTCGCCGCCGGTATGTCGAACTCGGTGTACTCCACGCCGGGCGCGACCGTGCGCGCCCGCGCCGTACCGGCCCCCTCCGCGCCGCTGGCCGGTGCCGCTCCCGAAAGAGCCGCACCGGCCAGCGCGCCCATGGCGATGACGGTAGTGAACAGTGCTCTGAGCCGTCTCGTACGTCCGCGCACCGTGCCCCCAGGTCTCCGCTGTGTTCTGTTGGGAGCACCAACTGTCCCAGCGGGCAGGGGAGTTCACCAGACGGTCGGAGTGGCTAGGCCCCGACGAGCCGGGAACGGATCAGGAAACGCACGCCCTCCGGCGCCTCCAGGGAGAAGCCGCTGCCGCGCCCCGGCACGACGTCCACGATCAGCCGGGTGTGGCTCCACACCTCGTACTGGCTCCTGGACATCCAGAACGCGACGGGCTCGGCGACGCCGTCCACGGCAAGGGACGCGAGCAGCACGTCGGAGCCCCCGGTGCGGAACTCGCCCCGCGGATAGCACATGGGCGCACTGCCGTCGCAGCAGCCGCCGGACTGGTGGAACATCAGCGGCCCGTGGTCGGCCCGCAGCCGCCGCACCAAGTCGGCGGCGGCCGGGGTGAGTTCCACGCGGGGGGTGTCCGGCGTCGGGTCCATGGAAGGCAGTCCACACCCGGCGAGGTTGCGAGGAGGTTGCAACCGGTGCCCCACTCCCGCGCCTCGGGCGTCGAGTAGGGTTTCGCTCCCGGGACGCACGGGGTGCACACGGGGCCCACGGGGCATACGGGGGAAGGCGGGGGCACCGAGGTGAGCGGGCAGGTGGAGCGAGGCGCGCGGATCCGGCCGCGCAACCGCAAGCAGCTCATCGTCGCCGCCGCCGGAGCCCGCTTCCTGCGCTTCGGGTACACCGGCACCGCGATGACCGCGATAGCCGCCGACCTGGACGTCACCTCCACCGCCCTCTACCGCCACTTCCCGAACAAGCAGGCCCTCCTCGCGGCCGTCGTCACCGAGGCGACCCGTTCGGTCGCGGCCGCCGCCGAGGAGGCCCGCGGCGACGGCGTCGACGCCCTCCTGGACGTCCTGACCCGGCAGGCCCTGCTCCGCCGCGGCCACCCCGCCCTCTGGCGGCGAGAGGCACGGCAGCTGGACGCCGCCGGGCAACAGGGCACCGGGCGGCGGCTGTTGGTGCTGCGCGACGCCGTGCGGGACGAGCTGTGTGCCGCGCGGGACCTCGGGGAGGCGGACGCCGTCTTCCTCGCCGAGTGCGTGCTGTCGCTGCTCGGCAGCGTCTCGTACCACCAAGTGACGCCCCCGGGCGGCCGGTTGGAGGCGCTCCTGCGGGAACTCGCCGGGCGGGCGGCGACGGCGCCCGTGCCCGTGGCCGTCAGTGGTGCGGTCGGTGTGCCGTTCGCGGCGCCGCAGGCGCCCGAACCTTCGGCGGACCGCCGAGAGCAGCTCGTCCGGGAGGCTACGCGGCTCTTCGCCGCCCGGGGCTACGCCGACGTCGGCATCGAGGACGTGGCCGCGGCCGCCGGGATCGCGGGGCCCAGCGTCTACCACCACTTCAGCGGCAAGGCCGACCTCCTCGCCGAGATCATCGACCGCTCGGCGCGGGCGATCCGCCGCTACACCGACGCGGCCCTCGGCGACGGCAGTTCGCCCGCGGACTCGCTCCGGCTCCTGCTGCGCTCCTACGCCGGGTTCGCCCTCGGCCACCGGGCCGGGATCGCGGTCTCGGTGACCGAGGTGATCCATCTGCCGCGGGCCGAGTCCGCCGCGTACCGGGCGGTGCAGCGCGAGGGCATCCTGCGGTGGGTGCGGCTGCTGTGCGCCGCGCGGCCCGGGCTCGACGAGGACGAGGCGCGGGTGACGGTCCAGGCCGTGGTCATGTTGGTGAACGACGCGGTGCGCCGCCCGCCGCCGGCGGACCCGGGGGAGCGGGCCGCGCTCGTCGACCGCCTGGCGGGCGTCGGCCTGCGCGTCCTGCTCCCCGACCTCGCGTCCCCCGAAGTCGCCCTGCTCCAGGACGTCTTGCCGCAGGAGACGTAGGGCGACCTTGGGCGAACCAGGGCAACCCAGAGCGACCCAGGGCGACTCAGGACACCTTGCGCAGCGCGGCCGCCGCCGCGTCCCAGTCGCGGCCGCCGTGGCTGCCCCACTTCTGCCGCGCCTCGGCGGGCGTCAGCGTCACGGGGTCGATCGGCGGCTCCCCGTACAGCTTCTGCTCCATGACCGGGCGGACGGCCGGGGCAAGTCGGTCGACGGCGGCGAGCAGCGCCGTGGGGCGGGCGGCCGCGCGGGTCAGCGCGCGGGCCGGGGCGGCGATCGCCCGGTCCAGGGCGCGCGGCTGGTCGAAGCCGCCGAGCACCCGCATCCAGCGGGGGATGGTCGCGATGACGGCGGGCGCCATGAAGCGGCTGCCGAGCCACAGCTTCGTCCCCGCCAGGGAGCGGTCCGAGCGCAGGAAGTAGTGGATGAGGGCGCGGGCGTGCTCGGTCATGCAGAGGCGCCGCCGGACGTCCGCGTAGTAGTCCCGCACGTCCGCGCGCGAGCGGGGCACCTTTGCGGGGTCGCAGGTCTGCAGCTCGGCGGCGACGGCCGACTCGGCCCAGAACTGGTCCTGTTCGGCGGCGGAGAGCGGACCGGGCCCGTAGCGCTCGTACATCAGCAGGTTGGAGTGCCAGCCGGTGATGTGGATCCAGAGCTGCGAGTCCGGGTCGTTGGCGCTGTAGGGGCGCTGGGTGACCGGCTCCGTGCCCTGAGCCCGGTCATGGATGCGCATCAGGACGTCCGACGCTCTCAGCGCGGTCCTGGTGTCGGCGACGGCGACGGTGAGGAAGTAGGCGAGCGTGTGGTTGAAGCGGCTCTGCGCGTACTCCCGCACCCCGTTCTGGTCCTCGACCGCCGCGGCCAGGAACGGGTCGAACGACTCGACGACGATGGAGCGCTGGAAGGCGAGCAGGCCCGTCGGCCCGTACCCCCACACCTTCCAGGTGGGCGAGCCGGGCCCGAAGAACCCCCAGTCCTCGCGGCGCGGCAGCGGCTTGTAGGTCATGGCGGTCGGCCTCCCGAATGGCGAGTAACTTCTCGCGGCTCGACGCACCATAGGCTGTGATACATCGAGTCAACAAGGGGTGCGCCGTGGACAGTTGGGGGCTCGTCGCGCAGGATGGGCCCGCTCGCATATTCGCGTATGGAGGAGCTGTTCACATGCGTAGACGAACCTTACTCGCGGGCGGCGCGGCCCTCACCGCGGCCGTCGCCGCACAGCCCTGGTCCACCGGCCCCGCGACGGCCGCCCCCGCGCGACCCGTGGGCGCACTCCCGCCCAAGGGCGCCGTGATCGAGGTGCTCCGCCGCGTCGCCGACCACTGGACCGGCGCCCACGCGGACCCGGGCGACAACGGCTGGGCCAACGCCACGTTCTTCAGCGGACTGCTCGCCCTGCACCGCCTCACCGGCGACGCCAAGTACCTCACGTACGCGCGCGGCTGGGCCGAGAAGCACGCGTACGGGCTCAATGGCGGCGTCACCACCCGGCACGCCGACAACCAGTGCGCGGGCCAGGCGTACCTCGACCTGTACGAGCTCGACCCCGCGCACGACGAGCAGCGGCTCGCCGCGATCGAGACGTGCCTGCACGGCATGACCGTCACCGACCGGCCCGACAAGAACGACGACTGGTGGTGGGACGACGCCCTGCACATGGCGATGCCGCCCTTCGCCCGCCTCGGCGCCCTGCGCCGCGACCCCCGGTACTGGGACAAGCTCCACCGCCTCTACAGCCACACCAGGCACACCGAGGGCGGGCCGGGCCTCTACGACGACGCCAGCGGACTCTGGTACCGGGACAAGCGGTTCCTGCCCGGCGGCATTGTCTCGCCCGGCGGCCGGCCGGTGCTCTGGTCGCGCGGCAACGGCTGGGTGGCCGGCGGCCACGTGAAGACCCTCAAGGCGCTGCCCGCGGGCGAGCGCCACACCGCCGAGTACCGGGCCACCCTCACCCGACTGGTCAAGGCGGTCGCGGCGGTCCAGCGCGCGGACGGCTTCTGGAACGTGAACCTCGCCGACGCGAGCCACCTTCCGGGCCCCGAGACCAGCGGTACCTCCTTCTTCCTGTACGGGACGGTGTACGCGCTCCGGGCCGGGCTCGTGGACCGCGCGGCCCACGAGGCGGTCGCCGCCCGGGCCTGGCACGGCCTCGTCGCGACGGCCGTGCACCCCGACGGGTTCCTCGGCTACGTCCAGAAGGTGGGCGACCGGCCGGAGTCCAGCCAGCCCGTCACGTACGAGAGCACCGCGGACTTCGGCGTCGGGGCGTTCCTGCTCGCGGGGACGGAGCTGGCCCGGCTCGTGAAGTGAGTCATGGGCCCGAGTGAGTTTGCCCGGATAAAAGCATCCATTTACCAGCATTGCGGCGGCGATCAACCATCATGGCCGGGTGAGAGCGAGCCGCCCATGATCCCGGTCCTGCTGGCCTGTGTCGTCTCCTGGTACCTGCTCAAGGCCGTCGGCCGACGGGTCCCCCCGGTGGGGCGGCTCGTCGACCGCGTGGTCCCCTGGACCGGGAAGCTGCACGCGTGGGTGCTCTCGGCCCCCGCCACCTTCTGCTACATCGCCGTCTTCACCTGCTTCACGCTCGTGCAGACGACCTCACCGCCGCGCCTCGTCGACGTGCTTACGCGCGTCAACAGCACCAGCCTCTTCGAACTCCGCAGGGACGCCCTCGACGTCCTTGCCACCAGCGCGTTCTGGGTGGCCGACCGGGGCAGCGGCCTCGCCCTGTACGCGGTCGCCTTCGCCACCGCGGTCGCCTGGGCCGAGCGGCGCTACGGGACGCCGCGGCTCATCCTCATCGCCCTCTCCGGTCATGTGCTCGGCTCGCTCATCACGGAGGGGCTGCTGCAGAACCAGATCAACAGCGGCCGGGCGTCGGAGAAGCTCATCTACTCGACGGACGTCGGTGTGAGCTACATGCTCGTGGCCTCCGTCGCCGCGGCCGTCCTCGTCATGCGCGGCCGGGTGCGGCTCGTCGCGGCCGTGTGCGTCCTCGCCGTCCTCGTCACGCCCATGATCAGCGACCGCACCATCTGGGACCTCGGCCATGTGATCGCGGCCGCCTGCGGGCTCGCGGTGGCCGCCCTGTCCCTGCTGGCCGGACCGCTCCGCGAACCGCCGCCCCTGCGTGTTCCGCGTGTTCAGCGTGTTCCGCGAGAGGGCGGAGTCCAGGACGTTCAGGAGGGCCAGGATCGTGCGTAAGTCCGCCTGAAGTGACCGTAGTTGATTACGATCGCGCTCATGTTGCTGCGAAGTATGCCCAGGATGTCGATGTTGCGGATGGTCATGGTGCTCGCGGTCTCCCTCGCCGCCGTCTTCACAGGAGCGGGCGCCGAAGGGGCGGGCACGGCGCGGGCCGACGACGGCGGTCCGCCGTCCGGGAGACAGGTGCTCTTCTTCAACCACGCCTACGGAGTGCTCGACCGGGAGACCGCCGACGCCATCGAACACTCCGACTACCTCCGGGAGTTCGCCAACTTCGAGGTCCGCACCACGACCGGGTCCGGCGGCCAGACCTGGACCGGCCGCTACCTCAAGGGCCGCGAGACCTACGTCGAGCTCTTCGGCGTCGGGGACGTGCCCGGACAGGACGGCACCCTCGGCTCCACCGGCCTCGGCGTCTCCGCCGAGCGGGCCGGCGGGCTGAACACGGCGGCCGAGCGGCTGGGGGACGAGGGCGTCCCGGAACCCGTACGGTTCCGGCAGACGCGCGACTTCGGCGACGGCGTCCCCGTGCCGTGGTTCGACGCCGTCTTCACCACCGACCAGTACGACGCCTTCGGCGCCTGGGGCATGGAGTACCTGCCGGAGTACTTCGCCGACCCGCGCAGCAAGACGGAGCCCCCCAACTACCCCGGTGACGTGGGCCGCGAGCGCTACCTGCCGGACGACTACCGCGACCACCAGATGCGCGACGTGACCTCGGTCCGGCTCGCCGTCACCGCCCGCGACCTGCGCAACACCGTGCCGCTGCTGCGCGCCGGGGGCTTCGCCGTCAGGACCACCGCGGACGGCGGCGCCGTGGCGCAGGGCGGCGGCACCACGATCCGGCTCGACGCGGTCGCCTCGCGCGACCAGGCGGGCCTGCGACAGCTCACGTTCGGGCTCAACCGGCCCGCGAAGGAGCGGCACGTGCAGCAGATCGGCCACTCGAAGCTGGTCGTCGGGCCGGGCACGGGCGCGGTCTGGGACTTCCCCGCCCCGAAGTAGCTCCGGGAAACGGTCCGGGGGGGGGCTCCCCAGGCAGCCGGGGGAGCGGCTCTGGAAAAAACCGAAGTGCGCGGGGACATCCCCAAGTGGCCCTGGAACCCGCCGCATCGGTGCTGGCCTGCGACGGCGGGAGCGGGCGACGGCGGCTGGCCGAAAAGCGTCGTTGTCGCCCGCACACCCCGGTGTCAGCATCGGCGGACGCCGTGTCGCGCTGCCTTGGGGGAGGCTGATGCCGGTGGATGACCGACTCGCAGTCGACGGAGCGCTCCCGCGCGACACGCTCGGCATGAGTTCCGACTACGTGGCGCCCCGCACCGCCACCGAGGACAGACTCGCCGCCCTCTGGGGGACGGGCCTGGAGATCGCGCCGATCGGCGTCGACGACGACTTCTTCGAACTCGGCGGGGACTCCCTGCTCGCCGCCGAGCTCCAGCTCGCCATCGACCAGGAGTTCGGCGTGGAAGTGCCCGCGGCCGCACTGTTCCTGACGCCCACCGTCGCGGCGCTCGCCGTGGCCGTGGAGGCGGCGGCACGGGACGGCGACGGCAGGGGAACGGCCGAGGGCGTGGACGGCGCCGCGCGGCACGGGGCGTGACCATGAGCGCCCCGCCCTCACTCCCGCCCCCGTCCTCGTGGCCGGACCTCGCCGACCCGGACCTGTATGCCGACGGCGACCCGTACGCCGCCTGGCACACCCTGCGCGAGCACGCCCCCGTGCACTGGCAGCCGGCCGGTGACGGGCTCGGCTTCTGGTCGGTGACCCGGTACGCGGACGTCGAGCGGGTCCTGGCGGACCATGCGAGCTTCACCTCCGAACGCGGCACGCTGCTCGGCCTGTTGGGCCGCCACGACCCGGCCGGCGGCCGCCAGATGGCGGTCACCGACCCGCCCCGGCACGACCGGATGCGGGCGCCGCTGCACCGGGCGCTGCGGCTGCGCTCGGCCGAGGCGCACAGCGAGGAGATCCGGGCGGGGATCCGCGAGCTGCTGCCCGAAACGGACGGTGCGGAGCGTTCGTTCGACCTCTCCGCCGTCTGCGCCCAGCTCCCGCTCGTGGTGCTCGGGCCGCTGCTCGGACTGCCCGCCCGCGACCGCCCCCACCTGGTCCGCCTGGCCCTGATGTGCGCCGCCGAGGACGACCCCGAGCACCAGCTGCCCGAGGGGCCCGAGGCCACCCTGGAGCGCGGACACCGTGAACTGTTCGCCTACTTCGCCGACTTGGTACGGGACCGGCGGCGCCGCCCCCGCGCAGGGGACGGCGGCGACCTGGTCGACGTCCTCCTGACGATGGAGGTCGACGGCGCCCGCCTGACCCCCGGCGAGGTCCTCTCCAACTGCTACAGCCTGCTGCTCGGCGCGAGCGTGACCCTCGCCCACGTCCCGCCCGCCACCGTGCTCGAACTGACCCGCACCGGCCGCCACCACGACTGGGCCGGCCGGCCCGAACTCCTCGACAGCGGCGTCGAGGAGGCCCTGCGCTGGGCCTCACCGGCCCGTCACTTCATGCGCCACGCCCGCCGCCCCCTCGACCTCGCGGGCGTGCCCGTCGCCGCGGGCGACCCCGTCGTGGCGTGGCTGGGCTCCGCCAACCGCGACGGCGCGGTCTTCGCCCGGCCCGACACCTTCGACCCGGCCCGCCGCCCCAACCGGCACCTCGCGTTCGGCGCGGGCCCGCACTACTGCGCGGGGGCGGGCATCGCCCGGGTCACGCTCCGCCTGTTCTTCGCCGAACTCTTCGCCCGGTACGCGGAGATCGAGGTGACCGGTCCGCCCCGCCGGGCCCGCTCGACGTTCCTCAGCGGCATCACACGCCTGCCCGTACGCGTGCGGCCGAGGCAGAAGGAGGTGGCGCGATGACGGCGGCCACGCCCCGCGCGACGCGGGAGATCCA
This sequence comes from Streptomyces sp. NPDC059009, assembly GCF_042740175.1. Classification (NCBI taxonomy): domain Bacteria; kingdom Bacillati; phylum Actinomycetota; class Actinomycetes; order Kitasatosporales; family Streptomycetaceae; genus Streptomyces; species Streptomyces sp. NPDC059009. Next base: position 19,485 of record NZ_JBHYJB010000065.1, on the reverse strand, counting down.
CGAAGCGACGTACGCGCAGGAGCTGTTGCACCTGGTCGAGACGCTGCTCCCGGGCACCGTCCTGCAGCCGGGCTTCCTGGTCCGCGCGGCCTACCGGGTGCGGGGCCCGGTGGACGAGGAGGCGCTGCGCCGCGCCCTCGACGACGTGGTGGCCCGCCACGGCGCGCTGCGCACCGAGCTGCTGCGCGACGGCGAGACGCTCCGCCAGGGCGTGCACCCGCCCCTGCCCGCGCACCTGACCGTCACCCGCCTCGACGCGAAGCAGTCCGCGGACGACTGGATCGCGGAGGTGACGACACGCCCGCACCCGCACGGTGAACTCCCGCTCCTCTGGGCCTACTTGGCGCAACCGGTAGAGGGCGGCGACAACGCGGTCCTCGTCCTCGTCGCCCACCACATCGCGGCGGACGCCTGGTCGCAGGACGTCCTCGCCCGCGACCTCTCCGTCGCGTACACCGCACGGCTGCGCGGCGAGAAGCCCCTGGACGCCGACGTCATGCAGTACGCCGACATCGCCGCGGAGGACCACAGCGAGGCATGGCAGGCCCGCATCGGCGAGGCACTCCCGTACTGGCGCACCCGGCTCGCCGGGGCGGAGCGGCTCGGGCTGCCCGCCGAGTCGCCGGACGCCGCGCCGGGACCGACCGCGGTGCACCCGTTCCGGGTCGACGAGGAGCTGCGCCGCGCGGTGCGCACGGCGGCCCGGCGCGGTCGCACGACGCCCTTCACGCTGCTGCTCACCACGTTCGTGGGCGCGCTGCTGCCGCCGGGCGACGCGATGGTGCCGGTGATCACGGCAGGCCGGATCCCCTCGGAGTGGCAGACCGTCGGCTTCCTGCTCAACGTCCTGCAGATCCGCGTGACGCACACCGGACCGGCCGGCCTGACGGAGCTGTGCTCCCGCGTGGACACCCGCTGCCGCGAGGCGTACGCCAACGACATCCCCCTGATCCCGGTCCTGCGGCAGAACCCGGAGCTCCTGGAGCGGATGACCGACCGGAACCACGTCGCCCCCGCCTTCCAGATGATCGTCCGCCCGCCGGACCGCGCCCCGCAGCGGCCGCCGGCCCTCGCGCTCGACCCCCTGCCGATGGACACGCAGCCGCCCCTGCCGGTCCCGCTCCCGTTCCTGTGGACCATGCGCTGGGGCGACGACCAGCCCGGCGGCTACGTCACCTATGACTCCCACCTGTTCAGCGAGGCATGGATGGGGAGCGCCGTCGACCGCTACCTGAACGCCCTTGCGGAACTGGTCCGTTGACGTGCGGAGCGTGTCGGGCCCGCCGTTCGCCGGGCGGCCGCCGCACATCCTGGACCTCGCCGAGGCCCACCTCGGCGCCCCCTCGCCCGCGGTCGCCGACCACGACGGGACCTTCACCTACGCCGAACTCGAGGCGGCGTCCCGCGCGGTCGCCCACCTGCTGCTCACGCAGGGCGCCGACGCCGACGAGCCCGTCGTGGTGCACGGCACGGCGTCGCGGTGGACGGTCGCGGCGCTGCTCGGGGTGGTGCGTGCGGGGTGCCGGTACGTGCCGGTGGACGCGGGGTTTCCGCCGGAGCGGCAGCGGAGGATGCGGGAGGGGAGCGGGGCGCGGTTCGTTCTCGCGACGGGCGGCGTGGAGGCTGCGGACGGTGTGGAGGGGATACGCGCTGCGCGGGGTGGGCCACGGGGGCAGGAGGAGGGGCAGGGGCAGAGGCAGGGGGTGAACGGCGCGCGCGAGGCGGCGAGTTCACGTCGCGTACGCGTGCTGCGTGTTCCCACCGACCTCGGCTCCCCACCCCCGCCCCGGTTCACCGGCCGCCGCGGCACGCTCGCCTACACCATCTTCACCAGTGGCTCGACCGGACTGCCCGCGCCCGTCACCGTCCCCGCGACCGCTCTCGGCTGGTCCACCGCCGCCCGGCTGCGCCACTACCGCGAGCCCGTCGGCGCGTTCCTGCTCTGTTCGTCGATCTCCTTCGACAGCTCGATGGCGGGCGTCTGGTGGACGCTCGCCACCGGAGGGCTGCTCGTCGTGCCCGGCGGACGGCCCGGCGACCTTCTCTCGCTGGCCCGCGCCGCCGAACAGCACGCGGCCACCCACCTGTTGATGGTCCCCTCGCTGTACGGGGCGGCGCTGCGCGGTGGGCTCGGGGCCCGGCTCGGCGGGCTCACCACGGTCATCGTGGCGGGCGAGAGCTGCCCGCCCGCGCTCGTGGCCCGGCACCTCACCCACCTTCCGGGCGTCCGCCTCCACAACGAGTACGGACCGACCGAGTGCACCGTGTGGGCCACCGTCCACGCCTGCACCTCCGCCGACGCGTCCGCCCGTACGGTGCCCATCGGGCGCCCCGTCACCGGAGTCACCGCGTACCTCGGGCCCGGCAGTGACGGCGGCCCCGGCGAGCTGTACCTCTCGGGCCCCGGCCTCGCCGTCGCCGAGCCGGGCGGCGGCGGGGGAGAGCGGTTCGTCACCGTCGACGGCACCCGGTGCTTCCGTACGGGAGACCTTGTCTCCGTCCGCGACGACGGGGCGCTCCTCTTCCACGGGCGCGCCGACCACCAGTTGAAGCTCGGCGGGATGCGCGTCGAGCGGGCCGAGATCGAGCAGGCCCTCACCGACTGCGCGGGCGTCGCCGAGGCGGGCGTCGGCGTCACCGCGACGGACCGGCCGCGCCCGGTCGCCTTCGTCGTCATGGCGGGGACGGGCGGGGACCTCGACGAACTCGGGCTCCGCACCCGCCTCCTGCACAGCCTCCCCACGACCGCCCTGCCCGCGCGCGTCATCCCCGTACCGGCCCTGCCGCGGCTGCCCAACGGCAAGGTCGACCATGGGGAGTTGGACCGGCGGGCGGCGGGTGGCGGCTGAGAGCGGGCCGGGTCGAGCCGGGGACGGGCCGGGTAGGGCGGGGACGGACCGCGTGCGGGCTACGAGCGGGCCGCTCCGCGCAGCGCCGTCGCCGGGATCACCGCCAGTGCGAGGACGCCCGCCGCCGTCGCCAGGAGGGGGTAGCCCGCGCCCGCCACCACCAGGCCCGAGACCATGCCGCCCGTCGCGCCCGCCAGGGACATGCCCACGTCGACCAGGCCCTGGACGGAGGCGCGGCGTTCCGGTGGGACCGCGTCCGTGATGAGGGCGGTGCCGCTCACCAGGGCCAGGTTCCAGCCGATGCCCAGGAGGACGAGGGCGCACGCGAGCAGGGGTGTGCCGGCCGGTGGCGCGAGGGCGGCGAGGAGGCCCGCGGCCAGCAGGACGGCGCCGGACGCGGCCGCGACGGGCAGCCGGCCCGAGCGGTCCGCGAACAGGCCGCTCAGCGGCGACGGCAGGAACATCGCGCCCACGTGCAGGGCGATGACGAACCCCGCGGCCTGCGTGCCGTGACCGTGCCCGGTCATGTGCACGGGCGTCATCGTCATCACGGCGATCATCACCAGCTGGGCCGTGATCATCACGGTGGCGCCCGTGACCACACCGGCGGGCAGGGCGGCGGGCGGGGTGGTGGGCGGCTGCGTTCTGGTGGTCGGCTTCGGTGTGGAGCGGGCCAGGAACAGGGGGTCGGGGCGCAGCCACACCCACAGGACGAGGCCCGCCGCCGCATAGGCGACCGTCGCGAGCAGGAACGGCCCGGCGAGGCGCGGAATGCCCCAGGCGTGCGCCCAACTGCCCGTCGGGCCCACGAGGTTGGGGCCCGCGACCGCGCCGAGGGTCGTCGCGAGCAGCACCGTCCCCGTGGCCCGGCCCCGCCGCTCGGGCGGTGCGAGATCGGCGCCCGCGTACCGTGTGAGCAGCCCCGTGGCCGTCCCGGCCCCGTAGACGAAGAGCGAGGTGAGGAGCAGCCAGGCCCACTCACCGGCGGCCCCCGCCACCACCCCGGCGCTGCCGAGCGCGGCGGCCCCGTGGCCGAGGGCGAGCCCGGGGCGGCGCCCCTTGCGCTGTGAGATGCGCCCGATCACGGCGGCCCCCAGGGCGGCCCCCGCGGTGAACAGCGCGGTCGGCAGCCCGGCGAGCCCCGTCGAGCCGAGCAGGTCCTCGGCGAGCAGCGCGCCGACCGTGATCCCGGCCGCCATCCCCGCGCCGCCGAGCGCCTGTGAGACGACGAGGACGGTCAGGATCCGGCGCAGCACCGGGGGCGGTGCCTCGTCCCCGGTGCTGCGCCGGACCGTCTCGGTCACAGGTCCGCTATCTCGGCCAGGGACAGGCCCAGTTCGTCGTGGAGGAACCGCACGACCGTCCAGTGCGCCACGGCGTCCTCGTCGAAGGGCCCGAACGCCTCGGTGTAGAGGGGGATCCAGCGCAGCGCCTCCTCGGCGGCCGTCGCCCTGCCGGGAGAGCGCTGGTACGCGTCGTAGGAGATGCTCCGGTGGTGGATGAAGTGCCCGCCGGGGAGCCGCTGTTCGCACAGCTCCCGGTACTCGCGGGTCTGCAGGATGAGGTAGTGCCAGATCTCGTCGATGTCCTGCTCCACGGGGAGGAACAGGCCGCCGAGCCGCTCGGGGTGGCGCGAGACCAGGTACAGATAGCGCAGACACTCGCGGACCTGGGCGGCGACCACCGGCCCGGCCGGTGCGCCGGGCAGGGCAGCGAAGTGCTCCACCACCTCGTCGTGCAGGGCGGGGCCGAGCAGCTCTTCGGCGGTGGGGGCGGGGGCGGATACGGGCGCGGGGGTGGGTGCGGTGGGCATACGGGGGTCCTGTTCCGAGGCGGTGGCGCGAGGAAGCAGCAGGTGGCAGGTGGCAGGTGGCAGGTGGCAGGTGGTGGGGCGGGGTCGGCCGGGCGTGGTCAGCCGGGCGTGCCCGGCGCCAGCCAGGCGTACTTGCCCGAGCGCCCGATCGGTACGTGGGCGCGGTGCTCTGCGTGGCAGTCACGGCCCGTCAACGCACCTACCGACGCGGCCAGTTGGTGCTCCTCGTCGGCGGCGAGCGGTTCGTCGTCGAAGGTCGTGTACGCCAGCAGGCAGCGGCCCTCGCCGGTCAGCTGCAGCTGGTGCAGGAAGACGCGGGACGAGACCGCGGTGATGCGGGCGTCCAGGTCGGCCTGCGCGACGGGCCCGCCGGGCGTCGGCAGCAGCTCCTTCTCGCGGCCGCAGAAGGAGACGATGCGCTCCGGGTCGGCGCTGCCGTCGCGGGTGCGGACGCAGTCGCCCGAGCGGTAGCGCACGAGCGGCATGTACGGGTTGCGGACGCTGGTGACGATGAGGCTGTGGATGCCGCTGCCCGGCTCCACGGGGATCAACTCCACGCTCATGTCGTGCAGATAGGGCCGGTAGCCGCCGTCCGCCGCGCTGTCGCTCTTGCTGTCGCTGTAGAAGAGGTAGCCCAGCTCCGTGCTGCCGAAGAGGTCGACCACGGGGCAGTCGAAGTGGGCGCGCAGATACGCGCGGACGTTCAGCGGGGCGTACTCGTAGGCGTGGATGATGCCCGAGGGGCGCGGGAAGCGGTCCCACAGGCCCCATGCGTCGACCCTGCCGACCAGGTGCGCGAGGTGGTGGGCGGAACAGTCCAGGAGGTAGGCGCCCGTGGGGTGGGCGGCGCTGACCTCGCGGATCTCGGCCAGCATCCGCTCGACCTCGGCGCGGTCCCAGTCGGCCGGGTCCAGACGGCGGTTGAGGTACAGGGTGCGGTCGTCGAGCCAGCGCTCGCCCGGGGTCGCGCCCGGCTTGCGGGCGTTGACGCGGGCCACGTGCTCGGTGGCGAGGACGGTGGTGAGCGAGACCCGCCGCGCACCGTCGTGCCAGCTCGCCCCGAGGTCGGGGTGCTCGCTCCACAGCCGGTAGTAGGAGCGGAGCAGGAAGTACGGGGGCCGGATGAGCTGCATGCGGGCGTGGTTGGTCCCGGTCGACAGGACGAACTCGGCCTCGCCCGCCTCCAGGGCGCTCTCCAGCGCGGGGGTCATCCAGTTGTCGGGGAAGCCCCGGGCGATCTCCGGCTTCTCGAGGATGGGGAAGTCGCCGCGCTCGACGGCGTCGCGGTACAGGGGGATGTCCCGTATGTGGTCCAGGACGTCGGCGTTCGGCAGGGGATTCAAGGGGGCTCCGGTGAGGGACGGGGGCGCTCGGCCATGCGGTCCTGGGGGCGGGGCGGCCACCGCACAGTGGCCGCCCCGCACAAGGGTCAGGAGATGCAGCCGGTCTTACCGGTGGCGCTGATGCAGCCGCTCTTGGGCGTCGAGCTGATGCACCCGTCCTTCGCGCCCTGCGCGGAGTTCGCGGCGACCCACTTCTGCCACACGGACTCCTCGGTCATGCGCTGGATGAGCTTCTCCACGGTGAACCCTCCATGGGTTGTTGATGGTTGGTGATGTGCTCAGTGCCGCGCGGCCCGCGCCGTTGCGGGCTCCTCGGCACCGGTACCGGCCACGGGAAGCGTCTTGAGACGCACCGCTTCCGTGCCGGAGTCGTTGTGCCGCAGCGCCCAGTTCTCCAGCGTCGTGCGGCAGGCGTGGTCCAGATGGCGCACGGCGGTGAGGTCCAGCTCGATGGGCCGGTCCTTCGGCATGGCCTCGAGCGTCTCGAGGATGCGCGGCAGCCGCAGGAACGTGGCGTTGCCGGTGAGCGTCACCACGAACCGTCCGTCGGTCAACTCCCGTACGTCGACCTGCACATGGGAGGTGTCCCAGGCGGACTTGACGACGGCGAGGACCAGGCCGAGGACCACGCCCTCGAACATGTTGGTCACCACGATGGCGATCGCGGTGGTGGCGAGGACGAACGCCTCGCCGCGGTGGGCGCGGGCGAGCGGCACGATCTCCTTGACGGGGATCAGCTTGCAGCCCGCGTGCACCAGGACACCCGCGAGCGCGGCGAGGGGGATGATGCCGAGCGCCGCCGGGAGCAGCACGGCGAACAGCAGCAGCCAGGCGCCGTGCAGGATGCGGGAGAGCCGGGTGCGGGCGCCCGCCTGCACGTTGGCGGAGCTGCGGACGATGACCGCCGTCATGGGCAGCGCGCCGAGCACACCGCACACGGTGTTGCCGACGCCCTGGGCGACGAGCTCCTTGTCGTACTGGGTGCGCGGACCGTCGTGCATGCGGTCCACGGCCGCCGCGCTGAACAGCGACTCGGCGGAGGCGATCAGCGTGAACGCCAGGACGGTGCCGAGCACGGCCACGCCGCCCAGGTCCGCCAGGTCGCCGAGGCCCGGCGGCTGGATGGCGTCGAACAGGCCGCGCACCGTCACATTGGCCACGTCCAGGCCGAGCCCGGCGCAGACGGCGGTGGCGAGGGCGACGGCCGCGAGCGGCGCGGGCACCAGGCGCACGGCGGCGGGCAGCTTCGGCCACAGCACGAGCACGGCGATGGTGCCGAGGCCGACGGCGGCCGCGGTGAGCGCGGCGGAGTCGCCCAGCGTGTCGGCGAGCAGCCCCGGCAGCCCGGCTATCTTGTCGGTCCCCGAGCGCGGCTGGGCCGCCCCGGCCATGGTGTAGAGCTGGCCGAGGATCAGGACGAGTCCGATGCCGGCGAGCATGCCCTGGACGACGGAGACGGAGATCGCCCGGAACCAGCGGCCGCAGCGCAGCAGTCCGAGCACGACCTGGAGCACGCCGGTGAGCAGCACGATCGCGCCGAGCATGCCGAGCCCGTACTCGCGTACCGCCTCGAAGACGAGGACGGTCAGTCCGGCCGCGGGCCCGCTGACCTGGAGGGAGCTGCCGGGCAGGAAGCCGACGACGATGCCGCCGACGATGCCGGTGACCAGGCCGAGTTCGGCCGGTACGCCGGAGGCGACGGCCACGCCGACGCACAGCGGCAGGGCGACCAGGAAGACGACGAGTGAGGCGAGGACGTCCTGACGGGCGACGCCTGGTTCACGCAACGCGCTGAAGGGCGCGCGGAGGTGGGGCGGGAGAGTGCGCATGGTGGTGGGGGATCCTGTCGTGTGTGCTGGGGGCCGGGCGGTGGGGCGCGCCGGCCGTCACAGCGGATCGAACGCCGGCCGGCCGTCACGCGACGGGCGGTGGGCGAGGACGGCCCCCGTGTGGACCTCGTAGTACCAGGCGTGAAGGGTGAGTTCGCCGGTGGCGGTCCGCTCTCTCACGCAGGGGTAGGCGTGGAGCGTGTCGAGCTGGGCGAGCACATGGGTCTGCACGGCCTCGGCCACGTCCACCGAGGCGGGGGCGGCCGAGCGCAGGGGTGCGTCGGGGGCGACGGAGTGCTCGAGCCAGTCGCGTACGGCGGGCACGGCGGAGAGGTCCTCGCGCCGGACCAGGGCGCCCACGGCCCCGCAGTGCGAGTGTCCGCAGACGACGATGTCGCGGACGCCGAGCACGCACACCGCGTACTCGATGGTGGCCGCCTCGCTGAACGGCCGTTCCTCGGGGCGGAGTTGGCCTCCGGTGGGGTAGGGCGGCACGACGTTGCCCGCCGTGCGCAGTTCGAAGAGCTCGCCGGGCCGCGCCCCGGTGATGAGGGTCGGGACGACGCGCGAGTCGGAACAGGTGATGAAGAGGGCTTCGGGCGACTGCCCGGCCATGAGGGCCTCGAAGGCCGGTGCGTTCCTCGGGTCCGCGACATGGGTCGAGGCGAAGGAACGGGCGTTGTCGATCAGTGATTTCAAGGTGGCCTGCCTCCTGCGTCGAACGGCGGAAGCCGGGGGACGCGGTGTGGTCGGGTCGATGGTGACAGCGCAGTGCGACAGTGCCGTGCGCCTCTCTCACTTTGCCATCGCATTACCGATCGGGGGCAGAGTCAATTTCTGCCAAAGAATGAGTAATTCGCGCCCCTGAACTGGGGAGTTGGCCAAAGATTTAACGACTCAATGAAGTCGATGTGGAGAAGGCGTGGAGTTCGAACGGCTCTTCCGTTTACTTGTTCTTTGCACGTCCAGATTTCGCCTGTCGGTGACGACGCCCCGTTGCTGCACAGGTGCAACACCGCTTCTATGACCCCATGAGGATCATGCAGACCACGGGTCGCCCCGGCAGACCGAGAGGCCGTCGCGGCGGAAGACGGCGACAGGGGAGCGGATTACCCGGTGCGGCGGTGCTGTTGAGCGTCGCCGCTCTCGTCGCCTCCGCGGCTCCTGCGCGCCCCGCCCCGGGCCAGGAGACAGAGACGCGCGGGGCGGACAGCGCGGTGGACGCGGCCCGCGCCTACCTGGAGGGCAGGGGCAGCCGCTATCGGATCGCGGACGCGCGACGGGACTTGATCCCCGCGGGGACGGTCACCTCGGGGGACGAGGAGACCGTGCGACTCCGGCAGCGGCATCGGGGCGTCCCGGTCCTGGGCGGCGAGTACGTCGTCCGGATGGAGAAGAACGACGGCGCGCGCGTCGTCACCGGCGTCTCCGGGAGGTACTTCACGGGACTGCGCACGGGCGCGACGGCCGAGGTGGGGGAGGGCGGTGAGGTTGGTGGGAGCGGCGAGGTCGGTGAGGGCGGCGAGAAGGGCGCCGTCGATCGTGCGGTCGACGCCGTGCGCCGCGACCTCGGCGCGCTGCACCCCGCGCTCAAGGGGGTCGCGCACGGTCTCGTCGTGCTGCCCACCGGGTCCGGAGTCCTCACCCGGCACATCACTGTGACCGGCAGCGACGCGGCGACCGGCACCCCGGTGCTGCGCGAGGTCTACGTCGACGTCCATACGGGCCGCCCCCTCCTGCAGTACAGCGGGATCAGGACGTTCGCCCCCGCCGGTACGGGCACGCACGCCCGGCTCGGCGGCGCGGACGACCGGAGAGACGGCACGGACGTCCGGAGAGACAGTGCGGACGCCCGGGGAGACGGCACGGACACGAGGCTCGACGGCACGCACGTGAAGCTGGAGGTCGACCGTGACGCGGCCCGTGGCGTCCACGTGCTGCGCGACCGTACCCGCATCCCCACCAGCGAGGACGGCCTGGAGCACACCTTGTCCGTCTGGGACGCGCGCGGAAAGCGGCCCGGTGACGTGGCCGGGCAGTGGCCCGCGGACATCCAGGAATTCGCCTCGCCCACCCCCGAGTTCGGCAGGGCGGCGACCGAGGCCGGTGCCGTGGACGCGCACTGGGCGGCGGCTCAGGTCCACGACTACTACAAGAAGAAGCACGGCCGCAGCAGCCTCGACGGCCACGGCATGACCATCAACTCCGTGGTGGGCGTGGCCGGGGGCGGGCAGCCGGGGGCCGACGGGCAGCCAGGGGTCAACGCCTTCTGGGACGGCGACAAGGTGGTGTACGGCACCGGGGACGCCGAGCACCGTCCGGCCGCCGCGGGCCTGGACGTCGTCGGCCACGAGATGACGCACGCCGTGGTCGAGCACTCCGCACGCCTCGTCCACGCGGGCCAGCCCGGCGCCATGGACGAGGCGTTCGCCGACTACTTCGGCAACTCCATCGAGAACGGCGTGCACAAGGTCCCCGACAGCGACCCGGACGCGGGCCTCGTCGGTGAGCGGCTGTGCCGGACGAAGACCCCGCGCGCGTGCGCCGTCCGCGACCTGAACGACGGGCGGACCACGGCCACGCTCGCTGCGGGTGCGGGTGCGGGTGCCGACGCCGTCGCCGAGGGAATGCACCTCAACTCGACTGTCTTCAGCGGGGCGTTGTGGGACGCCCGCAAGGAGCTCGGCGCCGACCTCACCGACACGATCGTCTACCAGGCGCTGACCCGGTACCTCACCCCGCTCGACGGCTTCACCGAGGGCAGGGCCGCCGTGCTGGCCGCGGCGAAGGACCTCGGCGTCCCTGCCGCCGCGCAGAAGAAGCTGGCCCGCGCCTTCGCCGCCCACGGCATCGTGCCCGGCTGGGAACGAGCCCTCGGCGTCGACTGCGACCCGCTCCTCGGGCGGCCCGGCACGGTCATGCGCCCGGACCCTCCGGCGTCGTCGAGCCCATGGTGATGACCAGGTAGGACTCGCCCGGCCCCGGCGGGCGGGTCCAGGAGCGGGTGACGAACGAGTGCAGCCGTCCCCGGTCGAGGGCGAGGCGGGGCAGCGTGACACCGAAGGCCGCGGCGATCGCCGCCAGCGCGTCCGCCTCGCCCCGCCCCTCCTGGTACGCGCCGCCTTCGCGTATCTCGGGGAAGAGCCGCTCCGGCGCCAGCTCGGCCGGTATCTCACCGGAGCGCTCGCACCGCTCGCCACGGACCGTGAACGCGTACGTCTCCGTGCCGTGCTCGGCCACGGAGAGGTGGAAGAGGGCGCCGAAGTCGAAGCTGTCGGGCGCCGCCCAGACCACCACGGCGCGGCCGTGCCGGGAGGCGGCGACGGCGGGGGAGACGAACCGCTGGTCGTTGAACGGCTGCGGGTCCCCGTCGAACGCGAAGCTCCAGTCGCGCCCGGCCCGGCCGAGCGCCGCCGGCGCCTTGTCGTCGTACGAGGAGGACCACCCGCCGGCCCGGCGCGCGTCCCACCACGGCATGGGCGGGTGCAGCACCGCCGCCTCCTCGCCCTCCTCACCGCCCACGAGGTCGGGCAGCGCGGCGGGTTCCACCCCCTCGGCGAGGACGAAGCGGTACGCGCGGCGCCCGCTCTCGTCCCGATCCTCCGCGAGCCACGCGAGACCCCCGGGGTCCATGTCGACGGCTGTCGCGACGGCACCGGTCGCCTCCTCGCCGCGCGGCGTGGCGAGCAGCGCCCGCGCCCGCTCCGGCGTGAGCAGGGGGCCGAGCAGCGGGTCGGCGGCGAGGCCGACCGGCGCGATGTGGTCGGGGCCCGCCGGCTGCCACGTGGGTACCGCGGCGAGCAGGGTCCGCCAGGCCGCGTCCGTCTCACCCCAGCGCGCCTGCTCCCGGGCCGTCGCCACAGCATCCCCGAACGGCCCCGGCGGGGTGTACGCGTAACGGCCCCCGCGCAGCTGCCGCGCCACCTCACGCTCCACAGCGCGCACTTCGTCCGAACCGCCCGGGACTTGGGACACGCTCGGACCGTCGCCGTCGCCGTCGCCGTCGCCGTCGTCCCAGGACCAGCTCCCGCGACCCGTGTGCTCGGCGAGCAACGCGGGCAGCAGCTCGCGCGCGTACACGGGGTCGGCGGCGAGTCCGTCGAAGCGGCACATGTAGCGGTCGCCGAGCAGCCACCTGATCTGGTCCCGCAGGGCCTCCGCATGCGGCCTGCCGAACTCCTGCACCTCCGCGAGCACCGCCTCGGCCCGCTCGAAGTCGCCTCGCAGCGCGTCCCGCCGCGCTACCACCAGCCGTTCGTCCAGCTCCTCGGTCGTGGCGTTCACGAACTCCGGCTGGTCGTCGCGGTCCGCCCGCATGCGGTGGAACTCCCGGTAGGCGTCCTGCATGAACTCCCAGAAGGACGCGTGCCGTTCGGGCGGACTGGCCCGCCAGGGCGCCCATGTGTACACCGCCCACTCGCCGTGCTGGTCCACGTCCCCCGGGTCCAGCATGACGCTCACGGCGTCGGACTCCACCGCCAGTTCGAGCGCGCGGGTCCAGACGGTGGCCTCCAGGATCTCCTCCTGTGTCGCGTCCTCCTCCAGGTCCTCCTGGAAGATCTCGGCGAGGCCCGCGGCGTCGTCGTGCCAGTCCGTCGTCTCCGCGCCCGCGAGCAGCCACACGAACCAGCCCGCGTGCCGCCAGCCGTCGGTGACCTCCAGGAACGACCGGAAGGACGGCGGCAGTCGGTGCCCGACGCGCGCTTCGAGGGCCGCGATGCGCGCGTCCGGGGCGGGCGCGAAGCCCAGCCATCGCGCGCGTCGCGCCTCCTCGTCGCCCTCGCCCCGCACGTCGTCCGGAGCGCATCCGTCCGCCCACTCCTCACTCCACCGCGTGAGGAATCCCCGCCAGTCGTGGCTCGCGCCAGCCGTTTCCATCATGCGAGCGATGGTCGCACCCACCACTGACAATCCCGGGTCCACGGCCGGGCCGACCGACAGGCGTACGGACCGGCAGCCGTACGGACCGGCGGTCAGGCGGGCCCGCGGTCAGGCGGCCGCCCTGGCAGCGGACGCGGGCTGCTCCGGCATCGCCTCGGCCATCACCTCGGCCCGGAACGCGGCGACCGTCTCCCGTGCCCCCTTCAGGCCGATGCGGGCGAACGTCTCGTCCAGGTCGGCGAGTTCGGCGAGCGTCTCCTGCCGGTCGCGGCCGAGGCGGGCCCGGGACTTGGCGAGACCGAGCCGGGAGAGCGCCGCACCCCGCGGCTCGCCCATCGCGCCGAACTCCTCCAGGGCGATCCCGTACGTGACGCGGGCGGCCTCGTACCACCCGGCCCGGTAGAGGATGTTGCCGCGCATCTTGTGGTTGTAGGCGAGCGCACCGGCCAGATCCATGGCGCGGCACACCACTTCGGCCTCCGTGAGCAGGGCCAGGGCCCGGTCCGGCTCGCCGCGCAGCGACAGGATGTCCGCGACACCGCGCAGCGACCAGGCGCGGCCCCGGGCGTCGTCCGCCTCGGTGGCGATGCGCGCCGACTCCTCGAAGAGGTCGAGGGCCCGCGCGTAGTCACCGGTGTTGCGGTGCATCTGGGCGATGCCGGACATCGCCCACACCATGTGGCGCGCCTCCCCGTGCGCCCGCCCCTGCTCCAGGAGTTGCTCGTGCAGTTCGGCGACCGCCGCATAGTCGCCCTGGATGCGGCCGGTCTCGGCGAGCCCCGCCAGCGAGTAGCCGTGCGCGAGCCGGTCACCGCTGCCCGAGGCCAGCGCGACCGCCCACGTCAGCAGCCGGCGGGCCAGCGGCAGCGCGCCGCACTGCCGGGCCAGGGTGCCGCCGCTCCACAGCGCCCAGGCCATCGCGCCCGAGTCCCCCGCGGTGCGCGCGCTGCGGTAGCTCTCGCGCCAGGCGGCCCGAGCCTCCGCAGCCCGGCCGAGGCGCCGGTTGGCCTCGGCCACCGCCAGGGCGGCACGGGCTCTGTCCAAGGGCGTGGCCGCCTCGGCGCGGGCCCGGCCCGCCGTCGCCAGGACGTCCTCGTAGGAGGAGTTCACACCGAGCTCCGCACTCAGCTCGCCTTGGTACTCGGGCGCGAATGCCTTGCCGTACATCAACCCATGGCCCTCTCGATCAACTTTGTGGTTCCGATCAAGAAGTTACGAGGGGCCGGGGGTGCGCCGAATCCGTCCGCGTATGGGCTTTGCCGTACGACTGGAGTGCTACGCGCGGGGGTGGAGGTCATCACCCGGGTGTACGGGATCGTCAGGGTCGGCCTCTGCGACCGAGGCGGCGCCGCCGACCAGGGAGGGCCGCGAACACCCGCAACGAGACCGCCCACCCCGACGCCGGCAATTATAAACAAAAACACACCCCACCAAACCACTAAAATAAGGCATTACAGGTTG
>NZ_JBHYJB010000065.1:0-5299 GCF_042740175.1 Streptomyces sp. NPDC059009 | reverse complement strand
TCCCCGGGGTGTCCGGGATCTTCCGGGCCGGCCTCTCCGCCGGCGGCGGCGCCCCCCCCCCGGGCGGGCCCCATCCAGTCGGAGGCGCCCCTCTCCCGCTGCCCGCTCTCCGCGCCCAGCTGCGTCCATCTGCGTCCATCTGTGTCTATCTGCGCCGCACGGGCAGCAGTTGGGCGAACGCGCGCAAGACCGTCGCGCGCTCCTCGGGGGCGGTGCCGCGGAGCGCGATGCAGAGCGCGAGAAGGAAGGTCGTGGCGAGCACGATCACGGCGACGAGCAGGATCTGGGGCGTGACGACGGCGAGTTGGATCAGTGTGGTGGTCATGGCGATCCTCCAGGGGCTGGCCGGAGCGAGAGCTGGTCCGGGCGGATGCGGATCCGGCAGAGCTACGGATCCGGAAGGGCCGGAGGCCGATGGAGGCGATGCACGAGAGGGCGATCGGAGCCGAACGGTCAGGCGGGGCAGAGGGGTTCGGGATCAGTGATCGCGATGTTCTGGAGCAGGGGGGTGCGTCGGCGGTCGGCGCGGCCGGCCGGGATCACTTGCCGCGTGCGTAGGCGCACATGCGCCGGAGGTTCGCAGACATGTCCACCACTCCCTGCGGTTGAGCCCGGGAACGGGCTCCGTGCGGCACGGTGTCGCGCCGACTCCGTTCCACCATGCACTGCCGGAGTGCCGGTGCGCCACAGGTAACTGGCGTTTGGTGCAGGGGCGTTGGTCACAGGGATGTGTTTGCGCCACGGGCAGGGGAGCCGCCTCCCGGGGGGCGGCTCCCCTCAGGACCTCACAGGCCGGTGAACTCCTTGACCACGCGGCGGCACTGCGCGAACAGCATCCCCACGTTCACCGACTTGCGGCACACGGCCACGGCGACGACGTCCTGTCGCTGGTTCATGCGGATGAAGAGGTGAGTGAGGTGGTCGCTGTTCACCAGGATCTCCTGGAAGTAGTGCTGATCGTTGGTGACGCCCCTGCGCTCCTTGAAGACGTCCTCGATCATGATGACGGTGCGCCCCTGGAACAGGTCGAGCGTCGCGCCCGCCAGCAGGTCGAGCACCTCCGGCGGGTGGCTGTCGACGGTCTCGTACGCCAGCAGCATGCCGGTCGACATGTCGACGACGCCGCTGGCGAGGCAGTCCGGGGTCTCCGCGCGCAGCGTCTTGGTGAGCGCCACGCACTGGTCCGAGAAGTTCTGGGGGATGCGTTTGGTCGCCATGGTGTTCATGCCTTGTCTGTGAGGAGGGCGTCGACGCGGTCGACGATGGCCTTGGACTCCTGGTGGAGGCGGACGAGGTCGAGGCCCTCGTCGCCGAGGACGACCAGGACCGCCGTGTCGCCGACGGCGTAGATGGCCACGGGGCCCTGGCTGCCGTGGCAGATCGCGCGGCGCAGCGCGCCCCGGTCGGTGGCCGTGGTCACGCGCCGTGCCAGGCCGAGCTCGGCGGCGGCCAGCGCGGCCAGCTTCTCCGCGTCGAGGGACTCCTGCGTGTCGGCCGCGATGAGCAGCCCGTCGACGGCGGCCACCGCCGAGTCGGTCACCCCCGCCCACCGCTCACGCAACTCCCGCAGGTACGCGGTGAGTTCTTCATGGTCCATTCGCTGGGCTCCCTTGGCGTCGGTGTGCTGGTGTGCGTGGGGGGCGTTCGGTGGGCGCGCCGGTGAAGCCGCTGGCACCGGGGGCGCGGCGGGGCAGCCGGTCCCGCTCGGCGCCCGGTGCCGGCGGGGCCTGCCCGGCAGGGGAGGCCGGGGAGGCGGGGCCGCCGGGGTCGCCGGGGCCGCGGCGGGAGAGGGCGGGCAGCGGTGCGCGCTCGCGCGGCCAGGGCGGGGGAGCGTCGCGGCTGGCGCGGACGAGGAGCCGCTCGGCGAGCATGCGCGCGGTCTCGACGGTCACGGAGTAGAGCGCGCGGCCGGTGGCGAAGGCGATGTCGCGGGGCGTGCGCCGCCCGTCGCAGAGACTGAGGATCTCCCGGCGTACGGCGGGCAGGCTCGGCGGCGGCAGCTGGTCGGTGGCGGGCACCATCCGGTCGCGGTCCGGCCGTACGGGGTGGGGGAACGCGGCGAGCGCGGCCAGGCGCCTGCGGGTCTCGCGCAGCAGGCGGGCCGGTTCGTCGCCGCAGCGGGCGGCGGTGAGGAGGTCGTGGCGGGCGTCGGAGAGCCGGTTGTGGGGGGTGTCGGCGCGGTGGTCGCCGGGCGCGTCGGTCGAGCCGTCCGACGCGGCGCCGAGCGGGAGTGTGCCGTCCGTGCCCAAGTCCGTGGTGCACTCGGTCAGTTCGCCCGCCGTCACCGCGAACGCCGCGTCGTGCCGGGCCATCATGGACAGCACCCGCAGCTCGGCCGCGCCCATGTGCCCGCGCGCGACAAGCCCGGCCTCCGGCCCGGGGTTCGGCCCGAGGTCCGCCCCGCGATCCGTGTCCCGCCCGGCGAGTGCCGCCGCCCACTCCGTCTCGCCGACCCGCCCCGAGCGCAGCAGCAGCGCCTCCAGGCCGGGTGCGCCGGGGCTGTCCACGCCGATCACGCGCCCCTCGCGCAGATGGAAGACGCCGCCCGGGCGCCCCGTGACCCGGATGCGGGCGGTGGCGGCGGTGGACGCGCACTCGGCGAGGGCGCGCGCGAGGGTCCCGTATCCTGCCGGATCGACCAGCCCACGCACGTCCGTCATCGCTTCCCGCCCCTTGCCCGGCCCTCAGCCGCCGGCGGGGGCGGAAGTGCACCGTGACGCGGTGCAACAGCCAGCTCGCACAGGCAGGTTGAGGGTGTGTCAGATGTTGCGTGCGCATGCCGGTCTCCGGCATCGCGGGGGTATGTCTACCAACCGGCGAGGCGCACCCCGCCCCGCTCACGCAATGTGATGGAAGGTGGCGGGGCCTGGTGCTCCCGGGCCGCTTTCTGATCGGTGGTTCCAGGGCCCCTCGCGCCCCGTCCCGAGGAGCCGTGGCGGACCCCCGTACGCGGGTCGCTTCTTCCCGTCGGGGCAGGTCGGGCACCCTGTGGCGCGGTGTGCGGCGGTGTGCGGGCCGGGAGCGCGCACACCGTCGGCGAGCGCGGTGCCGTCCGGTCCGCGCGCGGGGTCGCGTCCGCCGTGGTGACCCTTTGCGGCACGGAAGGGGGCATGACCGGACACGTGTCCGTCAACCGCGGGCATGTTGCGCTGGAAGGCGCCAGTTGCCCCGGAGGGCCCCGCTCTCTGCATAACCTCCGCGTCACGGCGAGGCGCTGACCGTGGCGTATCACCGGGGAGGGGGCACCAAGTGCCGGGTATTGACGCATGTCTGTGTGAACTCATGGCCCTGCCGGGCGCGCGCGGCGCGTCCCTCGTGGACTGGACGTCCGGCTTCGCGCTCGGCGCCGCCGGGAATCCGCCCCACGGGCTGCCGGAGAAGACCACGGCGGAGACGGCCGAACTGGCCCGCATCGCAGCGGAGTTCACCACCTTCCAGCTCGCCGTGACCGCGGTGAACGACGTGACCGCCGTGAACGACGTGACCGCCGTGAACGACGTGACCGCGGTGCCCGCCGCTGCCGCCACGCTCGTGCATCCGCGCGAGCGCCCGAAAGGCGCCCCCGCGCCCCCGAACCCCGCCCCCGGGCGCGCGGCGAGGGGCGCCGTCGTGGAGGACCTCATGGTCACCACGCGCACCAACTACCACCTGCTGCGCTTCGTCGACACCGCCCGGGACACCAGCGTCTTCCTGCACCTGTGGCTCGACCGGAGCCAAGGCAACCTCGCTGTCGCCCGCCTGCGCCTGCACAAGGCCGCCGAACACCTGGTCCTCGAATGACGACACTCGCCCCCGCCCCGGAAGCCCCCCTGCCCACCCGGTTCTCCCCGCTCCTGCGCCACGCCCGGCAACGCGCCACCGGAGCGCTGCGGTTCGCCACCGGAACCCTCTACCTCGCCGACGGCGGGGTCGTCCACGCCGAGAGCCCCGCCGCCCCCGGCATCGACGTCCTGCTCACGGCCGGCGACCGGCTGCCGCGCACGGACTGGGACCGGCTCCTGTCGCGCTCCGGACCGCGCCGCCCGCTCGCCCGGCTCCTGGTCGACAGCGGCCGCGTCTCCTGCGGCGAGCTCGAAGTCTGCCTGCTGACCGCCGTGTTGGACGCGGCGTTCTTCGCCCTCGCGCCCAGCACCGAACCCCCGTCCTTCCGCGCGGGAGCGGCCCCGGCGATCCGCGTCCCGAACCCTCTGCCGGCGGCGCGGGTCGAGGAGGAGACCCGGCGCCGCCGACTCCTTCTCGACGGCCTGGCACCCGACCTGTCCAGCGGCACCGCACAGCCACTGCGGCGCCCGCCCCCGCCGGGCACCCTCGTGCCGCCGCGCCGGCACGCGCTGCTCGAACTCGCCGACGGCACCCGCACCCCGGCCCAGCTCGCCCGGCTCCTCGGCCGCCCCGCCTTCCACGTCCTGCTCGATCTGCACCGCCTCGCCCGCGCGGGGCTCGTGGACCTCCCTGCCCCACCGCCGCCCGCCGCACGGCAGCCGGAGGCCGCTCCGCCCGCCACCGCCGCACGGCAGCCGGAGGCCGTCCCGCCTCTCGCCGTCCGCCGGTCGCCCGAGAGCGTCGCGCCTCCCGCCGTCCCCCGGTCTCCCGAGGCCGCCCCGGCTCCTCCGGCCGCCCCGGCCCCTCCGGCCACCCTGTCGCCCGCCTCCGAGCAGCCGTCGTCGGGCATGGCCTTCGCCCCGCCCGACACGGACCTGCTCCTCCGGCTGCGCAGCGCCCTCCAGGCCCTGTGAGCAGCGCCGTCCCCGTATCCCCCAACCCCGCACATCCCACCGGAAAGAGGCACTCCATGACGCCTCCCCAGGCACGCCAAACCAACCGACGCAAAGGAAGCAACAGCCACATGTACAACACCGAAACCGCTCTCAAGGAAGCCATGACCTCGATCGAGGGCACGCTGGGAGCGGCCCTCGTCGACTACAACAGCGGCATGGCCCTCGGCACCCTCGGCGGAAGCAAGGATCTCGACCTGTCCGTGGCGGCGGCCGGGAACACCGACGTCGTCCGTGCCAAGACCCGCACCATGGAGATGCTCGGCCTGAAGGGAGAGATCGAGGACATCCTCATCACGCTCAACGAGCAGTACCACCTCATCCGCCTCCTCCAATCCCGCAACGGCAACGGCCTGTTCCTCTACCTGGCCCTCGACAAGAGCACGGCCAACCTGGCGATGGCCCGCCACCAACTCAAGCGCATCGAGGGAGAGTTGGACGTCTGAGCCGGTTCGGCGCGGGAGCCGGCCGGACGTCCGGGCACGCCGGTCGGCCGAGAACACCGGACCTCCGGACCGCCGCCG
>NZ_JBHYJB010000064.1:0-47095 GCF_042740175.1 Streptomyces sp. NPDC059009 | reverse complement strand
GGGGGGGGGGGGGGGGGGGGGGGGGGGGGGGGGGGGGGGGGGGGGGGCACGCGGCGGTATGTCCGTCCTCGAAAAGCCGGGGGCGCCGGACGAGTACACGAGTACTGACTTGGGCGGGGTGCTGTACTGCGGGCGGACATACCGCCGCGTCCCCACCCCTCACGCCGTCCCCCGCCTGCAGCCCGTCCCCTGCTCCCGCTCCCGCCCAACCTCATCCCCACCCCAGAGCCGGTAGCGCGTCTGCAGCCCGTCCCCCACTCCCGCCCACTCCCCGCGCCACCCCAGGACCAGTAGCGCGCCTGCAACCCGTCCCCCACTCCCGCCCAACCCACCCCACACCAGAACCGGTAGCGCGTCTGCAGCCCGTCCCCCCTGCCCTGCCCTGCCCTGCCCTGCCCTGCCCCAAGACCGGTAGCCCGTCCCCCACTCCCGCCCGCCCCCCGGCACGGGGACAGCCCCTCCAGCCTCCGCAGGGGCTGGCCTTTCAGCCCGTCCGGCGTTTGAGGACGAGGCGCGTTCAGCGCCGAAAAGGGGGTCTAGGGGCGAAGCCCCAGGAAGGCCCGCCCAGGGGCGACGGAGTCGCCGTTTCGGGAAGGGGCGGGGTTGGGGAAGAAGCCCCCGGCAGGGCAACGCCTCACCCCACCCCCCGCGTCAGCCCCAGCAGATCCCTCGCAGGCCCCACCGGCCGCTGCCCCGTCGGCCAGACAGCCCGCAGCGCCCTCCCCAGCCGCACACCGTCCAACGGCACCTCCACCAGCCGACGAGCCGACAGCTCCTCACCCACCGCCAGCTCACTCAGAACCGCCGGACCCGCCCCACTCACCGCCGCCGCCTTGACCGCCGTCGTGGAGGAGAGCTCCATCAGCGGACGGGCAAGACCGCCGAGCGCCGCGTCCAGGACCTGCCGGGTACCCGAACCCTGCTCCCGGAGAATCAGCGGCGCATCCGCCAACTCCCCCGCACCCAACGGCTTTCGGCGCCGCGCCCACGTGTGGTCCGGCGCCGTCACCACGATCAGCCGGTCGTGCCCGATCACCGCCGAGTCGAGACCCGACGGAAGAGTCAGGCCCTCGACGAAGCCCAGGTCGGCCTCGCCGCCCAGCACCCGCTCCGCGACCACCGCCGAGTTCCCGGCGAGCAGGGACACCGCCGTGTCGGGGCGCTGCGCGCGCAGCGCGATCAGCCAGCCCGGCAGCAGGTACTCCGCGATGGTCATGCTCGCCGCGACCCGCAGCCGCGAGTCCCTCCGGTCACGCAACGCCTGCGCCCCCGCGTCGAACGCCTCCGCCGCCTCCACGACACGCCGCGCCCAGTCCGTGACCAGGGCACCCGCGTCGGTCAGCCGCGAGCCGCGCGGGGAGCGCTCGACGAGGGCCACGCCGAGCTGGCGCTCCATGGACCGGACGCGGCTGCTGGCCGCGGGCTGGGTGATGCCCAGCTCCCGCGCGGCCCGCCCCAGGCTGCCCAGGCGCGCCACGGCGAGCAGCAGCTCCAGCGCGCCGAGGTCCGGCACCCGATGGGACAGCGAGGACACCGGAACCGGAACCGGAACCGACACCGGCATCACCACCGCAGCCCCCGCCTCAGCCTCAGCCCCAGCCGCAGCCGGTGCTCCGCCATTGCCCTCCCGATTCGCCTCACTCATAAGTCCACTTTATGACCTCATAGACGAGTGGTCCCTGGCGGGCCGCCCGAAAGGGGATCACCGTGGAGTCATGGTCACCGCAGCATCCCAGCCCCTCGGCGCCGCCGCCCGCACCCGCGTCGGCACCCGCGCCCCCGCCGTCCGCCACCTCGGCCCCAACTGGTACGCCTCCGTCATGGGCACCGCGATCATCGCCAACGCCGGCGCCGCCCTCCCGGTGCACGTACCGGGCCTGCGCACGGCGTGCACGGTGGTGTGGGCCCTGTCTCTGCTGATGCTGACCACCCTGCTCGGCGCCCGGGCCCTGCACTGGCGCCACCACCGCGACCAGGCCCGCGCCCACCTCCTCGACCCGACGATGGCCCCCTTCTACGGCTGTCTGTCGATGGCCCTGCTCGCGGTCGGCGGCGGCACCATGATCGTGGGCGTCGACTGGATCGGCACGACCGCCGCCGTCGCCCTCGACACCGTCCTGTTCATCGCGGGCACCCTCATCGGGCTCGCGGCCGCCGTGGCCATCCCGTATCTGATGGTGGCCCGCCACAAGATCGCCGCGGACCAGGCGTCGCCGGTCTGGCTGCTCCCCGTCGTAGCCCCCATGGTCTCGGCGGCCCTCGGCCCGCTGCTGATCCCGCACCTTCCGGCCGGCCAGGCACAGCAGACGATGCTGTACGCCTGCGTGGCGATGTTCGGGCTCAGCCTGCTCGCCACCCTGGTGATGCTGCCGATCATCTTCGCCCGCCTGGTCACCGGACCCGCGCTGCCCCTCGCCCTCACCCCGACCCTGTTCCTGGTCCTCGGCCCGCTCGGCCAGTCCACCACCGCCACCAACAAGTTCGCCGACCTCGCCCCCGGCGTGGTCCCCGCCCCGCTCGACCAGGGCTTCACCGTCTTCGCCGTCCTGTACGGCGTGCCCGTGATGGGATTCGCCCTGATGTGGCTGGCCCTCGCGCTCGCCATGGTGGTGCGCGCCCGCCGCCAGGGCATGGGCTTCGCGATGACCTGGTGGGCCTTCACCTTCCCCGTAGGCACCTGCGTCACCGGCGCCGAGGGCCTCGGCAAGCACACCGGCCTGACGGCCTACGACTGGCTCGCGGTCGCCCTGTACGCCTTCCTGGTCCTCGCAGCGGCCACGGCCCTCGTCCAGACGGCCCGCGGTCTCGTCAGCGGAAAGCTGCTCGCAGCGCCTCGCTGAGCACCCCCGGCGCCTCCGCCAACGACGGCCCGTACCAGGTGAGATGACGCCCGCTGACCAGCGCGACCGGCAGCCCGGCGGGGAACGCCTCCGGGCCGTCGTCGCGCGTGAAGCGGTACGGCTCGTCGGGGAGGACCACCAAGTCGAGTTGCTCGGAGTGGAGTTGGTCCAGGGGGATGCGGGGGTAGCGCTCGGCGTGGGTCGCGTAGGCGTTGTCGATGCCCAGGCGGTGCAGGAGGTCGCCGGCGAAGGTGTCGCGGCCCAGGACCATCCAGGGGCGGCGCCAGATGGGGATCGCTGCTCTCAAGTGGTCATTGGGGACGGGGAGTTGGGACCAGGATGCCGCCGCCCGGTCCAGCCACTCCGGGCGGTTCGCGCCGCAGGCCGTGAGGACCCGGGACAGTTCGCCCAGTGCCTGGTCGAGCGTGCGGATCTCGGTCACCAGGACGTCGAGGCCCGCCGCGCGCAGGTCCGCCAGGTCGGGGGCGCGGTTCTCCTCCTCGTTGGCGATCACCAGGTCCGGGGCGAGGCGCACGATGCCCGGCACGTCCGGGTTCTTCGTGCCGCCCACCCGCACGACGTCGAGGCCGGCCGGGTGACTGCACCACTCCGTGGCCCCGACCAGCGCACCCGGCGCGCTCACCGCGACCGCCTCGGTGAGAGAGGGGACGAGGGAGACGACGCGCGGGACGCCTGGGCCTGGCACGGGGGAGCTCCTCCTCAGCAGCGGGTGTCGTCCACAGCGGCCTCGGCCTCAGCGGCGGGTGTCGTTCACGGTGGCCTCGGCCTCAGCGGCGGGTGTCGTCCACGGCCTCGATGTGGTCGCCGACGGCCACCACCAGGACCCGGGTGTCCGCGCTCGCGGCCCGCCAGCGGTGCCGCACCCCACCGGTCAGATAGAGGCAGTCGCCGGGACCCAGGTGGTAGGCCCGGCCCTCCGCCTCCACCTCGACGCCGCCCTCGACGACGTACATCAACTCGTCGTTGCGGTGCTGGAATTCGCGGCCCTCGTCGTGGTCGCCGGTGAACTCCAGGGCCTGCATCTGGTGGTGCCCACGGATCAGTCCGCGCAGCTTCGCGTCGGGCGAGAAGTGCGCGGGGCCGCCGCCGTCCCCCGCCTCACCGGCGCGGACGACGTCGACGGAGCAGGCGGGGTCGGCGGCGGCGAGCAGCTCGACCGCGGTGGTGCGCAGCGCGTCGGCGACGGCCTGGAGGGAGCGCATGCTGGGCCGCGCCCGCTCGTTCTCCACCTGGCTGAGGAAGGGCACGGAGAGGCCGCTGCGCTCGGCGACAACGGCGAGGGTGAGCTCCAGCTCGCGGCGGCGCCGCCGGACGGCGGAGCCGACCCGGGGGGTCTCCTTGTTCTCGTCCATCGCTGCGGCTCCCTTCTGCGCTTCGGTCCACCGGTCCCGGCCACCGTGGTCCGTCGCTCGGCCCTGATGGGTTCAATGCACCCTACGCATGTTCGCCAAACGGTTTTGCCTGGTTTCACTCGCCAGGTACTAGAGCTTTCGCCCGAGGCGTACTAGAGCTCACGCCAGTAGAGCAGCTGACCGGCCTCCCCGGGGGCCGATCCCTCCCCCGGTATGAACACGCTGACCAGCAGCGCCGGTTGGCCGCCCGGCGCGGTGAGCAGGGTGGCCGAGGGGTTGGCGAAGGCGTCGCTTCCCCCGTGGGTGCGGATGCCGATCCGGTCGGCCCGGCCGCCCGCGGGGTCGTACGCGTACGTGCGCCAGCTGCCGAAGTCGCCGCGCCAGCGCTGCCCCTCGATGAACACGACGGGCCGCCCGTCCAGCTCGACGCCGGACCGGTCCCCGATGTTGCCGCTGTTGCCCCAGGCTTCCAGGGCCCGGTCGAGGCGGTGGTCCGGGGCGGCGTGCCAGGTGCGGAAGCCGGTGAGGGTGGCGCGCAGCTGCCGGTCGGTGTCGCAGTTCGCGCGGTAGTGGCCGGTCAGCTCGACGGTGTCGCCGCGCACGGCGGTGATCGCGGGGGTGCCCTCGGCGCAGCGCGAGAGGGTGCGCGGCGCGTCGTAGGCGTCGCGGGCCCGCCCGGCCAGGAGGGCCGCCAGATCCTCGTAGCCGCGGACCGCGATGTGGTTGCGGGGGTCCTTCTCGTACGCGAGGACGTAGCCGCCCCGGCCGTCGTGCGCGAGCGACGCCTGGTGCGTGCCGGGGCCGAAGTCGTGGCGGCGCTGCCAGTGGCGCAGGTCGGTGGAGGTGGCGACCGCCGCGTGGAAGCGGCCGTCGTCGAGGAGGGTGTGGTAGACGGCGAGGTAGCTGCCGTCGGGGGCCTGGGCCACCTGCGCGGCGTCCATGGTGCGGCCGGTGTCGTCACGGGCGTCGTAGCGGACCCCGTCGGCGTCCCGTACGTCCCCGGCGAGCGCGGCGAGGAGGGCGGTGGCCGGGGAGGCGGGGGCGGCCCCGGCGTTCGGTATCTGGCACAGCACCAGGGCGACGGCGAGCGCGAGCACCAGGGCGACGAGGGGCGCGGCGGGCGCCGGCTCCGGCAGGCCGGGCTGACGGCCGGGCCGGGAGAGGGGGTGGGGGCGGCGGGGCATGGAGCGGGGGTGACTTTCGGTGGCGGGCGCTGTCGAGCGTAAGGAGCGACGACGGCCCACCGGAACGCCGTGCGGGGTGGGCTTCGCCACATGGAACATGGCGAGGCCCACCCCGCACGGCACGATGCGCGGGTCGGCTCTCAGCGGTACGCAGGTCGGCGACCCGCCCGCGGGCGCGGGAGCGGCCGTCCTCCCGGATCCCGGTCGACGTCCACGACGACGACCGGCCCGCGGGCGCGGGGACGGCCGCACTGGCGCCGCCCGCTCAGCCGCACCACTGGCGCCGCCCGCTCAGCCGCACCACTGGCGCCGCCCGCTCAGCTGCCCGGGCCCCGCCCGCTCAGCGTCCGGTCCCGCCCACTCGGCGGCCCGGCCCCGCTCGCGCGGCTGCGCGGTCCGCTCGCTCAGCTGACCCTCTTGTAGTACTTCTTCGCGGTCGCGCGGCACTTCTCGCGCTGCGCCGAGGTCTTGTTCGGCTCGACCTTGCACTGCTGCAGCATGTCGAAGTAGAACGCCTTGTCCACGCGCTTCTCGTGCTTCGAGCCCGCGAACGCCTTCTTGCCGATCAGCGTCTTGTAGTTGCGATAGCCGAAGTCGTGCCGCGCGCAGGAGAGCCGGAAGTCGAAGCCGCCGGGCTGGTCGACGAGCTTCGTGCACCAGTCGGTGTCCCAGCGGAAGTTCCAGCGGTCGATCCCCGCCTTGGCGAGCTTCCGCGTCTGACGCCAGTCCTTGAGGCTCGTCTTGGAAGAGCGCGTCAGGGTGTACAGGCGCTTCATCTTGGCCGGGCTGGGCGCCTTGGCCGCCTCGGCCGACGCCGTCACCGTGTGGCCGGACTCCGGCGCCGCCGTGGCGACCGCGCCCGAGCCCGTGGCCAGGACGCCCGCCACGGCGAGCGACGCGACGGTGATGCGCGTAGTGAGCATGTGGTGATCCCCGTTCTTCGATGTGCCTCTGATGAGGGCGCATCGAGCGTATGAACGAGCGGTCACCGGGGGTAGTGGATCTTTGGGCACTGCCCCAAAGGGCAGTGCCCGCTCCGTCCTCTAGGCCGTGGCCCCCGCGTCCGGGCACAGCAGGTCGTGGTGGACCACGGCGACGACGACGGCGTCGAGGCGGGTGTGCAGCCCCAGCTTGCCGATGATGCGCGCGACATGAGCCTTCACGGTCCGCTCCGCTATCCCGAGCCTCCGGGCGAGCACGGGGTTCGGCAGCCCCGCTCCCAGAAGCAGCAGCACCTCCCGCTCACGGACCGTCAGATCGCTGACGGCCGGGGGTGCCACGGTCGAGTGGAGTGCGGACCGGCACGGACAGTGCGCTTCCAGCGCGTCCAGCCCGTCCAGAGACTCGTTGCAGAGGTGCCCTTGCTCCGTGTCCTGAATTGTCACAGCGATTGTCACCTTTCCCCGTTCCCCGTTCCCCGTTGTATGTGCTGCAACAAGCACTGTATGGCAGGGAGTTCGCACTAGTGAGCCCACAATTCCGTCTCACGTGGCACTCGGTTACGGCATGATGTCCGGTGTGACCAGTGAGCTTTCCCGACGCCTCGTATCCGACCAACTATGGGATTTGGCACGTCCGTTGCTGCCTCCGTTCGCCGCGCGCCCCCAGGGCGGCGGTACGGCTCCGCGCGATGAGCGCGCCGTCTTGACAGCGGTGGTGTACGTGCTGACCAGCGACTGCGCCTGGCGTCAGCTCCCGGCGATGTTCGGCGTCCCGGCCGCCACCGCGCACCGCCGCTACGCCGCGTGGACCGAGGTTCACCTGTGGCGACGACTGGATGACGCGGCCAAGGAGGCCGGGGTCGACCCCTCCTGGACAGCGACGATCGTCGCGGCGGCGGATCGGCGGGCCTCGTCAGCCACATGAGATGAGAGCCTCATGAAACTCGTTACGCCATCAGGACGGGCCCCGGAACTCCCCGGAATCAACAACTCCACAATGTCGCGATTAGTGGCCATCTGCCGCCCCCTGCCAGGCATGTTGACTGGCTGTGGGCCAACCAACGCCGGTATTTGAGGTAGATTTGAGATAGCGGCCGGAGGCGCCCGCGAGCGCCTCCGGCGTCGGTCACCAGTCGGGACAAAGAGCGCAAACTCCGGCCAAAGCACCGGATTTGCTATTACGACGCGCACACAGCGAAGGCCCCGTGAGGGCGCGCGAGCGCTCCCGGCCCCGACATCCCTTTGAGGCATTGCCCCTTCGGCCAATACCGAGCGTCCGTTACACGTAATACCTTGCGGCGGTCGTTCATTTTTCGCGAGATTGGGGATCCCCAAGTGGCCGGAAACCATGGGCGGATGACGGCCGTCGCCGCCCTCTCCTCCCTCGCCGTCCTTGCCGGCGGAGTCGCTCAGGCCGAGGCAGCGGGGAGCCCGTCGGCACAGGGCGTGACCGCGACCGCCAAGGCCAAGAAGTGCAAGCTGAAGCGGCACCTCTACCACCCGGTGCGCACCACCGTGGTGGTCGGCAACGTCTCGGTGCGCTGCTCGAAGGCGTCCAAGGTCACCAAGGTCAAGAACGTCCTGACCCTGTACCGCAACGGCAAGGTGGTCGACCACCTCAACGCGAACGGCCCCAAGGGCAAGCGCTACGCGGACGCGCAGACGTCGGCGCAGATGTCGGGCAGGCACTGCCAGAAGTGGAAGCTCAAGGTCTGGACGCTCGCCTTCAACAAGAAGCACAAGCTGGTCTACGAGTTCGCCAAGACCTCCAAGGCGAAGAAGATCTGCCCCTGAGATCCCGGCGCCCGCGCGACCGCGCTCGACTGACGTCGCACCAGGAAGAGCACCAGGAAGGAATCATGCTCACTCGCAAGCACCGCATACGCCTCGGCGTATGTGCCGCCGCCGTGGCCGGCGCGGCGCTCACCCCGATGGCGATCGGCAGCGCGTCCGCCACCCCGGAGGGCGCGGGGCCCGCCGCCCTGACGGCCGAGGCCAAGACGGCCAAGGCCGCCAAGGAGATGCAGGCCGCCAAGGTCAAGGGGTTCCACTCCAAGAAGGGCGTCAAGTCCTGCGCGAAGCGCGGCGAGACGGTCTTCGTCTCCATCAAGGCGGCCCTCAAGTACCGCTTCACGTGGAAGAGCCCGGGCGGCAAGCTGCACTCCCAGCACTACTGGAACGCGAGCGACGGCACCATCGGCATCCGCAAGATGCCGACCTGGCGCAAGGACGTGTACTGGAAGGTGACGTCGCTGCCGGGCAAGAACACCAAGGCCCTCGTGAAGGTGTACGCCTACTGCAGCAAGACGGGACTGTGATCCGGACATGAAGAAGCAGCTCACCACCGTCCTGCTCGCCGCCTGCGCGGCCGCCGCCCTGATCCCCGGCTCCGCGGCCCACGCCACCGAGTCCGAGAGCGGCACCAAGCGCTGCGGCAAGGGCCAGCAGGTGATCATCTCGTCCTTCGCCGGCGGCCACGTCATCCACAAGTTCAAGACCCCGGGCAAGGGCCACCACGTCTACACCCACGACTTCGGCGGCACCCAGGGCTGGCTGTTCACGGTCCGCTACACGCCGACCGGCAAGCGGGCGATCACGTACAAGATCATCGCCAAGGACACCAAGAAGGTGAAGAACGCCTTCGTACAGAAGAAGCACCTTCTGTGCAAGAAGTTCTGACGTAGCGTCAGGCAGTCTCACGAACGCGCGTCCGCGGCGGCGGACGCGACGGAGCCCCGCCACCGGAATCCATCCGGCGACGGGGCTCTGCCGTGTGTGTGCGGTGAACTCCCCCGCTACGAGGGTTACTTCACCGGCGCCATCTTGTCGACGATGTCCGGGTGGGCGTCCACCCAGTTCGCGACGCCCTCTTCCTCATGGCCCGTGCCGGCCTTCTGCACGGCCTGCTCGAGGCTCATCAGGTCGTCCGGGCTCATGTGCCAGTTCTTCAGCCAGCCGTTGAGCTCCGAGTACTTCTTCGGGAAGCTCTTGTGGGCCAGCGTCTTGATCTGGTTGTTGGCACCCCAGGTCTTCTTGGGGTCCTCGAGCCGCTGGAGGTCGTACTTCTTGTACGCCCAGTGCGGCGACCAGAGCACGACCGCGATCGGCTCCTTCTTGGAGTAGGCACGCTCCAGTTCGGCGAGCATCGAGCTGGAGCCCGAGCTCGTCACCTCGAAGTCGTCGAGGCCGTAGGCGGGCAGGACCTTGTCCTTGAGGCGCATCATCTGCCCCGTCCCCGGCTCGATGCCCACGATCCTGCCCTTGAACTTGTCCTTGTTCTTGCGCAGGTCGTCCATCGTCTTGACGCCCTTGACGTACGACGGGACCGAGACCTCCAGCGTGGTCTTGTCGTACCAGGCACCGACGTCGACGAGGTTCTTCTTGTACTTGTCCCAGTACTGCTTCTGCGCGACCGGCAGCCAGCCGTCGAGCTCGAAGTCGACCTGCCCGGTGGACAGGCCCGTGAACAGCGGGCCCACGTCGAGCTTGGTGGTCTTCGGCTTGTAGCCGCGCTTCTCCAGGACGTTCTTCCACAGGTACGTGGCGGCGATGCCCTCGTCCCACGCGGGGTAGCCGATGTTCGGCGCGGCCCCGGCCTGCTTGCCCGGCGTGTAGCTGTCCTTGGCGACCGGGGCGAACTTGTCGACGATGCCCGGGTTCTTCTTCAGCCAGTTCTTGACGCCCTGGTCCTGGTTGCCCTTGCCGGCGTCCTGGATGGCGCCCTCGAGGGAGGTGAGCTGCGCCTCGCTGAGCTTGAAGTCCTTCAGCCACTTCGCGACCTGGGGCTCCTTCTCCGCGAAGCCCTTGCGGCCGATGGTGTGGATGCCGTCGCCCGAACCGAAGGCGCCCTTGGGGTCCTTCAGCTTCGTCAGGTCGTACTTGTCGTAGGCCCAGTGCGGCGACCACAGGGTGACCGCGACCGGCTCCTTCTTCTTGATGGAGCGGTCCAACTGGGCCAGCATCGCCGAGGTGTTGGACTTGACCAGCTCGTACTTGCCCTTGAGGCCGTACTCGTTCTGGACCTTGTCCTCGTAGAGCTTCATCTCACCGGCACCGGGCTCGATGCCGTAGATCTTGCCCTTGAACAGGTCGCTCTTGCCCTTGAGGTCGTCGAGCGTCTTGACGCCCTTGACGTACGACGGGACGGCGATCTCCAGGGAGGTCGGGCCGTACCAGCTGCCGTAGTCCTCGAGCTTGTCCTGGTACTTCTTCCAGTACGGGGCGTGCGTGGCCGGCAGCCAGGAGTTGGTCTGCACGTCGATGCTGCCCTGCGCCTGGCCGTTGTAGAGGGCGCCCACTTCGAGGGCCTTCACGTCGGGCTTGAAGCCGCGCTGCTCGAGGATGTTCTTCCACAGGTAGGTGGAGGCGGTGCCCTCGGGCCAGTCGATGTAGCCGAACTTGACGGTGCGGCCGTGGCCGACGTCCGCGGACACCTTGGTGCCCTCGTCGTCCTTGCCGAAGACGTTCATGCCGCCCGCGACGAGCGCGAGGACCAGGACGCCGACCATGGCGACCGGCGTGGCCGGCTTCCACTGCATGATCTTCAGGCCGCCGAGCGCGGCGTTGGCCTTGGCGAGCGCGCGCCGGCCGAGCGGCGAGACCCGCTGGTTGAGGGCGCCGGTCATGCGGTCCAGGTACATCGCGAGGATGACCACCGCGATGCCGCCCTCGAAGCCGAGCGCGACGTCGACGGAGCTGATGCCGTCGTACACGGTGGAGCCGAGGCCGCCACCGCCGACCATGCCCGCGACGACGACCATCGACAGGGCCAGCATGATCGCCTGGTTGACGCCCGCCATGATCGTGGGCAGCGCCAGCGGGAGCTGGACGCGCCACAGGGTGGAGCGCGGGTGGGTGCCGAACGCCTCTGCGGCCTCGACGAGTTCCTCGTCGACCTGCCGGATGCCGAGCTCGGTCAGGCGGACGGCCGGGGGCATGGCGAACACGATGGTCGCGACCATGCCGGGCACCGGGCCGACGCCGAAGAAGAAGATGCCCGGGATCAGATAGACCATGGCGGGCATGGTCTGCATGAAGTCGAGCACCGGGCGGATCAGACCGCTGACGGTGCGGCTCTTGGCCGCCCAGATGCCGATCGGCAGCGCGAACACGAAGATGATCACGCAGGAGACGAGCACCAGCGACAGCGTGTTCATCGCCGGGTCCCACTGCTCGATCGAGTCGATCAGCGCGAAGCCCGCGAAGGCGAGGACACCGGCGAGCAGACCGCGCAGCCAGAAGGCGAGCACGGCGAAGATGCCCATGAGCAGCAGCGGCTCGGGCGAGGTGAGGACCGCGTTGACGCCGTCGTAGGCGTTGCCGACGACCCACTTGATGAAGTCGAAGAGCCACTCGCAGTTGTCGCGCAGCCAGTCGACGCCGCGCGCGACCCAGTCGCCTATGTGGATCCTAGGCATCGGCGATCACCTTGCTCACCTTGGTACCGCCGTTGCTGTCGGCCGCACCGGCCTCGTCCGCCTTGTCGGCACCGCCCTGGGCCGGCAGGACCACGTCCTGCGGCTCGCTCTCCGGCGTCATCGGCTCACCGAGCACGGCGAGCAGCCGGGAGCTCGGCACGACGCCGACGAGGGCGCCGTCGCCGTCGGTCACGGCGACCGGCACGGTGCTGGTGGAGCAGGGCGTGAACAGCTCGATGATCGGCGTGTCGACGGACACGGCCGCGGGGGCGGCGGCCAGTACGTCGTCGGCCGTGCGCAGTTCGGCGCCCTCGGCGGTCTTCGTGCCGAACGCCGTCTCCGGCTCGGCCATGATCGCGCCCGCGGTCAGCACCCGGGCGCGGTCGACGTCCTGGGTGAAGGAGGCCACGTACTCGTTGGCCGGGGTGACCAGGATGTCCTCGGCGCTGCCGGTCTGGACGATGCGGCCGTCGCGCATGACGGCGATCTGGTCGCCCAGGCGCATGGCCTCGTTCAGGTCGTGCGTGATGAAGACGATGGTCTTCTTCAGCGTCTTCTGCAGCTCCAGGAGCTGGTCCTGCATGTCGCGCCGGATCAGCGGGTCGAGCGCGCTGAACGACTCGTCCATGAGGAGCAGTTCGGCGTCGGTGGCGAGGGCGCGGGCCAGGCCCACGCGCTGCTGCATGCCGCCGGACAGCTCGTCGGGCCAGGACTTCTCCCAGCCCTTGAGCCCGGCGAGCTCGAGCGCCTCGGTGGCGCGCTTCTCGCGCTCGGCGCGCGGGACGCCCTGGACCTCGAGGCCGTAGCCGGCGTTCTCGAGGACGCTGCGGTGCGGGAAGAGCGCGAAGTGCTGGAAGACCATGCTGATCTTCTTGGAGCGCACCTCGCGCAGCTCGCGGGGGCTCAGCTCGGTCAGGTCCTGACCGTCGAAGAGCACGTGCCCGGCGGTCGGCTCGGACAGTCCGTTGAGCATGCGCAGCAACGTGGACTTACCGGATCCCGACAGACCCATGACGACAAAGATCTGGCCCGGCTTCACGGAGAAGGACGCGTCGATCACCGCCGCGGTCGTGCCGGCCGCGCGCAATTCCTCCCGGTCCGCTCCGTTACGGAGCTTCTCCACCGCATCGTCGGGTCGTCTGCCGAACACTTTGTACAAGTGCTCGGCCTGCAGCCTGGACACATACACCTCTCGGGTCGAACGAAGACGGCCCGCCTCCCCCGCCGGCGGGCCGTGGAGCCGGCACGGGGTCTGCCCGCTTGCCCTGTCAAATAGTTGAATCTCGACCGGGTCCGCTCCGCGTGCGCGCCTGCCCTCGCTTACACAGGCCAAACCCAGAAGTGCGCCAGCTCACATTTGTTGCACATCCGGAAGGGTGTTTCGCGATGCGCAACGGGCACGCACGGGCAGCCTCCCGTGCGATCGCGCCCGCCCCCGGCCGGGCGCCCCGGACTGTCAGCGGGGTGCGGCATGATGCCGAACGTGACTCAGCAAACGCGACGGCTCATGCTCCTCGACACCGCCTCCCTCTACTACCGGGCGTACTTCGGAGTCCCCGAATCCGTGAAGGCACCGGACGGCACGCCGGTCAACGCCGTCCGCGGCCTGCTCGACTTCATCGCCCGCCTGGTCCAGGACCACCGCCCCGACGACCTCGTGGCCTGCATGGACGCGGACTGGCGCCCCCACTGGCGCGTCGAGCTGATCCCCTCGTACAAGGCACACCGGGTGGCGGAGGAGGTCGAGCAGGGCCCGGACGCGGAGGAGACCCCGGACACCCTCTCCCCCCAGGTCCCGGTGATCGAGGACGTCCTGGACGCCCTCGGCATCGCCCGCGTCGGCGTCGAGGGCTATGAGGCGGACGACGTCATCGGCACCTACACCGCCCGCGCCACCGGCCCGGTCGACATCGTCACCGGCGACCGCGACCTGTACCAGCTGGTCGACGACGAGCGCGGCATCCGCGTCCTCTATCCCCTCAAGGGCGTCGGCACGCTCCAGACCACCGACGAGAGCTGGCTGCGCGAGAAGTACGGCGTGGACGGCCCCGGCTATGTCGACCTGGCCCTGCTGCGCGGCGACCCCAGCGACGGCCTGCCCGGCGTCCCCGGCATCGGCGAGAAGACGGCGGCCAAGCTCCTGGACGCGTTCGGGGACCTGGCCGGGATCATGGCCGCGGTCGACGACCCGAAGTCGAAGCTGACCCCCTCGCAGCGCAAGCGCCTGGACGAATCCCGGCCGTACGTCGCGGTCGCGCCGAAGGTCGTGCGCGTCGCGAGCGACGTCCCGCTGCCCGACGCCGACCTGGCGCTTCCCCGCGAACCCCGCGACCCGGCGGCCCTGGACGAGCTCGCGGCGCAGTGGGGACTCGGGGGCGCACTGCAGCGCCTCCTCTCCACTCTCACGGACTGAGGTGTTAACTTAGGCAAGCCTAAGTATCATGGATCAGGGGAGGCCGCCATGGCAGAACGTCCGGCACGCAAGGCGCCGAAGGCCCACGAGGCGCAGGTCGTGCGCACCGAGCGGCTCACCCCGCACATGCAGCGCGTGACCCTCACCGGCGACGGGCTCGCGGCGTTCGCGGCGGGCGACTGCACCGACCACTACGTGAAACTGCTGTTTCCGATCGAGGGCGTCACCTACCCCGAGCCCTTCGACATCCAGCGGATCCGCGAGGAGTTCCCGCGCGACCAGTGGCCGGTGACCCGCACCTACACGGTCCGCTCCTGGGACGCCGAGACCCGCGAGCTCGCCCTCGACTTCGTGATCCACGGCGACGCGGGCCTCGCCGGACCGTGGGCCCGCGACGTCCGGCCGGGCGCCACGATCCGCTTCCTCGGCCCCGGCGGCGGCTACGCCCCGGAGGCCGGGGCCGACTGGCACCTGCTCGCCGGCGACGAGAGCGCCCTGCCCGCGATCGCCGCCGCCCTCGAAGCGCTCCCCCAAGGCGCGCGGGCGTATGCGTTCATCGAGGTCGAGGGCCCCGAGGAGGAGCAGAAGATCACGACGGACGCCGAGGTCGTCTGGCTGCACCGGGGCGGGCGCCCCGTCGGCGAGGCCCTCGTCGAGGCGGTGCGTGCCCTCGACTTTCCCGCGGGCACGCCGCAGGCGTTCGTGCACGGCGAGGCCGGGTTCGTGAAGGAGCTGCGCCGCTACCTCCGTGTCGAGCGTGAGATCCCGCGCGAGCACCTCTCCATCTCCGGCTACTGGCGCCTCGGCCACAACGAGGACGGCTGGCAGGCGTCGAAGCGGGAGTGGAACGCGCAGGTGGAGGCGGAACAGGAAACCGCGGCATAGCGGAGCGCCCCGTCAGGGGCGCGGGGAACTGCGCGACCAGCCACAGCGGACCGCCAGTTCCCCACGAACCCGCGGCAGCTAGACGGAGCGCTGGTACGACCTGAACGTCCGCGTGGAGAGCCACACAGCCCCCACCGCGAGAGCAAGCAGCGCCCCGCCCCGGCCGAGGACCGTTCCCCAGTCCGGCTGCGAGGACATCGCCGAACGGCCCGCCACCATCGCCCAGTTGAGCGGATTGAAGTCCGCGAGATGCCGCATCCACCCGGGCATCTGGGCCGGCGCCATGAACGCCGACGACAGGAACGTCAGCGGCAGCAGCAGGAACGTGTTGATCCCGATGATCGACTCCCGCTGCCGCACCAGCATGCCCACCGCGTTGGAGAAGGCCCCGAAGACGGCGCCGAGCAGCACCGCCGCGACCACGAGGACGACGATCCCGCCCGCGCCGCCGGGGTACTCGGCGCCCCCGAGCAGTCCGAGCAGCACGATGATCACGGACTGCACGGCGGTGCTGATGCCGTTGTGCACGACGTTGGCGTTCATGAGCGCGCCCCGGCTGACCGGGGTGGTCAAGAAGCGGTTGAGCGTGCCGCGTTCGATCTCCTCGAGCGTCCCCATGCCCGCCCACATGCTGGAGCTGAGCGCGCTCATCACGACGACGCCCGGGACCAGGTAGTCGAGGTAGGAGGAGGTGCCGAAGCCGCCCAGCTCGACGACCTTCTTGAAGAGGTTGCCGAAGAGGAAGAGCCAGACGACCGGCTGGATCAGGGTGATCAGCAGATACGCGGGCTGCCGCGCCACCGCCATCAGTTGACGCTGCGTCATGTACCAGGTCTGGGTGAGGGAGTTGCTCATCGCGCACCTCCCGCGGCGGCCAGGGCGGCCTCGGGCGCGGTCCCGGCCGCGGCATCCGCCTCGGCCTCGGCGTACCGCCGCCCCGCGTACCGCAGATAGACGTCGTCGAGCGAGGGCCGGGCGACGGTGGCCGCGGCGACCGCGACCCCGCTCCGCTCCAGCGCGGCGAGCAGGACGGGCACCGAGGCGGCCCCGTCCTCGGCGCGCACGCTGACCCGCCGCCCGTCGACGAGCACCTCGTGCACGCCGGAGAGCCCGGAGAGGGCCCCGGTCAGCAGCGTGCGGCCCGCCTCGCCGACCGGCTCGGCCAGCTCCAAGTGCACCGCGTCACCGCGCAGTTCACCCTTCAGCTCGTCGGGCGTGCCGGTGACGACGACGTGCCCCCGGTCGACGATCGCGATGCGCTCCGCGAGCCGGTCGGCCTCTTCGAGGTAGTGCGTGGTGAGGACGATGGTCAGCCCCTCGTCCCCCGCGAGCCGCCCGATCTCCTCCCACATCGCGGCGCGCGCCTCCGGGTCGAGTCCGGTCGTGGGCTCGTCGAGGAAGAGCACGGCGGGCCGGTGCACCAGGCCGAGGGCGACGTCGAGGCGGCGCTGCATGCCGCCCGAGTACCCCTTCACGGGCCGCTCGGCGGCGTCGGCGAGGCTGAAGCGGTCGAGGAGTTCGGCCACCCGCCGGTTCAGCTGCTGCCCCTTCAACCCGTAGAGCCTGCCCTGGAGTCGGAGGTTCTCGCGCCCGGTGGCCACCGGGTCGGCGCCGGACCGCTGCGCCACGACGCCGATCGCGCGGCGCACCCGGTCGGGGTGGCGCAGCACGTCGTGGCCCGCGACGGTGGCGGTGCCGGAGTCGGGGCGGGCGAGGGTCGTGAGGATCTTGACGGTGGTGGACTTGCCCGCGCCGTTCGGGCCGAGGAGCCCGAAGACGGTGCCTTCCTGGACGGTGATGTCCATGCCGCTCAGCGCGGTGACACCACCCGGGTAGGTCTTGGTCAGTTGCTGTGTGTGGACAGCGGTGGTCATGACGGCTGTTCTCCGATTTTGGGTACGTGCGTACCCGAGGTCTCGGGTACGCGGGTACGCCGAGCCGGATCACGTGCTGAGCGCCGGGCTATCCTTGGTGTGCCGCACCTCGATCGCCTGGCCCGCCGCACGGTGGGTCCGGTCCGGGGTTCGAGACCCTGGCGGGGCTGCTGGAACAGCGCCGCCGGGGTCTTTCTCGTTCACTGCTTCACTGATTCACTGCTTCACTCGCTGTCGAGCCGCTCCCACTCCCCGGGCTCGAGGCCCGACTCATGGAACCGGCGCCAGGCCGCGACCCCGTCGAGCTCACCGCTCCTGAGCTCCTTCAGGAACCCGCGGATCCACGCGGCCTGGGCCTCGACCATGTGCAGCTGATACTCGTTCTCCACGAGGAAGACGCGCGGCAGCGTCTCGTAGAGCTTCTGCAGCACGCCGTGCCCGCTCGCCGCCTGGACGTCGAGCGAGGCGAGCCGCTCCTCGAGGAGCCGCACCACCTCGTCGGGGTGGATGATCCCGACGAGCGAGAGCGCCGTCTCGAAGATCGGATACTCCCGGGCCGGTACGGCCAGCAGGTCCGAGAGCCACTCGACGGCCTCCTCGCGCCCCGCCTCCGTGATGCCGTAGCGGGTGCGCTCGGGGCGGTTGCCCTGCCGCTCCACATCCTTGACCTCGACGAAGCCGTGCTTCTCCAGGTTCTGGACGACCGTGTACAGAGAGCCGTAGTTGATCTTCGTGCTGGTGTCCTTGCCACGGCTGCGGAGCGTCTGGGCGATCTCGTACGGATGCATGGGCTTCTCCATCAGGAGCACCATCACCGCGAGCGCCAGCGGGTTGTTCAGCTTGCGCCGCTTCAGGGCCATCAGGTCCACCTCGCATTCGAATATCCGTAGACGAATATATTGCGAGTGCGGGCATGGGTCAATCCGCGATGTATCGCGAATCCATCGCGGCGGGCACGGCAGGCGTGGCGGGCACGGCAGGCGCCGCGTGCCGAAAACCCTTTCCGTGCCCCGCCCCACCGCTGCCACGATGAGCCCATGCCCTTCAAGATCCCCGACGTGGTCGCCCCCGGCACCTTCGCCGCCCAGGAGCAGCCGACGATCCCCGCACCCGGCGCCATGGTCCTGCGCCCCTGGTCGACGGCGGACGCGCCCGCCGTCCACGAGGCGTTCCAGGACCGGACCCTCCAGTACTGGCACGGCTACGCGTCGACGTCCGCGGACGAGGTCGTCGGGCTCATCGAGGGCTGGCGAACGGAGTGGACCGAGGAGCGGGACGCGTACTGGGCGATCGCCGACGCCGGCTCGGACGCGCTGCTCGGCCGGGTCGCCCTGCGCCAGATCTCGCTGAGCGACGGCCGCGCCGAAGTGGCGTACTGGACCGTGCCGCCCGCCCGCGGCCGCGGCATCGCCCCGCGCGCGGTCACCGCCCTGACGCACTGGGCCTTCCATGAAATCGGCCTGCACCGGCTGGAGTTGACGCATGCGACGGGCAACGAGGCGTCGTGCCGCGTGGCCCACAAGACCGGCTTCACCGCCGAGGGCACCAAGCGCAGCGCCCTGCTCCACGAGGACGGCTGGCACGACATGCATCTGCACGCACGCGTGCGCGACGACGCCGCACCCCGCACCGATCAGCCCGCCCCCGTACGCTGAAGCGACCATGAGACGCAAGCCCAATGTGCCGCCGCCCCCGCTCCCCCAGCGGCGCGGCATCGACCCCCGGCGCCTCCGGCTCCCGCAGACCGGGCCCTGGGGCAGCGTCCGCGACTATCTGGTCGAGCGGCTCAGCGGCGCCGGGGCCGCTGTCATCGACGGGATGCTGGACGAGGGGCGGATCGTCGGCGCGGACGGGGTGCCGGTCGCGCCGGACGCCCCCTTCGCGCCGGGCGCCTACATCTGGTTCCACCGCGAACTGGCCGACGAGCCCACGGTTCCGTACGGCATCGACATCGTCCACCGGGACGAGCACATCGTCGTCGCGGACAAGCCGCACTTCCTCGCGACGACGCCGCGCGGCAGCCACATCACCCAGACCGCGCTCGCCCGGCTGCGCACCGAGCTCGGGCTGCCGGCGCTCGGCGCCGCGCACCGGCTCGA
The DNA here is from genome assembly GCF_042740175.1 of Streptomyces sp. NPDC059009. Classification (NCBI taxonomy): domain Bacteria; kingdom Bacillati; phylum Actinomycetota; class Actinomycetes; order Kitasatosporales; family Streptomycetaceae; genus Streptomyces; species Streptomyces sp. NPDC059009. The sequence goes on along the minus strand of NZ_JBHYJB010000064.1, from coordinate 28,069 downwards.
CCGGCTCACCGCCGGGCTCGTGCTCTTCACCGTCCAGCCCGGAGAACGCGGCGCCTACCAGCGGCTGTTCGGGGAGCGGCAGGTGTACAAGGAGTACGAGGCGGTGGCCGCCCACGACCCGTCGGTCCCCCTGCCACGCACGGTGCGCAGCCACATCCAGAAGGACCGCGGGATCATCGCCGCGTACGAGATCCCGGACGCCGAGCCGAACAGCGAGAGCCGCGTCGAACTCGCGGAGCACAAGGGCGCGTTGGGGCGCTACCGCCTGGTGCCGCACACCGGACGCACCCATCAGCTCCGCGTCCACATGAACACCCTCGGGCTGCCGCTCCTGGGCGACCCCGTGTACCCGGTGGTGGCGGACCCGGTGGCGCCGGACGACTTCCGGCGCCCGCTCCAACTCCTCGCCCGGGTACTGGAGTTCACCGATCCGGTGACGGGTGTCGCGCACCGCTTCGTCAGCGGCCGCGAGCTCGCCGCCTGGACCTCGTACGAGAACTGGCGGGACGCCCCCGCGCCACCGGACCGGGATGCCCCCGCACCACCGGCTCAGTAGCCGCGCCACCAGGTGACGAAGCGGCGCCAGGCGCCCTGCCGGGGCACCGGCGCGGCGGCCGGGGCGGATGTCGGGGCCGCGGGCTGCACGGGCGGGGCCGCCTGCTGCTGCGGTACGGCCTGCGGCGCGGGCGAGGACACCTGCCACTCCTGGCGCTGCGCCGGCATCGTCGCCATCGGGTGCGCCGTGACGTCCTGCTGCGGCTTCGGCGCGAACTGCACGGGCAGCGCCACCAGATGCCGGGACAGGATCGACGACGTCCAGCGCAAGTCGGTCTCGGGAACGGACAGTTCGACGTCCGGGAGGCGCATCAGGAGCGCGTCGACGCCGGTGTCCGCGATGGCGCGCCCGATGTCCTGGCCCGGGCACTCGTGCGGGCCGCTGCCGAAGGCGAGGTGCGAGCGGTTGCCCTGCATGTTGGCGGCCAGGTCGGGGCGGACCACGGGGTCGACGTTGCCCGGCGCGATGCCGAAGATCAGCCCGTCGCCCGCCTTGATCCGCTTGCCGCCGAGATGGGTGTCCTGCTTGGCGAAGTACCCGACCATCGCGCTGAACGGCGGCTCGTCCCACAGGGACTGCTCGACCGCCTCGGGCACGGTCATCTGGCCGCCGCTGAGCTGGGCCCGGAAGCGGGGGTCGGTGAGGACCATCCGCAGCACGTTGGCGATGAGGTTGGCCGTCGCCTCGTACGCGGCGATGAGGACGAGCCGCAGGTGGGCCGCGACCTCGTCGTCGGTGAGCTGGGCGGGCTGGGCGAGCAGGGCGCTGGTGAAGTCCTCCTCCGGCTGCGCCCGGCGGCGCGTGCACAGGTCCGTGAGGACCTCCATGATGTACGCGTTGCTGGCGATGGCCGTCTCGGTGCCGCGGATCATGTCGCGGGCGGCCTGCACCATCCGCTCGCTGTACTGCTCCGGCATGCCGAGGACATGGCACATCACCATCATCGGCAGATGCTCGGCGAACTGGCTGACCAGCTCCGCGCGGCCGTCCTGGCAGATCTTGTTGAGCAGGGTGTTGGTGTAGCGGTTGATGTAGCGGCGGATGCCCCGGTGGTCGAGGCTGCCCATGGCGCCGGTGACCGCGCCGCGCAGCCGCTGGTGCTCGGCGCCCTCGGCGAAGGTCGCCATCGGCTGCCAGGTGAAGACGGGGGCGAGCGGGTGCTCGGGGCCCGCGGTGCCGTCCCGGACGGCCCGCCAGATCCGCGAGTCGCGGGTGAACTGCGAGGGCGTGCGCACCATGTGGAGGTTCTCGCTGTGGCCGAGGACCGCCCAGATCGGCACGTCGTTGTGGAGCAGGACCGGGGCCACGGAGCCGTGCTCGGCGCGGACCTTCTCGTAGAGGCCCGCCAGGTCGGTCTCCGCCTCGGGGCCGTACAGGCGGCGCAGGCCGGTCCCGTCGAGGCCGTGGGCGGGGCAGCCGGGCGGGGGCGAGGTCAGGTCGCCGTATCCGGGGCCGGGTTGGGAGGGAGTCGTCACGGTGATCGCTCCGGAGGGGTTGCTGGGGCGCTGGTTCGACAGGTCGGGATCGACAGGTCGGCTTCGGCGGGTCGGGGGGAGAGGGGCGGGTTCGTGAAGAAGGGGTCGGATCCGTAAGGAAGGGGTCGTCAGACGCGGGCGCGGGACACGGACAGCGAGTGCAGATAGCGCATCAAGGTCATCAGGACGTCACGGCTCTCGGCCCGGCGGCGCACGTCGCACGTCACCATGGGCACCTCCGCCTCCAGGTCGAGCGCGGTGCGCAGCACCTCAGGCGCGTAGTGCGGCGCGTCCGGGAAGTCGTTGACGGCCACGACGAAGGGGACGCCCCGCTCCTCCAGGCGCCCGATCACGTCGAAGCTGACCTCCAGGCGGCGGGTGTCGATCAGGACGACGGCGCCGAGCGCGCCCTCGAAGAGCCCGTTCCACAGGAACCAGAAGCGCTCCTGGCCGGGGGTGCCGAACAGATACAGGACCAGCTCGTCGGAGACGCTGATCCGGCCGAAGTCCATGGCGACGGTGGTGGCCGTCTTGGTCTCGGAGCCGTAGTTGTCGTCGACGCCGATCCCGGCCTGTGTCATCGTCTCCTCGGTGGTCAGCGGCCTGATCTCGCTGACGGAGCCGACCATCGTTGTCTTTCCGACACCGAATCCGCCCACGATGACCACCTTCACGGCGGCCGCCGTCGTGTGCGGCAGAACGTCCTCGCGGCGTGGGCCGGGGATGGTGTCAGAGCTTTTGAAGTCCATGCATCACCGCTTCGAGAAGGGAACGGTCGGGGAGCGCGGAGCGGACGAGGGGAGCGCGCGCCTGCACCAGGTCGGCGGCGAGCAGCTCGGTGAGCAGGACCGTCACGACGCTGAACGGCAGTGCCAGGTAGGCGGACAACTCGGCGACGGACAACGGGGTCTGACAGAGCCTCAGCAGCGCCGACTGCTCGGGCTGCGTGGTCGGGGTCGCCGTGCCCTGCGCGACGATGAGGGTGACGAGGTCGAGCGGTGCCCGTTCCGAGTCCTCACCCGTGAGGATGTAGAGCCGCTCCGGATTGTCCGGGTTGTCGGGGCTGCGCCGCTGCCGCTGGGGCGGCGGGTCCAGCGGCGCGGGTGACTCTCGGGGGGGCGGAAGTTCTCCGTGCTCAGGAGTCATACGGCCTGCCCGTCACGCCGCGGCGGGCTGGTCAGATGGGCACCGATGCGTACGACGAGATCCCGCATGCGGGTGCCGATGAGGCCCGCGTCGACCGTCTCGTCGGCGAGCACGGCGAGGTAGGCGCCCGCTCCCGCGGCCATCAGGTAGAAGTAGCCGCCGCTGATCTCGATGATGACCATGCGCATCTGCCCGTCGCTCTCCGGGATCTCGGTGGCCACCGCGGCCGCCAGGCTCTGCAGCCCGGCACAGGCGGCGGCCAGCCGGTCGGCGGCGTCCGGGTCGCCGCCGTAGCGCGCGATGCGCAGCCCGTCGGCGGAGAGCACGACGATCTGCCGGGTCTGCGGCACCCCGTCGGCGAGTTCCTTGAGCATCCAGTCGAAATTGGCCCGCTGCTGGATCACTTCCAGCCCCCCTCGTCAGCGTCGTCGGCGAAGTTGCCGTTGTCGGTGTTCTCGGCGCGGATCTGCGGGGACAGGTGATCCGGTGTGTGGTTCTGCGATGAAGACTGCTGCTGTGCCGGGCCGTTCGGGTCGGCCTGGTCGGCGGTGCCGGACTGGCCCGGCTCGTCACCGTTGACGCCCTTCATGAACGCCTCGATCCAGAGCCCGGGTTCGGGCTCCTCCTTCTTCCTGACCGGCTCGGGCGCGGGGGCGGTCGGCCAGGGGGACGCCTGGGCCTTCCGCTCGGCCTCGGCCTCCTGCGCATAGCGCTGGCTCAGCGGGATCTTCACCCGGGAGCGGCGCTGCGGCAGGCCGTTGGAGGTCCACTCGGTGACCTCGGGGATGTCGTCCTCCATGGACGCGGTGAGCGGCATGGCGTGCCGGGAGGCCGCGGTGATCTTACGCGGCTTCTTGCGGCGGATGTCGCGGGCCTCCTCGATGATCTGGCCCTCGTTGTTGACGCGCGGTACCGCGGAGGCGCCGATGCCGTGGGCGAGCCCCGGTGCCGCTTCGGTGGTGAGCATGTCGTGCGGGACGATGAGCACGGCCCGTACGCCGCCGTAGGCGGACTGCCGCAGCGAGACCTGCATGTTGTACATCTGCGAGAGGCGGCCGACGACGGCCATGCCGAGCCGCGGGGTCTCGCCCAGGTCGTTGAGGTCGATCCCGGCCTGTGCCTGGGCCAGCATCCGCTCGGCCCGGGCGCGGGCCTCCTCGCTGAGGCTGACGCCGCCGTCCTCGATCTCCACGGCGATGCCGGTCTGCACCTCGACGGCGGTGACGTGGACGCGGGTCTGCGGGGGCGAGTAGCGGGTGGCGTTGTCGAGGAGCTCGGCGCAGGCGTGGATGAGCGGCTCGACGGAGACGCCGTTGATGTTGACCTTGGCGATGGAGTGCAGATCCACCCGCTGGTAGTCGAGGATCCGCGACATCGCGCCGCGCAGCACGCTGAACAGCGGTACGGGCTTGGGCCACTGGCGGCCGGGCCGGGCACCGCCGAGCACCGCGATGGAGTCGGCGAGACGGCCGATCAGGGCGGTGCCGTGGTCGATGCGGAGCAGGTCGTCGAAGACCTCGGGGTTGCGGCCGTGGAACTCCTCCATGTCGCGGAGCTCCGCGGCCTGCTGGTGCACGATCGACTGGACGCGCCGCGCGATGTTGACGAAGGCCCGCTGGGCGGACTCGCGCATCGCCTCTTCACGGTCCAGGGTCTCGAGCACGTCGCGCAGCAACCGGCGCTGCGAGTCGGGGATCTCGCGCAATCCGTCGTCGCTGTCGAGGACGTTGCACACGACCTCCGAGGGCGCCTCGCCCTGCCGGAGGCGGAACAGCGCCACGGGCAGGACCTGCCGGCCCAGGCGCAGGCTCTGTTCGTCGTGGAGCGCCACGCGGCGCTCGAGGTGGGCGAGCCGCTGCGTGTACTGGGTGCGCAGCTCCCGCAGGGTGCGTCCGCGGCGCACCGCCTCCGCGCAGGCGGAGATCACCAGCAGGGTCGCGATGCCGCCGCACACGGCGACGGCGATTCGGGCCGGTTCGGTCACGGCGGCGACGGCGGCGCCGGTGGCGGCCGCCATCACCATGGCGGGCAGCAACAGCACGCGTGCGTAAGGGATGTCTCGGCCACCGGGAGGCGATTGAACACTCACCATGTATGCCCTCTGAACGCTTGGCTTGGGGGGATGGGGGGAACGGTCGGGGGAATGACGGGGTAGTCCGAAGTCCGGGGGGACAGGCGGCGCTTCAAGGGAGTTAGGGGACAAGCGTGCGAATCCGTCGCAACTCGCTTCAACTCGCCGCGCTCCGGGCGAGCTTAGTCCGCCCGGAACAACGCCGAGTCATATTCGGCAACCCTCTGCAGCCACCCGCCCGACGGGCATAAACTCTGCCCCATTTACACGCCGGGCTATCAATCGAACACAATGCGTGACCCATCGAACGCCGATGGCGCGCCGTCGGCACAGCGAGGGAGCGGCGGCGGAAATACCCACGCCACACCCGGCGTTGGGACGTTTCATGGACGTCTGTTCCCCGGCGCGCATGCGGCCGCAAGCGCCCCTGGTCACCCGCGACCACATCGACCTCGGTCGTGTGTGGTCGGCCTCGTGTTGCCGCTGACCGCTCCAAGTCAGCGCACTTTCACTCCAGTTCACCTCTGCTGAAACGAGGCCGCTTCACCATGCCCGTAGAGTTCCTCGGCATCGCCGCCACCAACGAAGGCTCCGAAGTCACCGTCCGTTCGGGCGCGTCCTTCGACAAGGACTACACCCTCCGACTCGCCCGCGCGCACGAGGACCACGGCTGGGACCGGGTCCTGTTCGCCTACGGCTCGGGCTCGCCCGACCCCTCCCCCGCCGCCGCGTACGTCGCCGCCCGCACGGACAAGCTCCAGATCCTGGTGGCGCACCGCCCGAACGTCTCGTACCCCACCTTCGCGGCGAAGACCTTCGCGACCCTCGACCACATCAGTGACGGACGCCTGGCCGTGCACTTCATCACCGGCGGCAACGACCACGAGCAGCAGCGCGAGGGCGACTTCCTCACCAAGGACGAGCGCTACGCCCGCACCCGCGAGGCCATCCAGATCATCAAGAAGGCGTGGACCTCGCACGAGCCGTTCGACCACGAGGGCACGCACTACCGCTTCAACGACTTCGTCAGCGACACCTTCCCCGTCCAACAACCGCACCCGAAGGTCTCGTTCGGGGGTTCCTCACCGGCGGCGTACGCGGCCGGGGGCGCCGAGGCGGACATCTACTGCCTGTGGGGCGAGCCGCTGGACCGGACCGCGGAGCAGATCGAGTCGGTCAAGGCGGCGGCGAGGGCGGCGGGCCGCACCGGCATCCCCAGGATCCAGGTGGCCTTCCGCCCGATCATCGCGCCCACCGAGGAACTGGCCTGGGAGAAGGCGTACGCGACCCTGGACCGCATCAAGGCCCGCAAGGCAGGCACTCCCCTGTCCCGCCGCCCCCCTCTCAAGAACCCCGAGAACACGGGCTCCCGACGCCTCCTCGAAGTGGCCGCGTCCGGCGACCGCCACGACCGCGCCCTGTGGACCCCGACGGCGGCGGAGACCGGCGGAGCGGGCAACTCCACGGCCCTGGTGGGCACTCCGGAGACGGTGGCCCAGGCTCTCCTGGACTACTACGACCTGGGCGTGGAGATCCTCTCGGCCCGCGGCTACGACCTCTTGGACGACGCGATCGACTTCGGTCGTCAGGTCATCCCGATCGTGCGGGAGGAAGTGGCGAAGCGGGACGCGGCGAAGTCGGCCGCCGCGTAAGGATGTTCAGCGCTGTGCCCCTGCCGTGTCACGGCAGGGGCACAGCGCTCGGCTCGTGGTGTGCTCACCCCACGGAGCTGTACGCCACAACCCCCCGCAACAGCTGATCGACGGCCCGCCGCGCGTTCTTTGCGACCGTGCTTCCCTCGCGCGGCGCCGCCGCGGAGATCTGCCCCAGCACATCGATCACCTGCTTGCACCACCGCACGAAGTCCCCCGCGGGCATCTCCGCCTCGCGCAGCACCTCGTCGAGGCCCTTCCCGGACGCCCACATGTACGCCGCCCAGGCGAAGCCGAGATCCGGCTCGCGCTGCCCGACCCCCTCGGCCTGATTGATCTTGAATTCTTCCTCCAGGGCGTCCAGACGCCCCCAGATCCGCACCATCTCGCCGAGCGCGGCCTTGGCGCCGCCCGACGGCAGCTTGGGCGCGAGCGCGTCGTCGCTGACCCGCGCCTCGTACACCAACGCCGAGACGCACGCGGCCAGTTCGGCCGGGCCGAGCCCTTCCCAGACCCCGGCCCGCAGGCACTCGCTCGCGAGCAGGTCGAGCTCGCCGTAGAGCCGGGCGAGCCGCTTGCCGTGCTCCGTGACCTCGTTGCCCCGCAGGTAGTCGAGCTCGGTGAGCAGAGCGACGATGCGGTCGAAGGTGCGGGCGATGGTGTTCGTGCGCCCTTCGATGCGGCGCTCCAGCTGCTTGGTGTCGCGCAGCAGCCGGTGGTAGCGCTCGGCCCAGCGCGCGTGGTCCTCGCGCTCGTCGCACCCGTGGCACGGATGCGCCCTCAACTCCGCCCGCAGCCGCGCGATCTCGCGGTCGTCGGCGGCGGGCGCCCGGCCCCTGCGGTGCCGCTCGGGCACGATGTGCCCGGCCTTCGTGCGCAGCGCGGAGGCGAGGTCGCGGCGGGACTGCGGCGAGCGCGCGTTGAACGACTTCGGGATGCGCATCCGCTCCAGGGCCTCGACGGGCACCGGGAAGTCCATCGAGGCGAGCCGCTTGACCTGCCGCTCGGCGGTGAGGACCAGCGGCCGCGGACCGTCGACATGATCGAACCCGCGGTGTCCGTTGGCCCGCCCCGCCGGCAGGCCGGGGTCGAGCACCAGTGCCAGACCCGCGTACTTGCCCGTCGGGACGTGGATGACGTCGCCCGGCTTCAGCTTCTCCAGGGACGCCGCCGCGGCCGCCCGGCGCTGCGCGGCGCCGTGCTTGGCCAGCTCCGTCTCGCGGTCCTTGAGCTCGCGGCGCAGCCGCGCGTACTCCTCGAAGTCGCCCAAGTGGCAGGTCATGGAGGCTTGGTAGCCCTCAAGTCCCTCTTCGTTGCGCTGCACCTGCCGCGAGATGCCGACGACGGACTTGTCCGCCTGGAACTGCGCGAAGGAGGTTTCGAGCAGCTCGCGGGAGCGGTGGCGGCCGAACTGCTCGACCAGGTTCACCGCCATGTTGTACGAGGGCTTGAAGCTGGACCGCAGCGGATACGTGCGCGTACCGGCCAGGCCCGCGAGGTGCTCGGGGCTCATGGCGCGCTGCCACAGGACGACGGCGTGCCCCTCGACGTCGATGCCGCGGCGCCCGGCGCGGCCGGTGAGCTGCGTGTACTCGCCGGGGGTGATGTCGGCGTGCTGCTCCCCGTTCCACTTGACGAGCTTCTCCAACACCACCGAGCGGGCGGGCATGTTGATGCCGAGCGCGAGGGTCTCCGTGGCGAACACGGCCTTCACCAGGCCCCGTACGAAGAGCTCCTCGACGACCTCCTTGAACGTCGGCAGCATGCCCGCGTGGTGGGCCGCGATGCCGCGCTCCAGGCCCTCCAACCACTCGTAGTAGCCGAGGACATGGAGGTCCTCGTCCGGGATCGCCGCCGTGCGGTCCTCGACGACGCGGCGGACCTCGGCGCGCGCCTCCTCGTCGTTGAGCCGCAGGCCCGCGTACAGGCACTGCTGGACGGCGGACTCACAGCCCGCGCGGCTGAAGATGAAGGTGATGGCGGGCAGCAGCCCTTCGGCGTCGAGGCGCTCGATGACCTCGGGCCGCCCCGGCGTCCAGATCCGCGATCTCTGCCGCCGCTCGCGCTCGCGGTCGGCCTCGCGGACCATCTTGCCCTTGCGGCGATCGCGCGGGTTGTACGAGCGGGATGCCTCTATGCGGGCCATGCGCGTCAGGTCGGGGTTGACCGCCTTCTTGCTGCCCTCGCCCTCCTCGAAGAGGTCGTACATCCGCCGCCCGGCGAGGACGTGCTGGAACAGGGGCACGGGCCGGTGCTCGGAGACGATCACCTCGGTGTCGCCGCGGACGGTGTCGAGCCAGTCGCCGAACTCCTCCGCGTTCGACACCGTGGCCGACAAGGAGACCAGCGTGACCGACTCCTGGAGGTGGATGATCACTTCCTCCCAGACGGCGCCGCGGAAGCGGTCGGAGAGGTAGTGCACCTCGTCCATCACGACATAGCCGAGGTTCAGGAGGGACTGCGAGCCCGCGTACAGCATGTTCCGCAGGACCTCGGTGGTCATGACGACCACCGGGGCATCGGAGTTGACGCTGTTGTCGCCGGTGAGCAGGCCGACCTTGTCGGCCCCGTAGCGCTTGGCGAGGTCGGTGTACTTCTGGTTCGACAGCGCCTTGATCGGTGTCGTGTAGAAGCACTTCTTGCCCTGGAGGAGGGCGAGATGGACGGCGAACTCGCCGACGATCGTCTTGCCCGAGCCGGTGGGCGCGGCCACCAGGACGCCCTTGCCTGCTTCGAGCGCCTCACATGCCTCGATCTGGAAGGGGTCGAGGCCGAATTCGTACATCTCGCGGAAGGAGGCGAGCGCGGTGGCCTGCTCGACAGCGCGCTGCCGCGCTGCCGCATACCGCTCGGCCGGTGAGAGGTCCTCTGTCATCGTGCTTTCGAGACTACCGGCCACCACTGACAACAGGACGATCATTATCGGCAGGCGCCCGGACACGAAATCGTGATGCGCTCCGACGCCCGGAATCCCCGGGGCCGCGGCCCCGCGGAGTCTCAGGGCGCGAGCACGCGCACCGCCCCCGGCACGCACCGGGCGGTCAGCGGCAGCTCCCCGAGCTTCTCCCCGTCCGCGTACGCGGTGGTCCCGGCGGCCGCCAGCTCCACCTTCGCGGCCCGGAACACGGTGACCTTGGGGTGGTCGAGGTGCGTCCCCTTGTAGACCCGGGGGAAGACCTTCAGGAGGGTCGTGCGGCTGCAGTCGCCGACGACCGTGATGTCGAAGAGCCCGTCGCTCAGATCGGCCCCGGCGCAGATCCGCATGCCCCCGCCGTACGAGGATCCGTTGCCCACCGCGACGAGCGTCGCGTCCACCTCGTGGACGTCCCCGTCGTCGAGCGTGATGCGGTACGGGACGGGCTTGAAGGTGGCGAGTTCGGCGACGATCGCGAGGTCGTACTTGAAGCGGCCGGTGGGCCAGCGCATGCGGTTGCCGCGGTCGTTGACCCGCGAGTCGAAGCCGGAGGCGAGCACGGTCCCGAACCAGGTCTTGCCGACCCGGCCCAGGTCGACGGCGCGCGTCCGGCCCGCCGTGAGCGCGTCGGCGACCGTCTTTCCGGCGGCGCCCGGGTCCCGTACCGGGAGCCCGAGGGTGCGCGCGAAGTCGTTGCCGGTGCCGACGGCGATCACCCCGAGGGGTGTCTCGGTGCCGGCGACGGCCTGCAGCGCGAGGCTCGCCATGCCGTCACCGCCGACGGCTATCAGCGCTCCGGTGCCGCTCTCCACGGCCTCCTGGGCCCGGCGCAGCGCGTCCGCGGCGTCCTCGCCGATGACGGTGCGCACGGAGAATCCGGCGGCCCGGAGCGCCGAAGCGGCCGGCTGCGCCGCGTGGGCGCCCCGGCCGCGGCCCGCGGTGGGGTTGACGAAGAGGGTGATCTCGCTGGTCACGGCCGGACCCTACAAGGTCAGGTCACATCGTCGAAACCGTTGACCCGGTCCCGGTGGTCGGAACCCGCCTGCTCGGGGAGGGCGCGACGTGCGGTGACGGGCTCGTTGCCGCCGATGTCCTCGGGGGTGAGGTCGAGGTCGGACGCCTCGTCGTCGTCGAGCTCCGCGTCCGGGTCGTTCTTCCGCTTCCTCTTGTCGTTGAGGATCGAGACGCCGACCGCCATGAAGTAGAGCACCACGATCGGACCGGCGAGCGCGATCATCCCGAAGGGGTCGGTCGTGGGGGTCGCGACGGCGCCGAAGACGAAGACGCCCATGACGACGCCGCGCCACCAGCCGAGCATCCTGCGCCCGGTGACCATGCCCGTGAAATTGAGCATGACCAGCAGCAACGGCAGCTCGAAGGCGGCACCGAAGACCAGGATCATCCGGACGATGAAGTCGAGGATCTTGTCCATCGGCAGGAAGTTCGCCGTGCCGTCCGGCGTGATGCCGAGGAGCACGCGCATGCTGATCGGCATGATCGCGTACGCGAGCCAGGCACCGCCGAAGAACAGCGGCACCGCGGCGGAGACGAACGCGTACGTGTACTTCCGCTCGTGCTTGTGCAGGCCGGGAGCGACGAAGGCCCAGAGCTGGTAGAGCCAGATCGGGCTGGAGATGATGATTCCGGCCATGAAGCTGACCTTCACCGTGGTGGTGAAGGGGGACAGCAGGTCGTTGAAGGTGACGGTCGCGCAGTTGCCGCCGTTGCCGACCGTGCCCTCGGGGCACTTCGGCACCGGGTCGCTGAGGAACTTCATCAGCTGCCGGTTGTAGAACGCTGCGATGATCGATGCGACCGTGATCGCGAGAAGACCCTTGGCGAGCCGGTTGCGGAGCTCGCGCAGGTGCTCCGCGAGGGGCATCCGCCCCTCCGGATCCCGCTCCTTCTTGCGGGCAGACTTAAGCAACCCACGTCCTCATCTCGTGCGGCAGGCCGGCGGTCGGGGCCGGCCTTGGATCAGCGCTGCGTCGTGGTGTCGGTCGGCTCGGTGACGGGGCGCGAGCTGGTCACGTCACCGGGAGCGGCCTGGATGGTCTTCGGCTGCGCGGCGCCGGGCTGCGGCGGGTCGGCCGGGGCGGCCTCGTCCTTCTTGCCGTCCGACTTCATCGCCTTGGCCTCGCTCTTGAGGATGCGCGCGGACTTGCCGAGCGAACGGGCCATGTCCGGAAGCTTCTTCGCACCGAAGAGCAGGACGAGGATGACGAGGATGAGGATGATCTCGGTGGGGCCGAGCCTACCCATAGCTGTCTACCTTCTTCACCGAGGCGTCAGGGGATCCGGGGGCAGCTTCTGTCGGGACAGTCGTCCGACCACCGGGCTTGGCAGCGATCGTAACCCCCAGGAGTAAACGCAGGGCAATCCCCGTGCGTACTCCCAGTTGCGACCCGCGCCTCGCCCTTCGGGCCACTTCAGCAGCGTACCTGCCGGACATGGGCAGTTGACAGGCCGCCGGGGCAAAGGGGCTTCCGGGGGCGGCCACGAGGCACTAAAGGACGTCGCCGCCGGAGCGGGCCACCCCGGCCGCCGCCTGCTCGAGGTCCTCGGCCGCCGCTCCGATCTTCTGTGTGGCCTCGGTCACTTGACGTGCCAGGCGCTGCGCCTCCACGAAGACCTTGATCGCCAGGACGCCGAGCACGGCGATCCCACAGAACCCCAGCGCCACCGCCGCCATCGCCCAAGCCATGCGCCGAGCCTAGACGGTCGAGTGCAGACGCAGCGTCCGCACCCCGCCACCGGTGAGGAGTTCGACGATGCGCTCGCCCGCGGGCTTGCGCACCGCGGCGTGGCACTCGGGGCAGGTGAAGGAGTAGAAGGTGGTGCGGTGGCTGGCGCCGATCGCCAACCGGAGCGCCCCGGCGGCCAGTTCGAAGCGGGCGCGGCAGTCCGGGCAGGCCGCCTTGAAGAGCACGGCACGCACCGGTTCCGGCAGAACGGGCTTTACAGACATCACAGCCATACCTCGCACTCTTCTCAGCTCTGCTCTTCGTACGCCGCGAGCGCGTCGCGGGCCTTCTGCCGCGCGCTGTCCGCGAGCTGGGCCGGGGAGACGATGTGCCCGTCCCGGCCGAGCCGCAGCGCGAGCCTGCGCAGCGAGGCCGGGTCCGGGGTGCGCAGCGTGATCCGCAGTCCCCCGTCAGGCAGCTCCTCCGCGCTGTCGTGCGGGTAGTACTCGGCGACCCAGCGCCCGCCGGGGCCCACCTCGACGACCACCTCGGGGTCCTCCGCGGCGGGCTGCACCAGGCCCTCGGAGAGGTCGCGCAGCTCCACCTCGGGCGGCGCCGACGGCTCGTCGAGGATCTTGATCTCGGCGACCCGGTCGAGCCGGAAGGTGCGCCGCGCCTCGGAGCGGCGGCACCACGCCTCCACGTACGTGTGCCCGACGCTCACCAGGCGGATCGGGTCGATCTCACGCTCGGTGACCTCGTCGCGCGCGGGCGAGTAGTAGCGGATCCACAGCCGCCGCCGCTCGGAGATGGCGCGGTCGACGTCGGCGAAGACGCCGCCCTCCGACTCGAAGGTCACCGAGAGGCGCGAGCTGGCGCCCGCCGCCTCGCCGGCCGCCGTCTCCAGCTTCGCGGTGGCGCGAAGGAGCGCCTGCCGGTCGCCCTCGCGCAGGCCGGGGAGCGTGGCCACCGCGCGGGCGGCCACCAGGAGCGCCGTCGCCTCGTCGGCGGCGAGCCGCAGCGGCTCGGCCGCCTCCGCCCCGAGGGCGGCCGGGTTGTGCCACCAGATGCGGTCGCCGTCGGTGTCGATGTCGAGGAGGTCGCCGCCGCGGAAGCTCGTCCCGCACAGCGGCAGCACGTCCAGGTCGGAGATCAGCTCGTCCGGGGTGATCCCGAAGGCACGGGCGACGTCGCTGACGCGCGCGCCGGGACGCTCCCTGAGATACGTGACCAAGGAGAGCATCCGCCTGGTCTGGTCGATGGCGTTCGCGGCCATGGTTGTCCGTGTCCCCCTCAGCCCTTGGCCACGGCACGCAGCCGGTCCACGACGTCCGCCCGCAGCTCCGCGGGCTCCATGACGACCACATCCGGCCCGAACTCCACGAGCCAGGCGTCCAGCCCGTGCCCGTACGGGATCTCCAGCTCCTCCCAGCCGTCGCCCAGGTCGCGCACCGGGCCCGTCGCCTTGGCCCGCAGCGGATAGCCCGCGCCCGCGCGCAGCCGGATCAGGGCGCTGCGGTCGGCGGTCTCCCCCGCCCAGCTCGCGACGGTCTCGCGCACGGTGACCACGTCCGGTACGGCGGCCTTGAACTGCCCGGCCCGGGAGCGGACCTTGCCGGTGATCCGGGAGAGCCGGAAGACCCGCTCCGCCTCCCGGTCCCGGTCCCAGCCCGCGAGGTACCAGTGGCCGCGCCAGCACTCCAGGGCCCACGGCTCCACGTGGCGGGGCTCGGGGCGGGCCGCGGTGGCCTTGCGGTAGTCGAAGACGACGGGGCGCCGGTCCCGGCAGGCCAGCATCAGCGGCTCGAAGGCCGCCTCGTGCACGGGGATGCGGGGCTCCAGGGCGCCGTGCGCCTCGTACGGGTCGACGTCCTCCGGCAGGCCCGCGGCGCGCAGCTTCTGCAGGGCGCCGCTGGCGGCACCGGCGAGGCGGGCCTGCTGCCAGACCTTGGCGGCGAGCCCGAGGGCCGCGGCCTCCTCGGCGTCCAGGGTGATGGGCGGCAGGCGGTTGCTGTCGCGGCGGGCGAGATAGCCGACGTCGCCGTCGAGGTTCTCGACCGTCTCGATGACCAGGCCGAGTTCCCGCAGATCGTCCTTGTCCCGCTCAAACATGCGGTTGAAGGAGTCGTCCGAACCCGCTTCCAGGTAAGCCTCGATGGAGCCCCGCAGCTCGCGCTTGCTGAGCGGCCGTCGCGTCCCGAGCAGACACAGCGCAAGATTCATCAGCCGCTCGGCCTTGGCAATGGCCATCGACGCCCTTTCTCGGCCCGTCCCCTGTGCACTTGTGAGAAGTGCTTCCGCAACAAGTGCTTCCGACCGATGACCGTACCGCTCCGGGGTGTCGTGGCAAAAGCCGAGGGCCCATGCCAGGAACAGGCATGGGCCCTGCGTGGACCTCTATGGACAGGTCCGGTCAGACCTGTCGCACGCGGTGGCTCAGACGGACACCAGGTCGCAGACGAAGATCAGCGTCTCGCCGGGGGCGATGCGGCCGCCACCGGCGCCGCGGTCGCCGTACGCGAGGTGGGCCGGGATGACCAGCTGGCGGCGGCCGCCGACCTTCATGCCCTGCACGCCCTTGTCCCAGCCGCTGATGACCTGACCGGCACCGAGCTGGAACTCCAGCGGCGTGCCGCGGTTCCAGCTCGCGTCGAACTCCTCGCCGGAGCTGAAGGCGACGCCCACGTAGTGGACCTTGACGAAGTCGCCGGCCTTGGCCTCGGCGCCGTCGCCCTCCCAGATGTCCTTGATCTCCAGGTCCGCCGGGGGCTCGCCACCGGGGAAGTCGACCTCGGGCTTGTCGATGCTCACGTGAATGCTCCTGCTTGATACGAAATCGTCAACGCGGACAGTCTTGCATCCCCCGCGGGGTCACATCGCGGCGAGGATGTCCACGGAGAAGACCAGCGTGGAGTCCTTCTTGATGCCGCTGCCCTGCGGCGGCTTGTCCCCGTAGCCCAGCTCCGGCGGGATGACGATGAGGACGCGGCTGCCGACCTTCTTGCCGGTCAGTCCCTGCGCCCAGCCCTTGACGACCTGCGCCAGCTGGAACTGGGCGAGCTGGCCGCGCTTGTACGACTCGTCGAACTCCTTGCCGGTGTCCCAGATGACGCCCTTGTACTGGCACAGGAGGGTGTTGGTCTCCTTCACCTCGGGGCCGTCGCCCTCGATGACGTAGGAGGAGACGAGCTTCTTGGGGGCGTCCACCTTCGGCACGTCGATGGACGGGGCCTTGCCGTCGGTGTTGGTGCCGACCTTGGGCAGGTCCTTGTTGTCCTGCGCGACGTCCTTGCCCTTGGCGGAGCTCTTCGCGTTGAACGTGCCGACCACGTCGACGACGAAGACCAGGGTGTCGGTGCCCTTGATGCCCGCCTGCTTGTTGCCCTCCTTGCCGTAGCCCATCGCCGGCGGGATGGCCATCTCGACGCGGCTGCCGATCTTCTTGCCGACCAGGCCCTGGTCCCAGCCGGGGATGACCTGGCCGACGCCGATCGGGAAGACCGTGGGGGCGCCGCGGTCGTAGGAGTTGTCGAAGACCTTGGCCGTGTCCCAGATCTGTCCGAGGTAATTGGCCTGCAGATAGTCGCCCTTGGCGACCTCGCCGCCCTTGCCCTGGATCACGGTCTTCACCGCGAGGTCGGGCGACGGCTTGCCCGAGCCCTTGGCGACGGTCGGCTTCTCGCCGAACTTGGTGCCCTTGGTGATCTCGGGCACCGGACCGCTCACGATCTTCGCGGTCGGCTCGCCCGACGACGAGTTCGAAGGGGTCGCGCTGTCTTTGGACTTGGCCTTGTCGCCCTTGTCGTCGCCACAGCCGGCGAGCGTGAGCAGGCCGGCCGGAACGGCAAGGAGGAGTGAACGTCGGCGCACGGTGAGGGCCTCGTATCGATCGAACTTGTGGGTTGGCGTGCGCGCAACTCTACGCATGGAGAAGGGCGCCGCACGAGGAACGTACGGCGCCCCGCGTTGCGTTCCCGCAACGCCACTCTGGTCACGCGGCCCTCAGAGCCACCTCACAAAGTGCTCATATCGCTTGTCACATACCGGCGATGAGCTTCTCCACCCGGTCGTCCACCGACCGGAACGGGTCCTTGCACAGCACGGTGCGCTGCGCCTGGTCGTTGAGCTTGAGGTGCACCCAGTCCACCGTGAAGTCCCGGCGCTGCTCCTGGGCCCGGCGGATGAAGTCGCCGCGCAGCCGTGCCCGGGTGGTCTGCGGCGGCACGGACTTGCCCTCGAAGATCTTCAAGTCGTTGCAGATCCGGGCGGCTTGCCCCTTCTTCTCCAAGAGGTAGTAGAGGCCACGACGACGGTGGATGTCGTGGTACGCGAGGTCTATCTGCGCGACCCGCGGGTGCGACATGGTGATGTTGTTCTTCGCCCGGTACCGCTCGATGAGCTGGTACTTCATGACCCAGTCGATCTCGGTGCTGATGCGGTCCAGGTCCTCCGACTCGATCGAGTCGAGCGTGCGGCCCCACAGCTCCAGGACCTGCTCGACGGTGCCGGTGCGGATGCCGCGGCGGTCCACGAAGTCCACGGCCTTCTCGTAGTACTCGCGCTGCACCTCGAGGGCGGATGCCTCCCGGCCACTGGCCAGGCGCACCTTGCGGCGCCCGGTGATGTCGTGGCTGACCTCGCGGATGGCCCGGATCGGGTTCTCCAGGGTCAGGTCACGCATGACCGTGCCCGCCTCGATCATGCGCAGCACGAGGTCGGTGGCTCCGACCTTGAGGAGCATGGTCGTCTCGGACATGTTCGAGTCGCCCACGATGACGTGCAGGCGGCGGTAGCGCTCGGCGTCGGCGTGCGGCTCGTCCCGGGTGTTGATGATGGGCCTCGAGCGTGTGGTCGCGGAGGAGACCCCCTCCCAGATGTGCTCGGCCCGCTGGCTCACGCAGTACACGGCGCCGCGCGGAGTCTGCAGCACCTTGCCCGCGCCGCACAGCAGCTGCCGGGTGACGAGGAACGGGATGAGAATGTCCGCGAGCCGCGAGAACTCCCCGTGCCGGGCCACCAGATAGTTCTCGTGGCAGCCGTACGAGTTTCCGGCCGAGTCGGTGTTGTTCTTGAAAAGGTAGACGTCGCCCGCGATTCCCTCCTCGTGCAGGCGGCGTTCGGCGTCGACGAGCAGGCCTTCCAGAATGCGCTCGCCTGCCTTGTCGTGGGTGACCAGCTCGGTCACGTTGTCACATTCGGGAGTTGCGTACTCCGGATGTGAACCCACGTCGAGATAGAGGCGGGCGCCGTTCCGCAGAAAGACATTGCTGCTGCGGCCCCATGACACGACACGGCGGAAGAGGTACCGCGCCACCTCGTCAGGAGACAGGCGGCGCTGTCCCCTGAACGTACATGTGACGCCGTACTCGTTCTCCAGCCCGAAAATGCGGCGGTCCATGACTGAACATTACGCCTGATGCCCGGTACTGAAACCGGGTTCGACAGCCTCAGTTCGATCATTTTCCGATGAACCCGCAACGACCTCACCATCGCCGGTAGCTGCGAGGACCCGCCCCGTGGCCAGCAGCACGAGCAGCGCGGCCCCGCCCGCGAGCCCCGGCACCGCGAAGCCCCACCCGATCCCGCCCCACTCGACGGCCGGTCCCCCGGCGGCCGTTCCGACCGAGGCGCCCACCGTGAAGGTCGTCACGAGCCACGAGAACGCCTCCGTGACCGTGCCCTTGGGGGCATGCCGGTCCACCACGATGAACGCGCACGCGAGCGCGGGCGCCAGGAAGACCCCCGCGAGCCCGGTGAGCGCCACCATGCCCACCGCGCCCGGCGTCAGCAGCAGCGGCACATAGCCGAGCGCGAGCAGCGCCACCAGGACCCGCAGCCGCTTCTCCGGCGCCCCGCTCCACTGCCGCGCCCCGTACACGGCGCCGCCGATGAGGGCGCCGAGGCCGAGGGCCGCCATCATCCAGCCGTACACCGCGTCGCCGCCGTGCTCATCGGCGTACGCCACTCCGGCCACCGTGATGGAGCCGAGCGCCGTGCCGACGAAGAGGAACGCGCCGAGGAGCGCGAGGAGTCCGGGCGAGCGCAGCGCGCCCAGCCAGTGCGCCTCACGGGGCGCGGACCGCCACGCGCGCGAGGGCTCGGAGACGACGACCGAGAGCGCACCGAGCACACCGATCACGTTGACGACGAGCAGCGCGGCCTGGGCCGACCACAGGGAGACGCACGCCGTGACGAGCAACGGCCCGACGGTGAACATGACTTCCTGGGCCACCGCGTCCATCGCGTACGCGGTGTGGACCTCCTCCTCCTTGCCCAGCACGCTCGGCCACAGCGCCCGCAGGCCGCCCTCCAGCGGCGGTGTGGCCACGCCCGCGACGGCCACCGCCACGTACGCGGCGGCCAGCGCATCGGGCCCGGTGAAGGCGAACGCGGCCATGCCCAGGGCGGAGAAGACCGCGGCGGGCAGCTGCACCCGCGGCTGCCCGTGCAGGTCCACCAGCCGGCCGAGCAGCGGCTGGCCGACGGCGGTGGCCACCCCGTACACGGCGGCGAGCCCGCCCGCGAGGCTGTAGGTGCCGCCCTCGGCGCGGATGAACAGCACGATGGCGATGGCCGCGGTGGCGTTCGGCAGCCGCCCCACGAGCGTGCCGACGAGCAGCCGCGTCGCGTAGCGCGTGCGCAGGATCGCCGCGTAACCCCTCAGTCCGGCAGCCATGTTCGCGCCTCTCCCCCGCGCCGAAGCGCCCCAGGTTTTACGTATAACGTCGAGCGTCATACGTACCATGTGCGCTGTCCGTGAGTCCACCCTCGCGGCAACGACCAGGAGGTGTCCGTGGCCGGGCCACAGCAGGAAGCGGCGGGGCCGCGCCCCACCAGCCGCGACGTCGCACGCGTCGCCGGGGTCTCCCAGGCCACCGTCTCCCTCGTCCTCGGCGACAAGTGGCGCGGCCGCGTCGCCGAGCCCACGGCCGAACGCGTCCGCGCCGCTGCCCGCGAACTCGGCTACCGGCCCAACATCGCCGCCCGCAACCTCCGCCTCGGCCGCACCAGAACGGCCCTCCTGGTCGTCCCCGCGCTCACCAACGAGTTCTTCGCCCGCGTCTACACCGGCGCCGCCCGCGTCGCCGCCCGGCACGGCTTCGGCGTCGTCCTCTACCCCTCACCCGACGGCGTCGGCCCGGCCCGTGACCCCTTCGACTCGGCCCGCGCGTCCCTGGACGGCGTCCTCGCCTCCTCCATGGCCTCCGAGGCCCTCGCCACCATCCGCGGCGACGAACTCCCCCTCGTCATGCTCGACAGCGACCCCGCGGGCAGCCGCGGCGCCACCACCGTCAACCTCGACATCGCCGACGGCATCCGCCAGGTCACCGAGCACCTCCTCGGCCTCGGCCACCGCCGCGTCCTGCACCTCGCGGCGGACGTCGACTCCTGGACCTTCGTCGTCCGCGCCCGGGCCCTCGCCGCCGCCCTCGACGGCACCGGCACCTCGGTGCGCACCGTCGCCGCACCGCTGTCCGTCGAGAGCGCCCGCACCGTGGCCGAAACCGCCCTCACCGCGCCGGGCCCCCGCCCCACGGCGATCGTCTGCGACGACGACTTCCTGGCCGCCGGGGCCTGCAAGGCCGCCCGCCGCCTCGGCCTGCGCGTCCCCGAGGACCTCTCCGTCACCGGCTTCGACGACCTCACCCTGGCCACCGCCGTCGAACCCGAACTCACCACCGTGCGGCTGCCCGCCGAGGAGTTCGGCGAGCGCGGCATGGCCTCCCTGCTGGCCGTCCTCGACGGCCACACCCCCGGGACCGAGACCCTCCCCGTCCACCTGGTCCCCCGCGGCTCCACCGGCCCGGCCCCCAGCGGCAGTTGACCCCCTGCCGCCCTCTGCACGCACGGAAAAAAGCCCCGCGCCCCGGCTACTGTGGCCGGGGCGCGGGGCGTCACCCACGTACGGGACTGCTCTGCGCGACTACTCCTGCGCGGCGTCGTCCGACTGCTCGCCGCCCTCGCTGTCGGCGTCGGCGCCACCCGTGGCGCCCTGCTCGGCCGAGAGCAGACGCTCCAGCTGCCGCCCCACGATGCGCTTGAACTTGCGCTGCTGCGGACGCGTCCGGTCGAGGACCGCGACCTCCAGCCGCTCCGCGGGGATCTCCCGCTCGCTGCCATTGGTGTCCCGGGACAGCGACGTCACCGCCAGCTTCAGCGCCTCCGCCAGCGTCATCCCGTCCTGGTGCCGCTGATCGAGATAGGTGCTGATCTGCTCGGCATTGCCGCCCACGGCGACCGAACCGTGCTCGTCCACGATCGATCCGTCATGCGGGAGCCGGTAGATCTGATCGCCGTCCGGCGTCACTCCGACCTCGGCGACGACCAGCTCCACCTCGTACGGCTTCTCGGCGTTGCTGGAGAAAATCGTGCCCAGCGTCTGCGCGTACACATTCGCCAGACCACGCGCCGTCACATCGTCACGGTCGTACGTGTACCCACGCAGATCCGCATAACGGACGCCGCCGATGCGCAAATTCTCGTACTCGTTGTACTTGCCGGCGGCCGCGAAGCCGATCCGGTCATAGATCTCGCTGAACTTGTGCAGCGCACGGGACGGGTTCTCGCCGACGAACACGATGCCATCGGCGTACTGCATCACGACCAGGCTGCGACCGCGAGCGATCCCCTTACGGGCATACTCGGCCCGGTCGGCCATGGCCTGCTGGGGTGAGACATAGAACGGCGTCGACACCGGCTATCCGTCCCTTCCTTCAAAGACACTCAAGTCAACAAAACTCAAGTCAGTGGCGAATACGGATCGTTCGGATCGACTAGAGCAGCGCGGCCCGCGGGCCGTCCGGCTGCTCGAGACGCCGCTCCAGGATCGACCGGGCGATCTGGGACGACTCGTCGTCGGACAGGCGCCGGAACCCCTCGTCGGAGATCACGGTGACGATCGGGAAGATCCGCCGGGCCATGTCCGGGCCACCCGTCGCCGAGTCGTCGTCGGCGGCGTCGTACAGAGCCTGCACGACGAGCGTCGTCGCCTCCTCCTCCGACAGGTCGTCCCGGAAGAGCTTCTTCATCGCCCCGCGCGCGAAGACCGAACCGGAACCGGTCGCCGCGAAGCCGTGCTCCTCGCTGCGGCCGCCCGTGACGTCGTACGAGAAGATGCGGCCCTTCTCGCGGTCCACGTCATAGCCCGCGAAGAGCGGGACCACGGCGAGCCCCTGCATGGCCATGCCGAGGTTGGAACGGATCATCGTGGAGAGCCGGTTGGCCTTGCCCTCCAGCGAGAGCGTCGCCCCCTCGACCTTCTCGAAGTGCTCCAGCTCCAGCTGGAAGAGCTTGACCATCTCGACGGCCAGACCGGCCGTACCGGCGATGCCCACCGCCGAGTACTCGTCGGCCGGGAAGACCTTCTCGATGTCGCGCTGCGCGATCACATTGCCCATCGTCGCCCGCCGGTCACCGGCGAGCACCACGCCGCCGGGATAGGTCACGGAAACGATGGTGGTGCCGTGCGGCGCCTCGATCGCCCCCTGCACCGGCAACTGCCGGTTGCCGGGAAGAATCTCGGGCTGGTGCACGGAGAGGAAGTCCACGAAGGACGACGACCCAGGCGTCAGGAAGGCAGCTGGCAGACGCCCGGTGCTCAGAGGTTTGGCTTCCACGAGGTTCCCTCCACGTAAGCGATGGCCCGCCGTATGACGTCGGGATCATCTCCCAACTTGCCAATGGCCGAATTGCAGTTGAAGCACAGTACGCCTCGGACCCTACCCGTCGAGTGGCAATGATCCACATGTACTGCAGGAGCCTTGAGGCATATCGCACAGAGTCCGTTCTGAGCGGCGATCATCTCGTCGCGTTCCGCCTCAGTCATGCCGTACTGACGCTTCAGGTAGTGGGCGCGCCCCTCCGCAGCGCGGCATGACTTGCATCGCGTCGACAGCCCGTCAGAGGCAGTCGCATTGCGGTGCCACTCGCTCCACGGCTTGACGTCGTCGCACGACAGGCAATGTTTGTGCCCCTCGGGCACGTTCGCCCTGCGGACTGTCTTGCCAAGAGCCTCACGACGACGGCGATACGC
This sequence comes from Streptomyces sp. NPDC059009, assembly GCF_042740175.1. Taxonomy (NCBI): domain Bacteria; kingdom Bacillati; phylum Actinomycetota; class Actinomycetes; order Kitasatosporales; family Streptomycetaceae; genus Streptomyces; species Streptomyces sp. NPDC059009. The sequence goes on along the minus strand of NZ_JBHYJB010000064.1, from coordinate 5,538 downwards.
CCCGCCAGTGCATTCACGGCAATTGCTCTGAAGGCCGTCGAGTCTCGACCTGTTGACCGCGAATGCACTGGCCGGGAGCCTCCGCTGGCATGCCGAGCATTTCTTCTCGGCACCCAATCCGGACATTTGCTACTACTCTCCGCCCTTCTGGACAAATGAGCGCACGAAGTCCTCGGCGTTCTCCTCCAAGACGTCGTCAATCTCGTCCAGCACCGAGTCCACGTCGTCGCTCAGCTTCTCCTGGCGCTCCTTGAGGTCTTCCGAAGCCTGCGCGTCCTGCGCCTGCTCCTCGACCTCCTCGGTGGAGCGCGTCGCCTTCTGCTGTCCGCCGCCGGTGTCCTTGGTCGCCATCTACCTCACCCCGCTCGGTTCGACGTTCTTGATCAGACCCTACAAGCCGGGTCCGACATCGGCCCCGCACTTCTTTCAACGTGCGGGGGCCACCCATGTGATTCCCCGGCCGTCGGCCTTTCAGCCGTGACTCAGCCTCCGGACAGGACCCTGACCAGATCCTCGGCCGTACGGCACCGGTCGAGGAGCTCCTTCACGTGGTTACGCGTTCCGCGAAGGGGTTCGAGGGTCGGGACCCGCTGGAGCGAGTCACGGCCCGGCAGGTCGAAGATCACCGAGTCCCAGGAAGCCGCCGCCACGTCGTCCGCGTACTGCTCCAGGCAGCGTCCGCGGAAGTACGCACGGGTGTCCTCCGGCGGCTTCGTACGGGCCTTCTCGACCTCTGTCTCGTCCAGGAGGCGCTTCATCTTGCCCCGGGCCACCAGACGGTTGTACAGGCCCTTCTCGGCCCGTACATCGGCGTACTGGAGGTCGACGAGGTGGAGCCGGGCGGCGTCCCAGTCGAGGCTGTCGCGGCGGCGGTAGCCCTCCATGAGCTCCCGCTTGGCGACCCAGTCGAGCTCCCCGGAGAGGCTCATGGGATCCGACTCCAGGCGGCCAAGGACGTCCTCCCAGCGGGCCAGGATGTCCTTGGTCTGCTCGTCCGCGTCCGCGCCGAAGCGCTCCTCCACGTACTTGCGGGCCAGCTCGAAGTACTCCATCTGGAGCTGGACAGCGGTGAGTGTCCGGCCGCTGCGGAGCGTGACCAGCCGCTTGAGCGTCGGGTCGTGCGAGATCTGGTGCAGGGTGCGCACCGGCTGGTCGACGGCCAGGTCGACGGCGATGAAGCCGTCCTCGATCATGGCGAGGACCAGCGAGGTGGTGCCGAGCTTCAGATACGTCGAGATCTCGGAGAGGTTGGCGTCGCCGATGATGACGTGCAGGCGGCGGTACTTCTCCGCGTCGGCGTGCGGCTCGTCGCGGGTGTTGATGATGGGGCGTTTGAGGGTGGTCTCGAGGCCCACCTCGACCTCGAAGTAGTCGGCGCGCTGGCTGAGCTGGAAGCCGTGCTCGTGCCCGTCCTGGCCGATGCCGACGCGGCCGGCGCCGGTGACGACCTGGCGGGAGACGAAGAACGGCGTCAGATGGCGCACGATGTCCGAGAAGGGGGTCTCCCGCTTCATCAGATAGTTCTCGTGCGTGCCGTAGGACGCGCCCTTGTTGTCGGTGTTGTTCTTGTAGAGGTGGATCGGCTGTGCGCCGGGCAGCTGGGCCGCGCGCTCGGCGGCCTCCGCCATGATGCGCTCGCCTGCCTTGTCCCACAGGACGGCGTCACGGGGGTTGGTGACCTCCGGGGCGCTGTACTCGGGGTGTGCGTGGTCGACGTACAGGCGTGCCCCGTTGGTGAGGATGACGTTGGCCAGGCCGATGTCCTCGTCGGTGAGCTGACTGGCGTCGGCGGCCTCGCGGGCGAGGTCGAAACCCCGCGCGTCCCGCAGCGGGTTCTCCTCCTCGAAGTCCCAGCGGGCGCGTCGCGCCCGGTGCATCGCCGCGGCGTAGGCGTTGACGATCTGGGACGAGGTGAGCATGGCATTGGCGTTGGGGTGGCCGGGGACGGAGATGCCGTACTCCGTCTCGATGCCCATTACTCGCCGTACGGTCATGCGGCCCTCCTTGCCCGGCGGCGCCCCCGGGTGGGGGCGGCGCTCAAGTACCGCTGGTTCTCCGGTGCGTGTGCGGTGCCCGTCCCCGCACTGCGCGACTCGGCGGTACCGAAGAGCCTAGAACGCCTTTGCGCTGGTGGGGAGATCAATTCCGTCATTGCTCTGCTCTGGTCGTGGCCTGAAAAACAGTCGGCTGCGGGTACCCGTGAAGGGCACCCGCAGCCGCCCTGTCTTTTACAGGTACTGACCGGTGTTGGCCACCGTGTCGATGGATCGTCCGGTGTCTGCGCCCTGCTTTCCGGTGACGAGGGTGCGGATGTACACGATCCGCTCGCCCTTCTTTCCGGAGATCCTGGCCCAGTCGTCCGGGTTGGTGGTGTTCGGCAGGTCCTCGTTCTCCTTGAACTCGTCCACGCAAGCCTGGAGGAGGTGGGAGACCCGAAGGCCCTTCTGGTTCTGTTCGAGGAATGCCTTGATGGCCATCTTCTTGGCGCGGCCGACGATGTTCTCGATCATGGCGCCGGAGTTGAAGTCCTTGAAGTACAGGACTTCCTTGTCGCCATTGGCGTACGTGACCTCGAGGAAGCGGTTCTCCTCGGACTCCGCGTACATCTGCTCGACGACCGACTGGATCATGCCGACCACGGTGGCGCGCCGGTCGGCGCTGTGCTCGGCCAGGTCGTCCGAGTGCAGCGGGAGGCGCTCGGTGAGGTACTTGGCGAAGATGTCCTTGGCCGCCTCGGCGTCCGGGCGCTCGATCTTGATCTTCACATCGAGTCGTCCGGGGCGCAGGATCGCGGGGTCGATCATGTCCTCGCGGTTGGAGGCGCCGATGACGATGACGTTCTCCAGCCCTTCCACGCCGTCGATCTCGGCGAGCAGCTGCGGGACGATGGTGTTCTCCACGTCCGAGCTGACACCGGATCCGCGGGTGCGGAAGAGGGATTCCATCTCGTCGAAGAAGACGATGACGGGGGTGCCCTCGCTCGCCTTCTCCCGGGCACGCTGGAAGACCAGGCGGATGTGGCGCTCGGTCTCGCCGACGTACTTGTTGAGGAGTTCGGGGCCCTTGATGTTGAGGAAGTAGCTCTTCCCCGCGGGCTGCCCGGTGACCTCGGCGACCTTCTTGGCAAGGGAGTTGGCGACGGCTTTCGCGATCAGCGTCTTGCCGCAGCCGGGAGGCCCGTACAGCAGCACGCCCTTGGGCGGCCGCAGTTCGTGCTCCTTGAAGAGGTCGGGGTACAGGTACGGGAGCTCGACGGCGTCCCGGATCATCTCGATCTGGCCGCCGAGGCCGCCGATCTTGTCGTAGCTGATGTCCGGAACTTCTTCGAGGACGAGCTCTTCGACCTCGCTCTTGGGCACGACCTCGTAGACGTATCCGGAGCGGGGTTCGAGCAGGAGGGCGTCGCCGGGGCGGATGGTGATGTCCAGCAGGGGCTCGGCGAGCCGCACCACCCGTTCCTCGTCGGTGTGCCCGACCACCAGCGCCCGTTCGCCGTCCTCGAGGATCTCCTTGAGGGTGACGATGTCGCCGACGCTCTCGTACTCCATGGCCTCGACCACGTTGAGCGCTTCGTTGAGCATCACTTCTTGGCCGCGCCTGAGCTCTTCGAGCTCGACGCTGGGGCTGACGTTCACCCGGAGTTTGCGTCCTCCGGTGAAGATGTCGGCCGTGCCGTCCTCGTTCGCCGTGAGGAAGACTCCGAAGCCGGCCGGCGGCTGTGCGAGCCGGTCGACTTCCTCCTTGAGGGCCACGATCTGGTCGCGGGCCTCGCGGAGTGTGTTGGCGAGCCGCTCGTTCTGGGCGGACACGCCGGCCAGGTTGGTCTGCAGCTCGACGATCCGCTCTTCGAGAATCCTCGTGTGCCGCGGAGAGTCGGCGAGCTTGCGTCGCAGGACGGCGATTTCCTGCTCGAGATAGGCAACCTGACCGGCAGGGTCTTCAGACCCTCGCCCGGGCCGGATGCCGCGGTTGATGTCGTCGTCGTGGGCTGCCACGGTCCTCACCTCCTCCAAGGGGAGCTGGACGCTTCCAGACCCTACCTGGGTGGGTGTCGATTGAAACCCCTAGATCACAAAGACGATAGGGGTGTGTCCGATCTTCACCCTTGCGCTCTCCCTCACGCCAGGGGAATACCCACCCAACAACATCGGAAAGCGGGCGGTTGTATCGTCGAACCGTTCAACACCCGTCAGGGCTGGCCCGACTTGCTGCAGAGTCGGCACGCTCGACGCAGCAAACGGCAGGAGAGATGACCGTGCGGCACGAGGCCGAGACCAGCAGTGACAGCCATGATCTGCTGGAGGTCTGGATCGACCAGGACCTCTGTACCGGCGACGGCATCTGCGCCCAGTACGCGCCCGAGGTCTTCGAGCTGGACATCGACGGCCTCGCCTATGTGAAGAGCGCGGACGACGAGCTGCTGCAGGCCCCCGGGGCGGCAACGCCCGTACCGCTGCCGCTCCTGAGGGACGTCAGGGAGTCCGCGAAGGACTGCCCCGGCGACTGCATTCACGTGCGCCGTGTTTCGGACAGGGTCGAGGTGTACGGGCCCGACGCGGACTGAGCGGACGGCCTTCGGATCCGCCGCGGAATCTGTTCAACCGTCCACCGCGCAGTTGATGAAAGAAGGGCCCGCGCCTGCCGGTCTCCGGCGGGCGCGGGCCCTTATTCCTTTTCTTTCACGCCTACTTCATGTCTGACTTCTCACACGGTCCGCCGGTGGGCGCTCAGACCGAGCGCGCCCCGGCGGGGGTGCTGCGCGTGAACGTGCCGTTGTCCCATTGCCACTTGGCGGCGTCCTTCTTGTCGGGGCAGCAGCGGGGCACGTCGGGTGAGGAGTAGCCGAGGAGGGTGGCGGTGACGGCTCCGTCACGGACGGCGAAGTCCGTGACGGTCTGCCGGTCCTTGGGGTCGACGAGGGTGGCGACGACGCGGGGCTTGCCGCCGCCCTTCGGGCTCGTCAGTACGTAGACGCCGTCGGGCGGGGTGCCGGAGCCGGCGGCGCAGTGGACGACGGCGACGGTCTCGGCCCCGCCGTCCCCGTCGAGGTCGCCGGTGGCCTTCTTCTTGACGACGGATTCGGCCGTGCCGCAGTTCAGCGGGAAGCGGACGGTGGCTGGGTCGGGAGTGGGGGCCGGGGCCGCGGCGCTCTTGTTGCTGGGCTCGGGGCCCGACTGGGCGGCGGTCGCGGAGTCGGGCTGCAGGAAGGAGGAGCCCGCCACGACGGCGGCGATGGCGGCCGCGGTGGCCAGCCAGTGGATGGGGCGTGTGTGCGTGTGTGCCAGTTCCGGGACGGCCGGGTGCTGCACGAGGAGTGTCTCCTGTGGATGCTGTGCCGGTGGGGGTGGCCAGCATCGTGCCATACCTCACACTGAGGTGGAACACCTGGGTCCGGTGGGTCTGGTGTGCTGCTGCCGGTACGTCAACGAACGGGCGCCGCCGCCGAGTTCCCGTGGCGTGCGGGGAACACCGCCGCGGCGCCGGGGTGTTGGGCGGGCCGGGTCGGCCCGGGGCGAGCGGGGGCTGCCCCCCACGGCG
>NZ_JBHYJB010000063.1:0-50846 GCF_042740175.1 Streptomyces sp. NPDC059009 | reverse complement strand
ACGGCCTCTGTGGTGAGGAGGTCTGGACGCCCTGCGGGCCTCGAGCCTGCCTGGTGTTCTCCTTTCGCCGGCCCTCGGGTGGCGCACGGGGGCAAGCGCAGGAATTCCTCTCCGAATCGCCTCCCATTCGGCAACTGGTCGCCGAGCTCCCAACGCCACGCGGCGACCATCGCGATAACGAGCTGCCGACACTCGTCCAGCAGTGGACCGCGGCGAGCGGGACGATCAGGACCAGAGAGCGGACCCGATGCCGGAAACCCTACGAGTTACCCCTTCGAGTTGACCCTTCGGGCAATATCGATGAACCGCCGCATGGAAGGGCCGGCGCGGCCATGGGAGCGGCAGGGCACACCTCGATTGTGTCGCGGGGCCTGCACAAAACGGTGATACTCCATCAAATATTGCCGATGGCTTGACAAATCCTCAGGAACTGATGATTCCGGGAATTCAAAAGCGCCGACATCTTGATTGCTTGCTGCCGTCTCACTACGCTGGGCGGCCAATTCCTGGGCGGCAGTTCGGGACCATGAGTTTATGGGATAGGGGGAAGGTGGTGCGGGGGAAATTACCTGTTCGTATCGGGATTCCGACAGCTCTGACGGCGATGTTGGTCGCCGGCACCGCGGGCACAGCAGTGGCGGGAAACACTCAGGTGGTTCTCTACGACAGGTCAAATGACCTGGCCGCATCCATGCTGCATCTGGACCCGGATCCGGACAAAGTCTACATAAAGGACTCGAAGTCCGATGGCCATGGCGTCCGGGGAACTCTCCAGATTTTGGAGACCGGGACCTGGCGAAACCTGAAGTCCAAGTACAACGGCGACCCCGCACCCAGCTACGCCGTAATGTTCCGCGACATCATCGACGGCTATACCTATCGCATGAGGATCTGCACCGTCGACGGCGCGAGCGACACCACGCCTGTTCAGTGCGCCTACAAGAAATTCGAAGAATAGAGACTCGTAGAGACTCGCCGCTTGTGAATGCCGAGCCGTTGCCCTGCAGGTCGTTCCGATACGTTGGTTGAGCGGCTCGTAGCGGCTCCTAGCGGCCCTGCCGACCGTCAGGTCGGCAGGGCCGCTGAGGCAGGCCCCAGGTCTTCGCCCTCGATGTCCGGTGATGCGCAGGCCCCGCCACAACGTCGGGGCCTCACCTCCGACGGATCAGCTGCGGGACCCTCGGGCCACTGCTGCACCGATTCATCCCCCTACCCGATCGAGCGGCACTCTCCGCCGGTCCCCAATCAAACCGCCCGACGGGGCCGCACTACGACGCGAGGCTATCCGCGGCCGGAACCCGAGGACGAACCTGAACCCGAGAACGCGGCCCCTGACTCACCGGAGGCCGGTGCCATTGCTCTCAGGTGATCGTCAGAGGGCCCTGGGCGAGGGAGCAGCGGCACGCCCGTTTCGCGCGGCCGTCGGCCGGAGGCGAGCCGCCGCGGAAGCCCTCCACCCAGCAAGGGATGGGGCCCTACGCTGGGCCCCGTGCGCTACCTGGCAGAGTCCTTCGGTCTTGGGGCGTTGAGAAGGGGCTGTGGGGTCGAGCAGTTCCTGGGGCCTGCCGGTTCACCGGTGCGTCCTGGTGTCCGCTACGTCGAGATCAGGCCCGTCCGGCACTGCTACTCAGAGGCGGCGCCTGACCTGCGCGCCGCCCGGTCCGCAACCACAGCCGGACCACAGACCGGTATCCGCTGAAGAGGGACCGTGAACTTCAGCTGGCACGAGAGGAGAAAGCGCACGAACGCCAGATGCGACAAGAAGAGCAGAACCACGAGTTGGCCTTGCCCATCGCGCGGCTGGAAGTTGAGCGGAACCAGGCGCAGCGCCGCCAGCGGCACGACGAGCTCGTCGTGGAAGATCGCCGGCTCGTTCTGGGTGAGAGGGGGTGAGGCCGGTGTTGATGGTGTCGAGGAGGGGCTGGGTTGATGATCTCGGTGCCGGTTTCGATGGCTTCTTGGGCGGGCTCGGCAGATGTGGTTGTTGAGTGTGCCGACGTAGCCGCTGCCCGCGTCTCGTCCAGACACATGAGAGTGGTTGAGTGCCAACGGCCGTTGTGGCGTTGGGCGGCGTACGACGGCGCGTGAACTCCCTTGGCGGTCACGCGGACTGCTGTCACCGTAGTGCTGCCGCGGCCGCCTCGACGGTGGCCAACGGGCGAACAGATCGGCGCAGCCCTGCAACCGCGTGGTGACGGACTCCAGCCACTGAGGGGACGGGTTGAGGATCGCGCGGTGCCCCTCGCCCGGCTCACCAGGTGACGGGGATACGTTCGGGCATGATGGCCATGCGGTTGGGGACCCACGGCACCTGGTCGGCGGGTACCGCCAACCGGACCCCGGGCAGCATCTCCAGCAGCGTGTGGAAGGCGGTCTCGGACTGGCGGCGCACCAGGTGTGCCCCGGGGCAGTGGTGGCGTCCGTACCCGAAGCGCAGGTGGGGGTTGGGGGAGCGGGACGGGTCGAAGGAGTCGGGCTCGGTGAAGGCGTCGGGGTCGTAGTTGACCGCGTCGAGGGAGAGCAGTACCAGGTCACCCTGCTTGATCTCCGTGCCACCGAGAGTGGTGTCCTGGGTGACGAAGCGAGGGATGGCGTTGCCCAGCACGACGCCGACGCGCAGCAACTCCTCGACGCAACGTGCCATCCGCTCCGGGTGAGCGCGTACCTCCTCCACCACCTGGGGGCGCTGGAGGAGGTGGACGGCCGCAACGCCCAGGAAGCCGGCGAAGTCCTCGTACCCGGAGATGAAGAGAACGACCGCGACGTTGGACAACTGCCGGTCGGTGAGGCCGTGCCTGTGGTGGTCCGGGCCCGCACCGCTCTGCGAGGGGCGGCCCCGGTGCGCGTTGAGGTCGGCGAGACGGTCCAGCAGGCCGCGTGGCTGCCGCGGCCGGGCGGCGAGGTACTCCTCCACGTAGCAGCGGATCTCCTCCCAGTTGCGGGCGAGTTCCTCGTCGTCGTACGTCCTCATGGTGAGGTCGACGCCGGCGTGCGCGGCGAGCCACTGGTGGTCCTCGAAGGGCAGCCCCAGCAGCCGGCACATGCACTGGGCGGCGACCCACTCGGCGAAGTGCCGCTGCAGGTCGCCCGGCCCGCCTTCGGTGACCATGGCCTTCAACCCCTCGCGGGTGATCTGGGCCACCCAGTCGGGCGGGAGCTCCGGCTGGTCCCGGCCGAGTGCCTTCAGGACCTCGTCACGCAGCCCGGCGCGCTGCAAGTAGCCCATGGCGTCCAGCAGTTCGGGCGCCAGGATGGGGGCGTCCTGGGACGGGCTGCCCGACTCGGCCAGCAAGGAGCGGGCGAACGGCCGCTCGCGCAGCACACGCCGGGCGAGCTCGTACTGAGTGACCAGCCATGCCTCGCCGCCGGAGTTGGTGGAGACCTTGGCGACGGGGCAGCGGGCCTGCAGGTGACGCAGTTCGGGTGCGAGCCGGTCGCCGCGGTCGCTGAAGGGGTAGTGCGGCAGGACCCTGTCAGGTGTTGACGGTTCAGATGCGGACAACTCAAGTCCCTTCTCAAGACTCTCGCCCGGTGGACGGTGGATTCTCGTGCCGCCTGACTCCAGTCACCAGCGGACCGGCAGGCGCGCGGGGGCGCGCAGTGGCGTGGACTCGTCCCAGGGCAGGGTCTCGGGCGGTTCGGCGAGCTCGATGCCGGGCAGCTTCTCCAGCAATACCCGTATGACGATGTCGAGTTGAAGCCGGGTCAGATGGGCGCCGGTGCAGGCGTGCGGCCCGTGCCCGAAGGCTGTGTGGGCGTTGGGGGAGCGGGTGAGGTCGAGGCGATCAGGGTCGGTGAAGGTAGCCGGGTCGCGGTTGGCGGAGGCGATCACCGGCAGGACGGCGTCTCCGGCGCGGATCCGCTGCCCGTGCAGGGTGAAGTCCTCCTCGGCGACGAGGATGTTGATGGCGTTCATCAGTGGGACATGGCGCAGCAGCTCCTCCACGGCCGCTTCGGTCCGCTCGGGTGCGTCCCGCAGGGCCCGCAACTGCTCAGGGTGGGTGAGCAGGGTCAGCAGGGCGTTGGCGGTGTGCTGGATATTGGTCTTGTAGCCGGCCATGAGCATGGTGACGACAAAGCTGACCACGTCCTCACGGGTGAGACCGCTGCCGGGGCTCCGGCTCTCGGCGAGCAGCAGCCGGATGTAGTCGCCCCTGTCGCCTTCCTCCGCCGGTTCCTCCTTCTCTTTGCGGCCGATGAGCTCGGTCGCGTAGCTCTGGAGCGCGTACAGCGCGGCGAGCACCTCCTCCATGGGCAGTCCGGCGGCGCTGAGGAGGGTGAGGGTGTGGGGAACGTAGATGTCGCGGTCCTCGTAGGGGAGTCCCACCGTCGCGCACAGCACCCGCAGTGGCAGCGGATCAACGTAGGCGGGGATGAGGTCGGCGGTGCTGTCCTGGGCTCCGGCGGCCATGGTGTCGATCAGTTCCTCCGCCATGGCCCGGATACGCGGGGCCATGAACCCCAGCCGCTTACGGCCGAAGAGCGGCAGCACCGCGCGTCGGACCCGCTCATGGTGCGCGCCTCTCATCTCCAGAAAGGTGGGCAGGCACGGCGGCGGGGCGTCGGCTCCTTGGCGCGGCGGCCAGGCGGACAGCAGCGGCCGGATCAGCCGGGGGTCGGCCAGCGCGGCGCGCGTGTCGGCGTAGCGGCTGAGCAGCCAGCCCGTCTCGCCGTTGTCCAACTGGGCCTTGACGACAGGGTGTTCGGTCCGTAGGGCGGCGTAGGCGCAGGGCGGTCCGGCGGTGCCGGGATCGGGCACCGGGACCGGGATGACCGGCTCGGAGGCGTTCATCACCGGCTCACCCCGTCCGTCCCGACCCCGTCGGCCGACGCCGGTCGTGCGATGTAGCCGGAGGTGAAGAAGAACTCCAGGTAGCGGTCGAGCAGCTCCGCGTCCACCGGCGGGCAGTCCAACCCACTCCCCTCAAGGGCCTGTTCGGCGTTGTCCCGGCCCAGCTCGGGGAATGTGCCCGCCACGTACATCTCCTTGACGGAGATGTCGGTCTTGTTGCCGCGGTCCACACACAGCGACACGAACGGCGCGGTAGGACTGGTCGGGTGCGCGCTGACGTGCCGCACGAGCTCGCCCACCCACTCGCCGTACGGGAGGATCCGCAGCTCGAGGCCCGCGGCCCGCATCCGGTCCAGTACGTCGGACAGCGTGGCCGGGTGGGGGTTGGTGACGTGGTAGACCTGCGCCTTCGCGTCTTCATGGGTGGCGATGTGCACCACGGCCGCGGCCAGGTGATCGACGGGCACGAAGTCCATCGGCAGCGCCATCTCAGGTGCCACACCCGTCTCGGCGATCGTCTTGAACAGCGAGCAGATGGCTGTCTCGGTGTTGCAGATGCCGTGCTCCCGGTCGCCAGTGACCTCGTAGGGCCGGTGGATCGAGATCGGCAGGCCCTGCTCGGCGGCCCGATGCAGCAGCCTTTCGGCCACCCACTTGCTCTCCGCATAGCCCATCGTCAGCCGGTCCGCGTGCGCCAGCGGCAGATCCTCGGCCACCTTTCGCACCCCGGCCGTACCGAACCCGGCGACCACGGCGACGGTGGATATGAAGTGCAGGGGGACGCGTCGGGGCGCCGCGATACGGACGACCTCACGGGTACCGTCCACATTCGCGCGCCGCAGGGACTGGTAGGGGTAGAGGAAGTTGACGTGGGCGCCGTTGTGCAGCACCAGGTCCAGGCAGGCGGCCAGCTCGGCGGCTTGCTCCGCGGGCAGACCGAGACCGGGCTGCGTCAGATCGCCGGGGAAGCACTCCACGCGCTGCCACGCCGCGGGCTCCGGGTGCAGGCCGTAGCGGCTCAGCGCGGCCCGCACTCGCTGCTTGGCATGGGCGCGGCCGGTGGCCCGAACGGGGCAGTGGATCCTCGCGGAGGTGGTGCGCAGCAGCCGGTCCAGCAAGAACGCGCCGACGAAGCCGGAGGCTCCGGTCAGCAGCACCTGTGATGGGTCCTGCGGGCAGGGCGGCGGCCCCTGGACGGCCGGGAGGTCAAAGCCGAGTTCGCTCTCGCGCTCCCAGTCGACGACCGTCCCGGAGGACGCCGCACCTGCGGTCTTGCTGCGCAGTTCGCGTACGGCAGTGGCGAAGCCCTCAAAGGTGGGCGTCGCCAGCAGCGCCCGGATCAGGGAGGAGCCCAGCGAGGGATCGAGGCCGACCACCGCGACGGTTCGGGTGACGGCCTCAGCGGCCAGCAGAGAGTCCCCGCCGAGCAGGAAGAAGTCGTCGTCGGGCAGGGGACGTACGCGCAGCACCTGATGCCAGATCTCGGCGAGGGCGGTGCGGAGCCCTGCCACGGGGGAGGCGACGGCGGGGACCCCGTCCTGGGCGGTCCGGGCCGCGGCGGCGCTGCGCGCGCCCGCCGGCAGACGCCCTCGGTCCACCTTGCCGCCGCTGGTGACGGGGAAGCTGTCCATGACGGTCAGCGCCGGGACGGCCTGGGCGGGCAGCCACTGGGCGCAGTATGCGCGCAGTCCGTCCAGCTGGAGTTCCTGACCGGCCTCGGCAGGCGTGACATACGCGGTCAGCGTTCCGGAGTCGGCCTCCACGACCGCCTCGCCGACTTCGGGGTGCGTCCGCAACCGGGCCTCGACCTCGTCGAGTTCGATGCGTACGCCGCGCAGCTTGACCTGGCGGTCCAGTCGGCCATGGAATTCCAGCAGCCCGTCGGCGCCGCACACCACCCGGTCGCCGGTGCGGTACAGCAGACCGTGTGGCTCGACGGCGGGCAGGCGGACGAACCGCTCAGAGGTCAGCTCCCGGTCCCCCAGATATCCCAGGGCCAGGCCGTCCCCGCCGACATACAGCTCACCCCTCTCGCCCGGGTTCGCCGGGGAGTTGTCGGGACGCAGGACATGGCAGGTGGAGGCGCCGTAGGGGCGGCCGATGGGCACCGCGGTGGCGTCGGCGGGCAGGTCGCGTACCGCATAGGCGGTGGAGACGACTGAATTCTCCGTCGGGCCATAGAAGTTGACCACCGTGGTGGTGGGGCAGGCGGCCAGGACGGCCCGGGCCAGGTCCGGGTCCATGGCCTCGCCGCCCGCGGAGACGAAGCGCAGCCCGCTCAGCGCCTGCGGTGTGGTCCGGGCCAGTAAATGGAAGACGCTGGTGGTGAGATAAGCGACGGTGACCTGCTGAATACGCAGAAGCTCCGCCAGAGCAGTGGGCGACAGGAGTTCCTCGCGATCGGCCAGGATCAGGCAGGCGCCGGTGAGCAGGGCGCCCCAGATCTCGATGGTGGAGGCGTCGGAGGACAGGCCGTAGGCGTGCAGGATCCGGTCGTCGGGGCCGGGCGGGGGAAACTGCCGGTCCGACATCACCAGACGGACCACGCCCCGATGCGGAATGGCCACGGGCTTGGGGCGGCCGGAGGACCCGGAGGTGAACACCACGTAGGCGCAGTCCATGGGGGAGGGGCCGGGGCGAGCGGAACCGGTCACTGCGGAACGTGCGTTCGCGCCCTCGGACATCGCCGCGTCCACGGTCGGCGCGCTGGCGTGCGCGGCCCCGTCCCGCCCGTCAGGCGCGGCGCCGGTGACGGCCGCCAACTCGATCCTCACACCCAGCCCGCGCACGCGCCCTGCGCTGCCCGGCAGGACGACGGCGGCTCGCAGTTCGGTGTCCTCGGCCATGGCCCGTAATCGATCCGGCGGCAGGTCCTCGTCCAGTGGCACGTACGCACAGCCCGCCTTGATGATGCCCACCAGGGCGACCAGAGCTTCCAGGGAGCGGCTGCCGCACACGCCGACCAACGATCCGGGGGCAACGCCCTGGGCACGCAGGCGCTCGGCGAGCCGGCCGGCCAGGTCGTCGAGCTGCCCGTAGGTCAGGGTGCGGCCGTGGTGGCGGGCCGCGGGTGCCTGCGGCTGAGTTGTGGCCCGGGCCTCGAAGAGATCCGCCAGGCCGTGATCACGGGGGTAGTCACGGAGGGGTGTGCTGGGGGGAGCCGGTCGTACGGAATCGTCGATGTCTGTCACTAATTCCTGCTTGGGTGGGGTGTGGGCCGTGGCGTGGCGCAGGGTGGCCCGTGCTGTGTCACGCCTGGTGTACGGGAGGGACATGGCGTCAGCCGACGCTGTCCGGCGTGGCGAAGCCGGCCGCGAAGGCCGCGAAATTCGCCGTGCGCCAGCGCTGCGGGCGCATCTTGAAGACGATGTCCTCCGCCAACTGGTGGGCAGTCGCCTTCAGATAGGCGCGCGCCTGCTCAGCGGGCAGATAGCGGTGGGCGAGGGCTGCGTGCTCGGCCGGGTCCAGGGGGTCGATGATCTCGGTGATGGGGCCCTCCACGCTGACGTAGCGGTAGGGCGGGTTCTCGTCCTGGACGCAGAGGCTGAACCTGCCTGCGGGGCGCAGGAGTTGCGCCTTGATCGTGTCCCGGCCGGTCTGTACCACGACCTCGCCACCGGGCTCATAGCGGTACCAGACCGGCACCACCAGAGGCGCCCGGGTGCCCCGGGTGTCGGTGACGCCGAGGACTCCGACGTGCAGGTCGGCCAGGAAGCGCTCACGTTCGTCGGCCTGCATGGCAGGAACCATGGTGTGCTCTCTTTCTGGAACTCTCGCAGAGCTCCCCAAGGCAGGACCATTAGTAAAAAGCCAGCAAATCAAGGTAGTTGAGCGACTTATCACTAACAGTACTGCTATAGCTGGTCGTTCGGCAGCCGAGAGTGATCGCCCGATGATCTTCTGTCAACGAACGGTCCGCCGGCGTGGCCCAAAAGAGGCTGATTCGCAGGGTGCTCTTGCTGGCGTCGCGACGGGCGCTGCGAAGCCGCGGTCAGCGCTCCGGGTTTGCTGTTGCGCGGCGGACTGCTGTGAAACCTGTTGCGGCATTCGCTTGGGGCGTCACGGAGTGACGATGGCCGAGAGGGCGCCACGGAGCATGGGCGAGCAAGGCCGCCCTGACCGCGAGTGAGGTGGCCATGGGGACGTCGACGCCAACCGTGGACAGGAACGGCTTGAGCAGCGAGCAGAGTTCATCGGACACGGCGCACGAACTCGGCGGCTGACGTGCAGAGATCTGGGCTCTGGCGCAGATCTCGGGGGTAGTGGCGGAGCGTCACGGCGGTGTGCGAGTGCGAGAGCTCGCCCCGGTGTTGGAACGCGTACGTCTTCCCGTCCTGGGACTGGGAATGATGTTCCATCAGCTCTGTCCACAGCCCTCAGCAGGCGTCGGGGATTGTGCTTGCCATGCAGGCCGACACTGCGTTCTGCGTCTCGCTCGTGTTCGACGGCATTCGACGACGTGGACGTCGAATGAGACGGACGGCTGGCCCGCGCCGTACGTTCGCCGAGTCGTTCGAGCAATGGACCGTCTCATAGGCACGCTTCGCCACGTGCCTCAGCCGCGTCCGGGAACGCGTCGGACTCGCGCTCGCCGGACGGGCCGGCACCCACGCCGAGGGCGCCCGACTCGGCGCGCCCACCGCGTTCCGGGTCGCCGACCGGTTCCACCTCTGGCAAGTCATCGGCCGGGCTGTGGAAACCTGCGTCGCTGCCCACCGCGACTTTCTGAAGACACCAATATCCGCTACAGCAAAGGGCGTTGATCCATCAACGGGCGGATCGGAACATGTCGGTTCGAACTTTGGCGGTCGGCGGGCCCAGCGCGAACAACCGGTGGTAGCCGTACCGGTCGCCGAGGCGCGCGGCCGTGATGAGCAAGCAGGGTCAGGTCAGGGTGTACCCGGCCAGGATCAGCTGCACGGCACCTGAGCCGGCACCCAGGTCGGCCCGGATCGCCGGGGCGGCGATCTGCGCGAAGGTGACGTTGAGCAACTGCACGAATGTCGCGCTCACCACGACCGGCAGTACGAGCCGCCCGCCGCCACCGGCCGTGCGCCGCCCCCCCCCGCTCAGGGACGGGGAACCCCCTTCATGCGCTGATGCCGACTCACGAGGCGAGGACAGCGGCGAGTTCGCCCGGCCGGGCGGCGAACGGGCTGTGGCTGCCGGGCAGGCTACGCACGGTGAACGGGTTACCGGGGAAGGCCCGGTCGGCTTCCGCGATCATCAAGTCCTGCGCAGCCGGTGCCAGCGCCCGGTCCTCGGCGCAGCGCAGGAAAGTTCGTGGGATTCGTCCCCAGCGTGCCGCGGTCAGGGTGACCGGAGCCGTCGGGATCGCCAGGGGCAGATCAGGGCTCAGCGCGGACCGCCACCGGTCAAAGCGGTCCAAGGGGGTGTCGTGGTAGTGGGTTTCCCGCAGTTCGTCGAGGTAGACGGGATCCGGCGAGAGCGGATTGATCCGTACGGCGCCCAGGGCCTCGGGGTCGCCGAGGTTCAGGTTCTGGCCCAGCGCGGTGGCGTTCTCGGGCGAGCCCAGATAGTCGAAGAACCGCGGCCGCCCGCCCGGGACGAACGCGGACAGGTAGACGATCCGGTCCACCAGCTCGGGCGCCAACTCCGCGGCCAGGGACGCGGGACCGCCGCCCGCGCTGTGCGCGACGAGCACGACAGTGCGATGGTGACGCACCTGGTGCAGCACGCTCAGTACTGCCTCGGCGCAGTCGTCCATCGTCAGGGCGGCGAGCTGTGACTTCTCGGTCAACAGGCCCGGCTGGCCGGGCAGCAGGTATCCGGTGGGCAGGGGTGCGTCGAAGCCGTGCCCCGGCATGTCGACGGCCACGCTTGCGGCGCCCAGTCCGGCCAGCGCGCGCTGCGTCGCCGCCCACTGTCCGGAGCTGTGCCAGGCGCCGTGCACGAAGACGAAGACAGTGTCGGTCAGGGATACGTTCTTCATGACTCCATTCCAGACAGGAGCCACAGCGTCATCCATCCATAGATCTGGTAAGTGGCATGGCGATACTTCTGAGGTATTGCCAGCAGTTGATGGGACCGATGGGACCGATGGGATGGAGGGCGGGTCATGGAAGCGCGACACCTGCGGTACGCGGTTGCTCTCGCCGAGCACGAACACTTCGGCCGGGCGGCCGGTGAATTGGGCATCGCGCAGCCGCCCCTGTCCAAGCAGATCGCCGACCTGGAGCGCGAGGTCGGGGCCCGGCTGTTCGACCGCACACGTCAGGGGGTGTTCCCGACCGCCGCCGGCGAGGCGTTCCTCGTGCGGGCGCGCCGGGCGCTCGACGAAATCGCGGCAGCCACGGTCGACGCGGGCCGGGCCGCGCGCGGCGAGACGGGACGTCTGCGCCTCGGCTTCATCGCCTCGGCACTGCTCGACCCGCTGCCGGGCGTCCTGAGCCGGTTCGGCCGCGAACGGCCCGACGTGAGACTGGAACTGCACGAGATGGCGACCAGCCGCAGCAGCTCGGCTCTCGTCGCCGGGGAGCTGGACGTGGCCCTCACCCTCGGCCCGCCACGGGGTGCCGGAGCCGAGCATCTCGTGTCCGTCCCGGTCGGACGCGACCACGTGATCGCTGTGGTCAGTACGGTGCACCCGTACGCGGGTCAACCGTCGGTAAGTGCCGATCAGTTGCGGCGACAGCAGCTGATCGTGTCGGCGGGCGAGGACGAGCCTGCTGTCGTCGCCGGACTGCGCACCCTGTTGGGCACGGACTCATCGGCTCTCGGCGGCGCGACCGTCGCGAGGGACGTGCACACGATCATCGGCCTCGCCGCCTCGGGCGTGGGCGTCGGCCTGGGGCCGTCCCGCATGAGGGCGGTCCCGCGTCCGGAAGTGCGGTTCTGCGAAGTGACCCCGCGCACGCCCCTGCCCGATCTCGTCCTGTCCTTCGCGGCCCACGATCACTCCCCGGTGCTGCGCGCCTTCCTCGACACCATCCGGAAGAATTGCCCCGACGTCGGTGCCGCGCTCAACGACCGGCTCCGGCCCCACACTTGATGCGGGCCGGTCTTCCCTTTGCCTGCGTGTGTCCGGCCTTCCGGCACGGGTCGGCTTCGGCGTGAGGCACACGGCTACGGCGTACGCGAGCGAGGCTCAGAACGTTGCGTCGGCCCGCATGCCCGGCACCGTCACCACTCGCCGCAGTCACCGAAGCGGCTGAGCTCAGACCTGGAGGGCATCCAGGCGTCGGGGCTTGCGCCGGGGGTGTCCGCGAAGTCCCCGGATCTGCGTGCGGGACCGCGTCGAGCAGAGTCAGAAGCTGGGTGGCATCGTGCCGGTTGCCGCCGGGACGGGCCCGGTGGACGGGTGAGGGGCCGACAGGCCCCCTTGAGCGCCCGGACATGCGTGCCGTCCACGGCGTAGTCGTCGAGATCCGGACAGCGCAACTCATTCTGAGACGATCAGTTGGACGCCGACGTCGACACGGGAGGCCCAACGTGGTTGCGACAACCGGCTGTTGAGCGGCCCGGCAACTCGTAAGCTACGCCGGGTGACCGACAACTTCCCGGTCCCTCCCGGTGCTGCGGACCCACCGCCGGACCCACCGCCGGACCCACCGGACGCCCCGCCCCCGGGCCGGCTGGTGCGCGCCGCGACACGCATGCGGCAGCTCCTGTCGGACAACACAGGGCTCCTCGCGGTGACGTTCCTGACCAACCTGGTCGTGATCTTCGGTACCGGCGCCGTCTGGTACGCACGGGGTGGCGACACCTCCCTGGTCGGCGGGGTCGTCGGGGCGCTCCTGCTCTTGAGTAGCAGCATGTTGTCGCTCATCAGGGGCCGTGGCCAGGCCGACGCGGAGAAGCCGCTGTGGCCGCCACTGATGCTGCTGGTCGTGCCGGTCGCGGTGCTCGCCGTCGGGCTGCCTGCCCTGGGCTGGTCGATCTACCGGGACACGCGCCCCGTGGACCTCACCCACGAGTTCGAGCTCACCCCCTCGGGCCCCTTCGAGCAGGGCATGACGGTGATCGCGAAGGCCCACACCGGCCACCCCAAGTCCCGCCTCTTCATCACGTTCGCGGCATCCGAGTACGACCCGGAATCTCCCGTCTGCGCCCCCTCCAGCAGGCTCCACGTGGCGCTCCGTTCGGGCCCGCAGCGCGGCGGCCCGCAGACGGGGCGGCCCGGCGAGGAGTTCACCTTCGAACTGGGCCGGAACCACCAGGACATCCGCCTCGCCGTCCGGATGACGGCGGAACCCAACTGCGCGCTCGACCTCTCGGTCGCTTCGGCGCGGGTGGACGACTGACACGACTGACACAACTGCCGGAACTGCCGGAACTGACGTGACTGACGGAGACGACAACCATGGCGCAGACACTCACGACTCGGGCCGGGCTCGCGCTGGCGGCGGCCGTGGCGCTCGTCGCGGCGTCGGCCTGCGGAGGCGGCAAGGACGACGACAAGTCGGTCCTCCCCGAGGGCGAGACCGGGACTGTCCACATCGCCACCGCGTTCGACCAGCCCGGCTTCAACCTGTTCAACAGCCACCACTACCGCGGCTTCGACATGGACATCGCCTTCTACCTGGGCGAGGAGCTGGGCTTCACCCCGAAGTTCCAGGACGTGACGCACGCCCAGCGCGAGCGTGAACTCCAGGAGGGCTCCGCCGGGATGGTCATCTCCACGTACTCGATCACGCCGGAGCGCGAGAAGAAGATCGACTTCGTCGGCCCGTACCTGATGACCTCGCAGGGCTTCCTGGTGCGCAAGGACTACGACGCCATCAAGAAGGAGAAGGACATCGACGGCAAGACCCTGTGCGCCGTCGAGGGCACCACGCCTTCCCGCGTCAAGATGCCGAGCCGCACCGTCATGAACGAGGCCCCCGACTACTCGACCTGCGTCCGCAAGCTCCAACAGGGCGGCGTCGACGCGGTGTTCAGCGACGAGGCGCTCCTCTACGGGTACGTGGAGCAGAAGAAGAACACCAAGGTTCCCCTGAAGGTGGTTCCGAACGTCAACATGGGCCTCCTCAACCGCTACGGCATCGGAATCCCGAAGGGCCACCCGGACGACTGCAGGCGGATCCTCAAGGCCCTGCGGAAGTACCTCGTCGAGGAGTGGTCGAGCGACATCAAGGCGCAGCTTCCCGCGCTCGTCGCCACGTACCCCGGGAACTGGGAGAACCGCTTCAAGCCGGATCCGGAGGACCTGAACACGTACTCGTCCTGCCGGGCCTGACCGCCATTCTCCGCTTCGCTCGAACAGGGAAGACCCGGTCGCCGCCGCCGCGACGCGAGCACGCCGCCCAGGCCGATCGCGGCGAGCCAGGTCGGCAGGGCGTCGCCCGCGTCCTGCGCGAAGTACCCGTGGGGGAGCGGCACGCCGCCGTCATCCCGGCCGCAAGTCCCCGCATCCGAGCGGACGGAGCCAGAGCGCGCGACGGCGAGCACGACGAAGATCAGCACCACGGCGGCACGGCCGCTGGGGCGGTCCGCGGGCGGTGGGTCAACGTCGGTATGGCGCCGGGGGAGTACCGAGACTTCGTGCTGGCCGGTCGCCAGGCGGGTACCTCGACCGGCGGCGGCGCCGGGCCTGTTGCGCCGTCCGACCCCTGAGGCCGACCGATCGAACGGGGGTGTGCCTGACCAAGTCGTGTCGTTCGAGGGGAACGTGCGCCGCCTGATCGTCCTGTGGTCTTGGTGCACTCCTGATCAGTGGTGAATGCGCCCGGACCCCACGCGATCTTCCTGTTCCGGTAGTGCACGAGAGTGCTCTTGATCGTGCAGAACGTCCCCCCATACCGTCTTCGTAGCCCCACCGGCTCATGCGGAGATGGAAGGCGGTAACGGCGCACATTCTCGATCAACGCCTGCGCGTCGGTGATTTCACATTCAAATGTCACCGTGATCGTGAAGTGTTGCGGTGCCGGTTCCTGGCCCAATTTAGCCGCCTCTCGTGATGGCCCAAAATGAGGGTCTGAGGGCGGCCTTCCACAGTTACTTTGGCGCCGTATCAGCGGCTGCGAGGCCGAGGAGGGCGAGGAAGTGGGGGGTCCCTTGCGCTCGTATTGCACGGTGAGGCGGCGGCAGCCGAACAGCCACGAGAGCGACCGCTCGATCTTCCAGCGGTGCCTCCCGAGCCGCTCGCTGGAGTCGATCCCGCGGCGGACGATGCGCGGGACGATGTTGCGCTCCCGCAGCCAGGCGAGGTGTTCGGCGGAGCAGTTCGCCGTGTCGGCGCGGAGCTTGGCGAGGTGGCGCCCGCGGGGCCCGCGCCACGAGCACACGGCGGGAACTCCGAGCGCCCAGAGCGGGAGCGCCTGGATGTCATGGGTGTTCGCCGCGGAGACGACGAGGGCCTGCGGGATGCCTCGGACCTGGAAGAGCACATGCATCTTGCTGCCCTTGTTGCCGCGACCGGTCGGGTTTCGCCCGGTCAGCGAGCCCTCCTTTTCGCGCGTACCGAGACCGCATGTGCCGTGGCAGGGGAGATCCCGAACGTCTCCGGCAGATGCCGCCAGGAGCACCCGCTGGTGAGGACTGCACCACGGCCGTGAACACCGCTCGCTCATCAACCGGAGCGGGCCCACCGCCCTGCGGACGGGCAGAGAAGGCAGGCAGCAACGGAGCGACCATCTCCCGCAGTTCATCGGGTACCAACCGTTGCGTCAGATCAACACTCACGGCCCGACACCATGCCGCACAGAGCACCACCACGCGAGACCCATTCATACGAAAGACCCTGCTCACGGCTGGGGTCCTGACCGGCACAGTCATCAGCGTCTACCCATCATCCGCCCAGCCCCTGTTCGGGCTCGCGAAGGGAACACTCATTGTTAGCCGTGGAGATATTACGGAAGCTGGGGCTTCCAGAGCAGGACGACTACAGCCTCAGTTGTTCACCGCATTCCTTCCCAGATGGTGCCGACTTCCGGATTGAAGTGCCGGTTGTCAACAGTTTCAGCACCTTCCGAGCACTGGTGAAGCGGGCTCGGCACAGGGGCATGACCGTGAACCGAGTGACTGAGACGGTCGGTCTCTTCCGGCACACTCGAGAAGAACTGACCGACTATCTCAGGCTGGCCGCGGACGAAGGCATCACCACGGTTTTCTCGGTGGGCCCGCGCGCCACGTACGACACGAGCCCCACCCGATTGACTCAGCACGGCAGTTTCCTCGGGTACCGGCTGCGCGGGGCCGACCAGATCCGGCGCGCGCTCGACGACGTGCTGCGGGGCCTCGAATTGGGCTGCCGGTCGTTCGTCGTGTACGACGAGGGATTGCTGAAGACGCTCGGGCAGGCCAGGAAGGGGGGCCTGTTGCCGGCGGACACCACGTTCAAGGCGTCCGCGCACCTCGGCTACGCCAATCCGATCAGCATCTCGATGCTGGAGGAACTCGGAGCCGACAGCATCAACCCGGTCAGGGACCTGCCGCTGCCCGCCATCGCGGCTGTCCGGCAGCACATTGCCGTGCCGCTCGACGTGCATACCGACAACCCGCCGTCATCCGGCGGGTTCATCAGGACGTACGAGGCGCCCGACATCGTGCGCGTCGCTCGGCCGGTATTTCTGAAGACGGGAAATTCAATGGTCGGTGCGCACGGCCAGTTCACCGGAGCCGAGGACGGGGAGAGGATGGCAGATCAGGCATCCATCACGCTGGAGACGGTACAGCGGTTCGCATCCGAATTCGCGCAGAGTCCTGCGGGGTCATCAGCACTGGGGCTCGCGGTTTCCCCCCGAGCTGTGGGCGAGGAGCCGGCCGGGAGCATGCGATGACGCATCCGGCGCTGGTGGCCACCCTGCTCGATGGTCCGGTCATGCGCAGTGGCAGTGGCTCCTGGCTCGTCGACATCGAGGGAAACCGCTATCTGGACTGTGTCGCGGGGCCTGGTGTGCATCTGCTGGGTCACGGTCATCCGGCGGTGATCTCGGCAATCGAGCGGCAAGCGGGGGAACTCATTCATTCGAGTTTCCAACTCAATGAACCGGTAATTGAGTTGGCGGAGGAACTCACCAAACTGGCCGGTGGCTCGTTTCGGCGGGTCTTTTTCTCCAACAGCGGCTCCGAAGCGATCGAGACCGCGGTCAAGCTGGCCAAGAAGTTCCAGGCTGTTCGCGGCAGGTTCGGTCATTCCATCGCCGCGCTGGAGGACGGTTATCACGGGCGGTCCGGTATCGCGCTCGCGCTCACCGGGATGAATATTTACAAGACCGGGCTGCCCGGTTTCAGTCTTTATCCGGGCATCGTGCACCTGCCGGTGCCCCGAACCGGCGAGGTGGACCTCGACGAGCTGGGACGCCAACTGGACGCGCGGTCCCAGGACGACCTGCTCGCCGTCGTCGCCGAACCGGTGCTGGGGGTCGGCGGGGTGATCGTGCCGCCGGATGGCTTCCTCCACGCACTGCGCGAACTGTGCGATGCACGGGGTGCGCTGCTGATCTTCGACGAGATCTTCACCGGACTCGGCAGGACAGGAACGACGTTCGCCTTCGAGCGCTCCGGGGTGCGGCCGGACATCCTGGTGGTCGGCAAGCCGCTCGGCGCCGGCCTACCGGTCGGCGCCGTCCTGACCCCGGACGACATCGGCTCATGCTGGGCGCCCGTCGACCACTCGACCACCTTCGGCGGGAACGGCGCCCTGGTGGGCGCGGTGGGCAAGGCGGTGCTCGGTGAATTGGCCGCGGGCGGCCTGGCGGACGCATCGGAACGAGCGGGCAACCAGCTGATGGACGCGCTGCGTTCCGCGGCGCCGGCTGACGTCGAGGTGCGCGGGCAAGGACTGCTCATCGGCCTGGAGTGGCGGTCGCCCGATCAGGCCATGGCGTTCCGGCGCCAGATGATGGCGCGCGGCGTCCTCGTGGGCATCGGCGGCCAGCGACGCTCGGTCGTGCGTCTCACCCCGCCGCTCAACATCACCTCCGAAGACCTCAAGCTCCTGGAGAGCACCACGCTCGCCGTGTTCGACGAGGTGGTGCGCCGGTGAGCGCGGATGTGCTCGACAGGTCGGCCGCGGCGGCAGCGGCACGGTTGACGGGAGACGAGAAGCGCGCCGCCCTGCACGCGGTGGCGGAGGCGATGGCGGAGCGGTTCGGCGAGATCGCCGCGACGAACAAGGAAGAGTTCGCACGGGCGGAGCGTGCGGGCTCGGTCACGGGCAAGGCGCTGCGGCGGATGCTGGTGGAACGCCCCCGATTCGACCGGATCATCGACGGTGTCCGGTGGCTCGCCGAGTGCCCGGATCCGGTGGGAGAGATCTCTGAACTCCGCCCGCAGCCGAACGGCCTCCTGGTCGGCCGGATGCGCGTTCCGCTCGGAGTCGTCGCCGCCGTGTACGAGAGCCGTCCCGAGGTGACCCTTGAGGCCTCGGCGATGGCGCTGAAGAGCGGCAACGCCATCGTTCTCCGGGGTGGCAGGGAGTCGACGCGGACGAACCAGCTACTGGTGCGGATCATCCAGGACTGCCTGAAGGACGTCGGTGTCCCACCAGGCATCACCCGGTACGTCGACGATCCGTCACGGGAGGCGCTGTGGGAGCTGCTCAGCGGCGACAACCCGATCGACCTGGTCGTGGCCAGGGGCAGCGACGCCTTCATCGCCGAGGTGCGGCGGCGCTCTCCCTGGCCGGTCCTCGCGTCCGGCGGCGGCAACTGCCACATCTACGTCGACGAGTCGGCGGACCTCGACTCGGCGACCCGGATCGTGCTCAATGCGAAACTCTCCGCGCCGACCATGTGCAACGCGGTGGAGACCGTGCTGGTGCACGCCGCTCACGCGCCGGGCTACGTCAGCAAACTGGTCGCCGAACTGAGCCGGGCCGAGGTCGCCGTGCATGGCTGCCTCCAGGTATGCGCGGCAGCCCCCGAGGCCACCCGGGCCGACGACGAGGACTGGAGTACGGAGTACCTCGGTCCGACCGTGGCCATGCGCGTGGTACCGGACCTGGCGACCGCCGTCGACCACATCAACACGTACGGCACCGGGCACTCGGAGGCGATCGTCACGGCCGACCTGGCGAACGCCCGCGAGTTCCAGTACACGGTGGACGCGGCCGCCGTCTTCGTCAACGCATCGACCCGGTTCACCTACGGCTACGAGTTCGGTCTCGGCCCGATGCTCGGCATCTCCACGCAGAAGCTGCACGCGCGGGGGCCGATCGGCGTCACCGACCTCACGTCGAGGAAGTTCGTCGTGACGGGTGCCGGTCAGTTGCGGACGGCGCCATGAGCGGGCCGGCCGGTGACGGGCTGATCGCCACGATCCGCGAGCGCCGCCCGCTCGTACACATGATCACCAACCTGGTGTCGATGGCTGCCTGTGCGCAGACCGTGAAGTCGCTGGGCGCCGCGACCATCTTCGCGCACGTGGCTGAGGAGGCGGCGGAGATCGCCGAGACGGCGGACGCGGTCGTGCTCAACGTCGGGACCTCTGTGCCGGGGATGGACCGGACCGTGCTGCAGGTGGCCGAGGCATGTGCGGCACGGTCGATCCCCGTCGTCCTTGATCCGCTGGGCTCCGGGGCCAGCCGGTTCCGCTCGAACCTCGCCAGGGCGCTGCTCGACACCGGAGCCGTCCGCATAGTGTCCGGCAATGTCGCCGAGCTGGCGGACCTGTGCGGTGTCCCGTCCGTGATACGTGGCGCCGACGCCGTCAGCACCACAGCACCAGCCGATGAGATATGCCAGAAACTGGCGGAGTCCGCTCAGGTCGCCGCCGCTGTCTCCGGCCGCACCGACTACGTCGGCGACGGACGGCAGCTGGCCGCGATCGCCAACGGACATCCGGTCATGGGGCAGGTGGTCGGCACCGGCAGTGCACGGTCCGCGGTGCTCGGCGCCTTCGCGGCCGTCGCGGGTGAGGACATGTTCACCGCGACGGTCACCGGGGTCTGCGCCTACGGCATCGCCGGTGAGCTGGCGGCGGCCACCGGCCGAGGACCCGGCTACTTCCTGCCCGAGCTCTGCAATCAGCTGTCCGTCATCGATGACGAGACGGTCGCGACCCGGTCGCAGGTCACCACGTCCGCCCCCAGGGAGGCATCGTGAAGTGGGTGGAGTGGCTGCCCGAGCTCACCAGGATCGGTGACGACGGCCTGCGGGACAGGACCGTTGACGTGCTGACCGAGGCCGCGCGACGCGGTGGCTGGGCCGACCCGAGCATCATGTCGTACGTCGAGGAGACCGCGTCCGGAGCGCCACCGGTCGTCCGCACGGAGGTGAAGCTGGTCGACCACCTCCAGCTGGTGGCGGCTGCCGCGGCCGACATGGCGGAGCAGTGCAACCGGGTCGTGGGCTCCCGCACCATGGTGGACCACGTTCTGGCCGGCGGACTGCTGCACGACGTCGGCCTGTTCGAGCTCTTCGGACCGAAAAGCCCGACCGAACCGGCGGTGCCCGTATTGCGTCAACCGCTGCTGCTGCGCCACCCGTACACAGGCGCGCGGCTGGCCGAGGAGATGGGTCTGCCGACCGAGGTGGTGCACATCATCGCGACCCACTCCGTCGAGGGGGAGCACACCAAGCGCAGCAAGGAGTCGGCGCTGGTGCACTGGGCGGACTGGGCGACCTACGACGTGATGCGGGAGGCACTGTTCCCGAACGTGCCGCAAGAGCGAGCCTTTTACTACTCCCCGGGGGGCGCATCATGAGGGTGCTCATCGTCTACGACTACGGCGGCCCGCCGCTGTCGTACTCTCTGCCCGTGCTGCGTGCGCGGGCCCGCATCTCGGTCTACGTGCCGCGCCCCGAACGCCTCGACCCGGTGGAGCATGCCCTGCTCACCGCCGGAGCGGAACGCGTTCTCCTGGACGACGACACATGGGACCGGCGGGACGAGCAGGAGACCGAACGACGCGTCGTCGCTGCAGCGCAGGACTGGCATGCCGACGCTCTCGTGTGCTTCAGCGAGCTCTACGCCACGCAGACGGCCGGCGCGGCAGAAAAGCTGGGGCTGCGCGGTCCCGGCACGGCCGGTGCCGAACGGGCCAGGGACAAACTCCTGATGCGGGATGCCCTCACGGCAGGGGGGCTGACGAATGTGCGCTACCGTCCGCTGCGGTCGGAGGAGGACATCGTCGCCCTGATGTCCGAAGTGGGCGGTCCCGTGCTGATCAAGCCACGGCGCGGTATGTCCGCGGCCGGCATCCAGCGGGTCGACCGAGCCGACCAGGCGCAGCAGGTGTTCGCCTCGGCACGGGAGTCGCTGGCCGGTTTCGACGTTCCGGCCGACGCCGAAGCGGCCTTCCTGGTGGAGGAACTGCTCCACGGCGATCCGGACCTGTGGTACCCGGTACCGGGCTTCAGCGACCAGGTCTGTGTCGAAGGCATGGTGGTAGCCGGCGAATACGTACCGGTCGCCATCACCGACGTGACCCCGAAAGTGCCTCCACTCACACAGAGCGGTCACATCTCACCGACGTCCATGGACGTGGACGCCCGCCGCCGGGTGATCGACACAGCCGAACGGGCCGTCGCCGCACTGGGACTTGACACATGCGGCACGCATGCCGAGCTCAAGCTCATGCCCGACGGCAGCTGTGCCGTGGTGGAGATCGCGGCTCGCTACGCGGGCCGCACGATCATCCCGGAGACGGACTTCGCCTACGGCTGCGACCTGGTCGGCGCCCTCGCGGACGCGTTGCTGCACGGCACGTGCACCACTGGGCGCTTCGATCCCGACGCGGAGCCGTCGCGGGCCGCGGCCACCGTCCATCTCTATGGCAGCGAGTGTCTGGGAACCCATCAGACCCCCGTCCGGTTCGGTGGCTTCGCCGCACACCCGGCCGAGCTTCTGAACCCGACGGTGCGGATCGCGGGCTACGCCGAGCGGGAGCGTGGCTGGATCGTCGAGGATCGGGTGCACGAGCAGCCGTACTGGCTCGCGCAACTCCATCTGCAGAGCACCTCCCTCGTCGAGCTGCGGGACTCGGTGACGCGAGTGCGCCGGGAGCTGCAACTAGTGCCGGAGGACGAGTGAAGGGTCAGGGTTCCGCGCTGCTCGCACTGTCGACCACCGTGCTGATCTGGGCCTCGACCTTCATCGTGAGCGACCGCGTGCTGGCCGAGACCGGACCGGCCCAGCTCACGTTCCTACGGTTCGCCATCGGAGCCCTGGTGCTCCTCCCGTTCGGCATCGTCGGTGGGCTGCGGGTGCGTGACCTGTTCCGGTCCGCGTACGTGGTGTGCGGGCTCACCGGCGTCGCCCTGTACTACGGCCTGCAGAACCTGGGACTGCTGTTCACCTCACCCGACAGTGCCGCACTCCTGCAGGCGGCACTGCCGGTGCTCACCGCGATGCTGGGCCTGCTGTGGCTGGGCGAGCGGCTCCGTGCCGGCCGGGCAGTGGGACTGGCGCTGGCGGTGCTCGGCGTGCTGCTGGTGGTCCGGCACGGCGGGCCCCAATTCGACCTGCTCGGCCATGCGATCGTGCTCGGCGGCGTCGCCGCATATGCGTATTACACCGCCTACGTACGGCGCTTCTGCACCCATCTCAAGCCGGTCGTACTGGCCTCGGCGTCCAGCTTGTGGGGCCTGGTGTTCCTGACACCGTGGCTGGGGTGGGAGATCGGTGAGAAGGGGTTCCGGCCGCCGTCCACCGACGGCTGGCTCGCGATCACCTACCTCGGTGTAGTGGCGTCCGGCCTCACCCTGCTGCTGTGGACCTTCGCCCTGCGCAAGGTGCCGGCATCCGTGGCAGGCACGTTCACCGGCGGCATCCCAGCCGTCGGCTATCTGTTCGCGGTGCTGACCGGAGCACCGCTGATCTGGTCCCAACTCACGGGAGGAGCACTGGCGTTGGTGGGTGTGATCCTGAGTGCGACGGGTCGGCCGGAACCCGTGCCCAGCCGACCGGAACGTGCAGTGAGCCGACAGGAGCGTGAACGAGTCGATGCCTAGTATCGCGACTCCTGACGGCAACCACGCCGAAGTGCTGTGGCGAAACGGCGAACTCGTGCCATGGCAGGAGGCCACCACGCACGTCCGCTCGGTGGGGCACGCATCGGTGTCCGCCGTGTTCGAAGGAGTACGGGCGTACTGGGCACCGCGTGACCAGCAGCTCTTCGTGTTCCGCCTCACCGAGCACCTCGACCGGCTGGTGGAATCGGCCCGGCTCGCCCGCCTGCACATGAACTGGACCACGCCCGAGCTGGCCGAAGCCGTGCTCACGGTGCTGCGGGCCAACAGCTACCGAGCAGACACCTACATCCGGCCGTGGACCTTCGTCGCCGGAGTGGTCTCCGAGCTGATCACGTCGGCCGACGCCCCGACCGAAACGGTCATCGACACCTGGCCGTCGCCCCCCGCACCGACCGAGGTCACCGGGGCCCGGGTAGCAACCAGCTCCTGGCGACGGATCAGCGACCAGCAGATGAGCCCGAGGATCAAGGCTTTCGCGAACTACCACCAAGCCAGAATCGCAGCGGCCGAAGCTCGCCAGGCCGGCTACGACCTGCCGCTGTTCCTCAACGAGCGAGGACACGTGTCGGAGGGCAGCGGAGCCTGCATCGCACTGATGCGCAGAGGCTGCATGGTCACACCCCCACTGAGCGCCGGGGTCCTGGACAGCATCACCAGGGACACGATGCTGACTCTGGCCGCCGAGCACCTGGGTATGCGCACCGTCGAACGCGACATCGACCGGGCTGAACTGGCGGTGGCGGACGAGGCGTTCTTCCTCGGCACCGGCTGGGAACTGCTCCCGATCACGGAAGTCGACGGCCTGCTCGTCGGGAGCGGCAAGCCGGGACCGGTCGGCACCGAACTCGCCCAGGCATATCGCCGCGTCGTACGAGGTGAGATGGCCGACTACTCCTACTGGCTCACACCGGTGAGGTGATCTCACCGAGCTCAGGGCGACCTGAGCCGTGCGCGGTCCGACCCAGGACGGGCGTGGGTTCCCTGGTGGGGAACGGTCCGCCGTCCGCCGAAGTCATCTCCGCCAGAAGGACTCCATGCGATGGCCACCGGTGGCCGACGAGCGCCGCTTCAACACCGTTGAAGGAGACGAAGATGCATGTCGCTGTGGTCGGACTCGGTGAGGCCGGCTCCCGTTACGCAACGGCCTTGGCCGCCGCCGGACACGAGACGACCGGATTCGACCCCGGCCCCGTCGCCACCCCCGGCGGTGTCCACCGCGCCGCAGACCTGGCCGACGCCGTACGCGACGCCGCGCTGGTCCTGCTGCTCACCTCGGCGTCACTGAGTGTCCGCCTGGCGACGCAGGCCCGCCCCGATCTCGCCCCGGGCGCCTGCTGGGCAGATCTGACCGCGGCTTCCCCGTCCACGATGACCGAAGCCGCCGAGGTCTTCGCCGATGCGCCGGTGTCCTTCGCCGATGTCGCGATCCTCGGCACGGTACCGCTTACGGGCGCACGTACGGCCGTGGTCGTCAGCGGCCCTGGCGGCTCTGCCGTCGCCGGGGTACTGCAGGGACTCGGCGCACCCGTCGAGCTGCTGACGTCTCCCGCCGGTGCTGCCGCCGCCCGTAAACTGCTGCGCAGCGTGCTGATGAAGCCGCTCGCCTTGGTGATCTGCGAAGCAGTGGAGGCCGCTCGCGCGGCGGGCTGCTATGAGTGGATGCGCGAGCAGATCACGGACCAACTGGGCACCGACGGACCGGTCATGATCGACCGGTTCCTCACTGGCACCAGGCAGCACGCCGAGCGCCGGTCGGCCGAGATGCGAGCGACGGTCGGCTATCTGGACTCCCTGGGCGTTCCGAGTGAGATGTCCAGCGCTGCAGAACAGGCACTACTGCGGCTGATCCGGAGGAAGTCATAGCCGACGGCTGATCCATCGGCTGCGCGCCAGTCCTTCGCCTGTCCACGGACAGCGCGACATCCGGGTGAGCGGACGGTTCGGGTGGGTCTCGCAAGATTCTCGGGCTCTGTCGCTGATTGCGGGGCGACGTCTTGTCAGCGCCGGTATCTGTTCGGCGAACGTGCGATGTGAGCAAGCGGAGTTGCTGCAGGTGAACCGTCTTACCCGCAGGCGGACTTCTGATCTACACCCGGCAACGGGCTGATCTGCAAGACACCGCTCGTAGGAGCAGTGCACCTGAGAAGATCTCTGCCCACACTCCGGGCACGTTCCTTCACGCCTCTGGGGGTGCGCCGTCACAAGCACTGCATGCTTCGTCAGCCACAGCTGGTCCACCTCAACCTCCGCACCAGGAACAAGGAGATCGGCGACGTGCCCATGCCCTTCCACACACAGGTGATTCCCCTGAGCCAACCGGCAGCCGTAGCCCTCAAGTCAGCGACAGAGCCACTTCTCATGGTCGCGTACACAGCGTGACTGTCGATCTTCTCGTGACGACGGCTGAGACAGCCCGAAAATCGCTCGGTCGGTGTGCGGTGTGGCCGACAGTGCTGCGCCGTGAACGAAGTATGGCCGCAACTCGCCGAGTTGCTGTTCTCCTCGCTGGGGCCCTGCGTGTGCGCAGTCCGGCGATCGACGGCGTGCGCACCGCACCTTGAGCACCAACCACCCAGCAGCGACAGCCCGTTGAACGGCAGGCGTCTCGCACGGCCACGATGAGGCGCATCGGATTGCGCAGCGCTTCGACCTGCGATGGTCGGGGCCGGGGAGGCGGTGGTCGAGGCGGGCACATGGCCGATGGTCGGGTTCTACCAGCACCGTCAGCCAGGTGCGGCGCACTGGATGCGCCAGATGTGACGCCGTTGTGATCGTGGTCGGGCCCGGTCGGACGCGTCCAAGAGCCGGACGGCGACGAGGTGGTGGCCTTCGACGGCGGCGTCGCCGACTACTGGTCCTACGCGCAGATCCGCGACCACATCTTGCTGCAGCCCTTGGTGGTTATTCCCTCGAGGAGTTTCGACGACGTACGGGATTTCGGCTGTGCTCGCTTCCTCGGCCCGTACGGAAATAGCGTGAGGGCCCATGATCGTATGGCTCAACGGCACCTACAGTGCAGGCAAGAGGACGGCCAGTGCACTCGTGCAGCCCAGCTGATCCCTGATTCACCGGTGTTCGACACCGAGAAGGTCGGCGGGCACTCATCGATATCGCACTTGGGCTGTCCGCGACGGACAACTTCCGTCACTGGCCGCCATGGTGGCGACTCGTCGGCGAGACAGCCCGCCACACTGAGCTCATCAGTTCTGCCCCGTCCTACCAAAGTTGAGGGATTCGACGCCTCGTCTCAACACTTTCCGTTGCTTGCCCGGTACCAGCCCGACCACTGGTCGTTGGGCTTTACTTTGTTGCACCACGTAGCGCCGTCTCGACCGACCACCCAGATCCAGGGATAGTCGGTGTGCTGGCCAGCTCCCCACACTCCGTCGGAGGCCCATCCGCCGAGTGAATCGAATCCGGAGCCACTGCCATCTGTGTACCACACGGCATGGTCGGTTCCGACGACGAAGGCCGCCCTCCAGCCAGAGCTGCTGGTGTAGTACCAGGGGGAGGTGCCACAGACGATCCGCCCACTGTCTCTTCCGAAGGTGAACGGGCAGGATGCATCTGGGACAGGGCTCTTCCTGCCAGTGGTTTCGTTGGCTGTTAAGGATGCGGAATCCGGGCGTTCTTGAGCAGCACCGGCGGGAATAGTGAAGGCGAGTAATGCGAAGAGTGCGGAAGCGATGATCGCGAAGGTCCGCTGTAGGGGTTTCATGCCCTCACCTTGGCAGGTACCGCAAACCATGAGGCCGGAATGTTGAGTTCATTCCAGAGAATGTCGGATTCCGCTGCCTACCTGGCCTGAATACTCACTTCTGCACGAAAGGAACACAGCAGACACGCGAAGCCGGGACCTCAAGACCTCCCGTGAGCTGAGCGGTCGGCGTTGCACCGTGGCCTCCGTCGCCTCGATCCTGCGCATCTTCAAGCCTTGACGTTCGTCGGGCCAACGCCGCTGCCTCATCAGGCCGCTGCGCGGGGACGCGTCCGCACTACCCAGGACGGAACAGGTGTGGCGAGCCCTGGACGGGCTGGGGCCGAAGGAACGAGCTCCTATTCGGCTTGGGTGCGGCTTTCTGGCGAGAAGCCTGATCTGGGATGGGTGTGGCTCCTTTGGAGGGACAGACTGAGCTGGGAATTCGCCTGGTCGATGGCGCGCAGCGCACGTGACCCCCAAGTGAACGCCGCAGGTCGTCGCGTCAGTCACGATGAAGGCCGGCGGCCCGACCGACGCTGGTGAACGCGGGGCGGCTCGCAGCGGCCGGAAGGATCACGTACCGCCTGCGGATCCGCACGTCCGTGCTGGTGAGGCCGTCCCTTCAAGGAGCCACACCCAATTGAGATCGTCCGCGGCGCCTGGAGCGTAGCTCCTGCCGGAGCCGCTAAACAACGTCCGAGCCAGGCGGCAGTGTCACGTCACCCCGCGCGCTGAGGGCGGGGGCCCGGAGCCGTCAGCGCGTGGGTTTGAGGATCGCCAGGGCGAACTCGGAGATGGCGTTGAGGTGGACCACGTCCACGACCGACTTGGCTGCGAGCCACTGGACGGTCTGGCGGGTCTGGTCGTCCAGCAGTTTGGCCTTCGCCGACTCCTCGATGAATGCGGCGAGGACCTTGTTCACATCGGCGGGGCTGAATTGGGCCTTCTGCCACTGCTCGGCGGCAAGCCGGGTCTTGGCGATCACCGGTTGGAGGTCCGGACGCTTGAGGAGCGGGCTGGTGGTGGCGTCGATGGCCCCGATGAGCTTAGCGGTCTGGTCCGCGGACAGCTCGGGGGCGTATCGGGCGAGGAAAGTCTTCACCGCCTGGCGGGTGTGGTCGTCCGCGGCCACGGCCTTCGGGATGTGGTGCACGCCTGTGGCAGCCAGGGCAGGGGCGGCTGCCCCGGTGGCGAGGACGGCGGCGGCGAGGGCGGTGGCGGTGAGGCGGGCGGCTTGGGGCATGGGGAGGGGTCCTTACCGTGAGTGCTGGCTGGTGTGGATGCTGGTTCCCCGAGGCAGCTTTACCCTCGCTCACGCGTTCCCCGGCCGCCCCCTCGACGCCGCCGCCCGGGTGACGCGGACCCTCGTCCGACGCCGGAAAGCTAGGCGGGCTCCGAGCACTGCACTTCACCAAGGCCACCTAGTGCTGCGTTCCTCATAGGACGTATACATAGCGACGCCCGCGTGTGCGGGGAGGGGCCGGGCCGACCCAGGCCCAGGGACCAGCTCAGCTTTCATAGGCTCGAACCCTGGTCTCGTCATAAGAGCCCCTCGTCGTGCGCCTTTGCGCCGGCCCATGGCCGAGTGGGCCAGCCGTCCCGACTCGTGAGCGACTCCTCCCAGCCCTGTTCCCGACGTTCAGCCTGGGCAAGGGGCCAACCGTTGCGACGGCATGATGAAGCACATCCAGCTCACCAGGGGCGATCACGCCAGGCCAAGGGCGAGGGGCGCAAGCCGAGCGCGGTGCTCCGCATCGACCAAGACCGCGCTTGGTTCCGCTGGCACGGAGTAGCAACAGGTTAAGGCTCAAGCTGAGCGACTTCGAGCGGCCCTATAGGGACTAGTCAGCCGCTGCCAGGTGGACACGCTCACGAAATACCCGCCGCTCAGCCGTTAGGCCGCCGCCCTGCGGACACCTCATAGTCGAGGCATACCGCGACAGCCTCGACCTGGCAGCTCACCACGACATCACGCTCAGAACGTCAGTAACGCTCCTGGCAGTCGTCCGGAAAGCGAGCATGAGCCTCACTCCTGGATGGATCTTGCAGGGACTGGGCAGATGGGTTCGGTCAGGTGCGGCAATGCCTCCAGGCTGTATGTGTCGCGCAGGGCTGTCAGTTGGTCCAGGTCCTGGGCGTCGAAGCATCGTCGCAGGACGTCGCCCAGCGGATGGTGTGCCCCGTACAGGTACGGGAGGCCCTCGTGGCGCAGGCACAGGTCGAGGAGCTGGCCGTGGGCCCGCAAGGTCGAGGCGATGAGCAGCGGGGTGGCGCGGGGGACCATGCTGTAGACGCCGATTCCGTATTGCGGGGCGGTGGTGGCACGGGCCGGGGGCCGGGACAAGCCCGGGTGGATGGCGCTGACGAGCGGCGCGGGCAACACGACAACCGCCGCAGAGGCCGTCTCGGTCCGCTCGGCCTGCCCGGGGCGACGCCATGTGACAGTGACCTCATCGCGCCGTTCCGTAACGGATGTGACCTCCGCGTCGACCGTCACGGGAACCTGGGCCGCCAGCCCCCGGGGCAGAAAATCGATCCCACGCCTCCCGTTGAAGAAGCGGGTGCCGGGGAAGTGCGCCAGATAGAAGAACAACTCAAGCGCGCTGACCTGGTCGGACGGAGCAAGGTTGAGGGTCTCGTGGAGAGGATCAAAGAGGTACTCGAACGCCTCACCAGGGAGATGACGCCGTGCGTAGGAGGCGACGTCCTCGCTGTCCAGCGGACCAGCGCCCGACAGATCCGACCACCGCAACGCCCCGTGATGGCGCAGCACTTTGGCGATCGGATGCGCGAGCGCCAACTTGGAGCGCAGTCCCAGCAGCGGGCTTCTCGCCCACTCGCGCCGCGCTGACGTATGAATCCGATGGATGTGCCCTTCACGGAGAAACCCGAGCAAGTCACTCGTGGGCAGAGTCTGAGCCCTGAGTCCCGCCAGATCAATCAGCTGCACCATCTCCCGGTAACAGCTCATGAGGAAACAGGCTCCGGTATCGATCCGAAACCCGTCGTGTTCGACAGTGGACATCCTGCCGCCCACCTTTTGGGCTTTCTCCAGGACCAGCACTTCCGCGCCCAGACGCTGGAGGTGGAATGCGGAAGTCAGGCCGCTGATCCCGGCGCCCACCACAACGACGCGTTGCCCCGCAAGGGTGTCTGTTGCCCCGTCGGTCCGCGTGGAATCCACGAAGGGCCTCCTTGTCACCCAGGGAGCCGGGCTCTAGCCCCACAGTCGGCGGTATGTGTGGATCGGATCCTCACTGTGATGTCTTTGACGAGCACCTGCCCAACCCCCTCTGGAGTAGAAACGGCTCTCCCGTCCGCTCGCCGGAGGAAACGAGGCAGACGGCGCATTCGCGGTCGGGGTGCACGCTCCCCAGCACGGAGGACGTCTGAGGCGACCTCCATTGTGTGGACGCTCTGAAAGTAGGTCCTGTTGATCCGAGGAGGGTGTCTGGTGGAGCCTGGTGCGGGGTGGCTGTGATGGTCACCATGAAGTTATGAACGCTGTACCTGAGGGCGTCCCTGCGCAGCATTGCCTGCCTCAGCTGGTCGCCGGCGGCGGTGCCATTCGGGCGTCTGATGACCAGGCAGGGGTTTCGCAGTAAGTGCGGCTCCGCGTGTGCAATCGTGGGCGGTCCTCTGATGCAGAGGCCGAGCAGGCCCCTGAGGTGTTCCACTCAGGGGTGTGGCTTGGTGGCCGCCGGGCTGCGAGGTAGTCGGGCCCACGCCCGCCGCGGCAGCGGACTGCCGGGCCACAGGGCTGCGTCCAACCCGAATGTGCAGGTCAGGTGCGTAGCGTGGATGGGTGATGCTGTGCTCGAGCTGGTTGTTGGGGGAGGTCTACTGCCGAGATCGTCGGTCAGTGGGCGAATTCGTGCTGGGTGAGGATCATCAACGCGCGTCCGAGCCAGGTGGCCGACTTCGCATCGAGGCGGGAACGACCCGTACGCACCACCCGACGGTATGCGCCACACGATGCGTACTTGACGCGCCTCGTATGGTCCCGTGCACCGGTGCCTGTGCCTGCCCCGTGCCGGGATTCTCGGGCGGGCCGCGGCGTCCTCCGCCCCGCGGGGCGGGCCCGGCCGCACTCGGCTCCCCCTTACGTGCGGCCGGGCCCGCCTCAACCGCGGGCCGCAGCGTGCGGGAGTCCGCCCGGCCTACGGGAGCCCCGGATACCGGTGGCAGTCCGAGCCACAGGTCTGCTCGGGGCGAGCACCACCGGGTGCCAAGGCGCCGTGTGCCCCGGCTTCTGCGGCCTACACACGTTGAACTGCGTACCTGTGGCTGGGTGTTATGCCGCAGACACTGCGAGGCCGGCCATCGTGAATCGCGCAACGCCGGCACTGGCGCCTTGAGGCGCCGTCTCGGCCTTCGCGTCGCGCGGCTGTGCACAGCCACACGTCTCGTGTCTGAGGACAGGGGAATCGAGCCAGTACGCCTCCAGTAGACGGGCCTCCGGCTTCGGGATCTGAGGTTCGTGGATACTCACGCCTTCTTCAACGACCCGCCATTGAGGGGGAGTTCGGTCATCCTCTCCCACCACGCAATGGGGCGAACATCACGGCAGGCCAGGTTTAACCCCAAGAACCCCACCATCACTGTGGTCACGGGCGTGACGGCGTGAGAGCTGGACCCTGTGCCCGTGGGCGCTTGTACGCCCATGGCGGGCAGTCGATGAGGGACGGGTACCACCACCGCGGAATGTCCACCCGAACACCCGAGACCCGCACCACTTGAACGTCGAATTGGTTGCATTGGCGCACCTGCTCGACGCAGAGGGGCAGTTCGCCGTGCACCGGGCGTACGTTTGCGGCAGAGTCGGCGCGTGAGCCGCACGAGCCTTGCTCCGCACGCTCAACTGGCAGACGTGAAGGGGTGGCCGAGCGTGACATCAGGGCTTCCCTTCTCGGTGGATGCGGTCGATGTTCTGGATACGGTCCTGGTCCAGGTCGTCAGTGAACTCGACGTCGACACTGCCCCCGAACTGTCCTGCGTTCTCAGACTCGTTGAGCAAAGGCACTGTGAACTGGGCCTGTCGCAGGTCACCTTCGCCGACTCCACCGCCTTGAACCTGTTGACCAGGCACTACCGCCATGCCGCCGCCAAGGGCGGCACGCTCAGCCTCGTGGACGTCTCCCTCCCCATCCGGCATCTGCTCGACATCACCGGAACCGCCGCCCTCTTCTTCCCCAACCCCGGTCAACCCAACGACCCTCACCCCTGAACAACTGGTACCCACCGGACACAGACCGCTGCGCGAAGCACTCCGTCCCCTCAGGTCACCGGAACGGCTTGTTTCCGCCGGTGTGGCCGACCTGATTCCGTAAAGCAGACGGGAGGAGGGGGCCTCGGGGCGTGGCAGCACGCGCAGGGGTACGTCCGGTTCTCTCTGAACACGCGTCGAGGAGTGGGCCCTGAGCGGGCAAAGGAGCCAAGTCCGTCAGGGCCCACACAGCACTCTGACGTGACTGCTCCAGAGCCCGCCGTCCCGCATCGCCGCCGACTGCGCACGGGACAGTCCCGGGCACAGCGTCCCAGCGCCCCGACAAGATGGCGGACGCAACCGAATCAGGCCGTGCAAGACGTCCACCAGGGCTACGCCGGCACATTCCGAGGCTCGGGGACAGCCGGAGGGGAGACCGTGGCCAAGGGCGCTACCACCACGGTCGGCGGAACCAGAGTGGTCACACTGAACTTCAAGGACAGCCACATGGAGGGCCAGGCGTACGTCGCAACGGCGGGCAAGCCGTACCCGGTCAAGATGGCGGCACAGCAGGGAGCCAAGACGTACACCTTCACCCTCACCTTTAGCGACTTCAACAAGCCGATCCATGTCCGTCACCGACCCTCACGGCTGCTGACGAACGAGGCCCCAGGGAGAGGTCCTCCTCGCGGACAGGGGAGCGATCGAGGCGACATGGCGGGTCCTCGAGCCACCCGTGCGCAGTAGCCCGCTCCGGCGCCAGTCGGAGTCGTAGAGCGGCGCCATGATCGAGCCACCACACCACTCCGCAGGACGCGATCAACGACTCGTCACTGATGCGGCGGCTACTTGGTGGCAGGGCAGGACGCTTGTGTCTCTGGCGTGGTGGGGGTCTGGGCATGCCAGACCTGGGTGCGATACCGGCCGCCCCAGCGCAGACATCCTTCGGAGTCATGGGCGCGAGCAGGGCCGGCGTAGCTGCGGTAGTTGCCGCTGCTCCGCACTGCAGAGGTTCCGGCGGGCTGGATGTAGGCGCTCATGTACGGCACGTCGGCGTACTGGGCGGCCGGGGTCGTGCGCAGGGTGACGGCGCAGGCCATGGCACGGCCCTTGTCGTAGGCGAGGAAGGTGGTGGCTTCGACGACTCCGTCCTCGGTGAAGGGGTGGCTCTGCCGCAACTCATAGCCGCCACCGCACAGCGTGCGTGCTCTGGCGGAGGGGTCCGGCTTCGGTGCGCTTTCGGAGGCTGCGGGCGAGGCCATTCCAAGGCATGTCGAAAAGGCTGCGAGGGCGACGAGGGAACGAGGAAGATGCATGAAACGAACCTGACTTTCTGGCGTGTTCGTCCTGGAAGACGGGGCCCGCACACCTCAGCACAAAGGTTTCGCCACGCGTCGTCGCCGCTCACCTGAATGGCGGTTCGGTGCAGCCTTGGCCATCCCAATCGGGGAACGGCGGCGCAGCAAGTGGACACCATGGCGAGGACCGCAACTACTTTCTTATGGGCCCCAGAAACGCAAGGACAGTCCCCCAGGCTGCCCACTACGGGCTGTCTGGGGGACTATCTCAATCACTGCGAAGACCGCGTCCTACCTGGTGAGGTCGCAATTCCTAGGGCCTAACCCTGACGCGGCACGAGTGCCGTCGCTCACGACCTTTCGGTCACCGAGTGGTTGCTTCAGCGGGACCGTCGTTTTCCATCTGCTGGGAAACCAGGATGCAGAACTCGTCGTGGTCCCTAGGTGTCTCGATCACTCTCCCCGAACGGAGTGCTCGCATTCCCTCACCGAGGCACTGCAGTCGGAGCATGCCTCACCCCAAAGGCCATCGTCAGGGTCCCCCCGTTCGTCTTGTCGACCCGCGCGCCTCAGCATCGGTGAACTGCCGTCCCATCGCTGGCACCGCTCCATGCAGAAGGCGCAGAGCCGCTGGCTGGTCACCCTGATCGAACGCATTCCACGACTCGAAACTCAGTTTTTGGAAAGACTGCCCGGACTCCGGCTTGTCGAGCGTCGTCACCTCGTGTCCGGACACGAGCATTGCCTGTAGCCCTCTCTGCCCGTTCTGCGGCACCGTGCTCAGCAAGGCGGCCTGCTGGCCAACTGGAGTTCGTCGTATGTGGTGGCCAAGGTCGGCAGGGCCAGTTGGTGAGGTTCCTCGCCTGCTGGATGGGCAGGTGCGTGGGATCATCATGGCCTTGTGTGACTGCCTCGGGCGCTCAGCGCGCGGATTGGCCCGATCAGAGTTCGGTAGACCGGACGCACCACACGCCCGGGAAGACGGCGGTGCCGTTCCTCCTGCCAGACCCGCGCCCTGCGATGCGCAGCGATGGGCGAGAAGCGGTCGGGGGTCGGGGGCTCGGTTGCGTGGAGCTCGATGCGGCAGAGGTGTTTCGTGCTGATGAAGCCGTACTGGCTGGGGCTGACCAGCCGTACCGGAGCGCCGTGGTCGCCGTCGAGGGGCTGGTCGTTGAGGCGGTCGGCGATCAACACGTCAGCGCCCAAGGCGTCCTCCAGCAACACGATCGACCGGTATGCGTCG
Source organism: Streptomyces sp. NPDC059009 (assembly GCF_042740175.1). Classification (NCBI taxonomy): domain Bacteria; kingdom Bacillati; phylum Actinomycetota; class Actinomycetes; order Kitasatosporales; family Streptomycetaceae; genus Streptomyces; species Streptomyces sp. NPDC059009. The sequence continues at coordinate 16,728 of NZ_JBHYJB010000063.1, read as the reverse complement.
AGCCCTTCGAAGACGACGTGGCTGATGGACGCGTCCGGCTCGAGCAGCGGTTGGACCTGGGCGCGGTAGAGGCTCTCGAAGGTGACTCCCTCCCACAGCAGGCCGGTCGCCGTCCATCCGGCGACGCAATGGAAGTCTGCGCGGAGCTCTCGGCGCGGCAGCTTCGCGAGGTCAGCGACGAAGAGGCGGACGGTCCGGGTCACCGCTCCGCCGATCTCGATCACCGGGTCGCTGGGGAGCGGCGGAGGCGGGTGATGGATGTGGGTGCCGAAGCGTGGGAATCCGTCGACGGCCCGTTGGCCCGGGGGAAGCGTCATGTCGGTCCTCCAATGGGTACGGGCCCCTTGGCCCTTCGGTTCCGTGCGGGGCGGACGGGAGGGGTGATTGTGCCCGGTCGCGGTGAACTGCCCCGTGGTTCACCGCAGCCGGGCATGCGACCCGCCTCGCCCCTTCGGGCTGGTGCTTCGTACGCTAGGACCTCCACCGCACGGGAGATTCAAGGGGCTGAGATGCAAGTCACTTGGACGATCGGGGAACTTGCCGCGCGTTCTGGGGTGTCGGTGAAGGCGATCCGCTACTACACCGACATCGGCCTGCTGCCGACGGTCTCGCGCAGCCAAGGAGGGCATCGACGCTATCCGCCGCAGGCGCTGGAACAGTTGCAGCTGATACGGCAGCTGCGTGCGCTGGACGTGCCGATCGCGGCTATCACCGAGGTCGCCACCGGTGGCCGGCGCCTGGACGAACTGGTGACCAAGCTCTTGGAGAACACACGGACAGAGCTGGCGGAACTCCGCTGGCGCGAAGCGGCGTTACAGGCACTGGAGGAATGCTCGGGTCAGGAGCGGCTACGCCGGCTGCGGGTGCTGGCCAAGGTCCAGCTCCGGCAGCAGGCCGAGGGGGACTTCACCCGTGCATGGCAGCGCGTCCTGCCCGTGAGCCTGCCGCCGCGCATGGCGGCGGCGATCACCGCACAGGCCGTTCCCGAGGTGCCGCGCGAACCTACACCCGCATCGGTGCTCGCCTATGCCGAGCTTCACTTTCTCGTCGCTCAACCCGCCTTCTTGAGCTACTGGGCCGTCTCCCACGTCCAGGACCAAGCATCGTTGTACGCGGCGTTGCTCGACGCCTCGCACGCTGCCATTCCCGACGTCGCAGCCGGCCGTGCACCGCACGGGTGCGAGGCGCTGGACGCTTTTTGCCGCGCCTGTGCTCGCGGCCATGACACGGAGGACACACCCGGCTTCCGGGCGTTCATGGCCGCGGACATGCAGACCACCGTTCCACTGTTCCGCCGCTACTGGGAACATCGGGACGCGCTCACCGCCGCCTCCGGGACGAGTCTGGGCAGGACGCACTGCTGGCTCGTGGATGGGGTGATCACCGAGCACGGACACGGTGCGGTGAAGCGGCATCCATCCGGTGTGGCAGGGGATCAGCAAGGTCAGTGAACCTGGCAGTGCGCCCTTACAGATCTGCGTTGGAGCAGCCTCTGCTGCAGCCGCTCCCAGCGCAGCTGCCGGGCCGCCATGATGGCTCGTTCCATCGCAACGGTCACACTCCCGTAGATGCCCTCCATCCCCGGCAGCCAGTGCCCCATTCGGGCCTCGATCGCGATCCTGGGATGGCCGTCTTCGTCCAGCCACTGCTTGTGGCCATGCCGGACCAGGTAGAGGCGTTCGGGGCGCTTGGGTGTGTAGCAGCCGCGGCGTTGCTTGTGTTCGGCGGGGGAGGTCTTGAGTAGCCGGGGCACGGCGTCGTCGAGGGCCATCCGCAAGACCATGATCACGTTCTGTGCGGTGCCCCTGGAGACCGACCTGCTGACGTGCTTCGCGAAGGAGCGGTAGGCGAGGACGTCGATCTCCGCGACGGTCTTGTGCGCGAACTAGAAGTAGGGGCGTATGTGGGTCTCGACGCGGGAGCGGTAGGTCTTCTCCGTGAGGTGGGTGTGGTCGAGGCCGGCGAGCCACTCGTCCAGCCAGTCCGTCATCAGTGTCACGCCCGCACGGTTGCTGACGTGGGTGCCGTGGCGGATCTCGTAGAGCTGGTCCTGGCCCCGCACGGGAGTCGGTCCGACGAGCAGCTCCTCGAGGAGAACGCTGACGTCGTCGAGGGCGCCGCACCGATGAGCATGGCGAGTGGGCGGCGTGGGTCGAGCCCAAGCAGCGCCTGGAGGCCGAGGCTGTGGACGCACGACGTCGCACGGACGAGGACCGGGCCGCTGCTCGAATGTCCTGGGACAATTGGCCGACTGTGGCTGAGCATTATGCCGACGACCCTGACGACGCCCTTGACCTCTACGGGCAGCGCCTGTGCCGGTACGCCGTCGCGAAGAACGCCCGCGGTGACTGACCTGGCGAACGCCCCCTGTGCCAGGGAAGGACCGGGAGCATTCCGTCTTGGCCGTGACTGTCAGTGGCACCCTCTAATGTTCTCAACAGGACGTCCACAAGGCCGAGTTGAAGGAGGTGGGTGTCGTGCAGGCTGAAGTTCTTCGAGCATTTCGGTTCGCGCTTGATCCCACCCCGGGGCAGGTCGAGGCGTTTGAGCGGCATGCGGGTGCGGCCCGGTGGGCGTTCAACCACGCGCTGGGCATGAAGGTGGCCGCGCACCGGCAGTGGCGCACGCAGATGCAGGAGCTTGTGGGCCGGGAGGTGCCGGAGTCTCTTGCGCGGAAGAGGGTCCGGGTGGCGGTGCCGACGGCGGCGTCGGTCCAGAAGCATCTGAACCTGATCAAGGGGGATTCGCGGGCGGGAGGGCTGCCCGAGAATGCGTATGGCCCGGAGCGGCCGTGTCCGTGGTGGCATGAGGTCTCCACGTACGCGTTCCAATCGGCCTTTCGGGATGCGGATCGGGCGTGGGCGAACTGGCTGGAATCGCTGGCCGGGCGGTGGCCGGAGAGTCGGCCACCCGCGGTTCAAGAAGAAGGGCCGGTGCCGTGATTCATTCCGTCTGCACCACGACGTGAAGAAGCCGACGATTCGCCTCACGGGATAGCGGCGTCTCCAGGTGCCGCGCCTGGGGTCGGTCCGTGTGCACAACTCCGCCAAGCGCCTCGCTCGTCTGGTGGACCGGGGGCATGCGGCGGTGCAGTCGGTCACCATCAGCCGGGCCGGCCACCACTGGTACGCCTCCGTCCTGGCCCGCGTCGAGCAGGACCTGCCGGACCGGCCCTCGCGGCGGCAACGGGGGGCAGGTGCGGTCGGGGTCGACCTGGGGGGCAAGACGCCCGCCGCGCTGTCCGCGCCGATCACCATGCCCGGCCAGGCTCCCCGTCTGCTGGTGCCCAACCCCCGGCACCTTGCCGCCGATACGAAACGGCTGGCCAAAGCACAGCGGAACCTCTCGCGGACGGTCAAGGGCTCGCGTCGGCGCCGTAAGGCCGCCCGCCACCTCGGTGCGATTCACCACTGGGTCGCGGAGCGACGCGCCACGTATCTGCACACGGTCACCAAGCTCCTGGCCACCACGTACGCGACGGTCGCGGTGGAAGACCTCAACGTGGCCGGGATGTCGGCATCCTCGCGCGGCACCCTCGCCGACTCGGGCAAGAACGTCCGACAGAAGGCTGGACTCAACCGATCGATCCTTGATGTATCCCCGGCAGAGATCCGGCGACAACTCACCTACAAGTCCTTCTGGTACGGGTCCCAGCTCGCCGTGTGCGACCGGTGGTTCCCGTCCAGCAAGACGTGCTCGGCCTGCGGGTGGCAAAACCCACGCCTGACCCTGGCCGACCGCGTATTCACCTGCACCCAGTGCCACTTGGTGGTCGACCGAGACCTCAACGCAGCCCGGAACATCGCCGCCCACGCCATACCCGTGCCGGTCCCCGGCACCGTCGCCCCCGGTACGGAGGAGACGCAAAACGCCCGTGGAGCAGCCACAAGACCCACCACCCCACAGGGTGGAAGGCAGGCCGCGTTGAAGCGGGAAGACCCAGTACCGGCCGGGCCACCTCGTGAGAGCAATCTCCTGACCGTCCCCGCGAATGCGGAATCCGCGACGATGCACGCGGAGAAGCAGCAGGTTGCCGAGGGCGCGCTCCTCGCACGTAGGGACGGACCGGAGTTCCAGCGCCGCTTCCGCCGCGAGGTGCGGCGCGCCCCTCTCACGTAGGGACGGACCCTGGGCTGGCCAGCTCCTCAGCGATCTCCTGCCACGCGCCCCGGGTTACCTCCAGGCGCCACAGACGCGGGCCTGCGAGGTCTCCAGGCAGGCACGCAACTTCACGCCCTTCATCCACACGCCGTTGTGGAGGCCGGAGGTGTAGTTCCGAGCTTTGAACTGGGTGGAGGAACCGTAGCCACCTGATGCCTTTGCGGCGGTACGCGTCGTCCAGGTCCACCCGTTGGAGCCTTGGTAGTAGTAACCGACCTCGGCTACTGCTCCCTTGCCGTCGCGCGCGTTGTCCTGGACTACACCGGCGATGCTGATTTTGTAGATGTCGCTCCAGTAGATCCTGCCGTGGACCTCCACTCCGTTCATACCGGTGTCCACATCTCGGGAGTGGTCGTGACTCTGGTGGAGTCCGGGTACCCAGTGGCCTGCCGCGGCAGCCGTTCCGCTCTGGGTGAGAGCCAGTCCGGCTCCCGCCGCGAGAGCAAGCGCTGCGGCCTTCACACGTATTGCCATAGTGCTCCCCCGTCTGTCTTCTTGGCCCCGGCCCAGCAGAGCCGGTGATCAGGTTGTGTCCTGCGCACACTCGCAGCGGGTGCTGCGTCTTGATCACCGTAGAGGGATGCATGGCATGCGTCGTCAGCGCAGGGTTGACTGAAACTGAAACCTTCGTGGTATGGCCAAGGTTCCGTACAACTTTCGCGGTACCCGGCGGGGCACAGAGCAGAGTTCTTCCATGCTGCGAGGGGACGGACAGCTGTGGCTGGTCGAGGCCCGCCCCAAGGACCCCGCACACCGGGCTCGGCGTAACGCCGAGCCGTCGCCCTGGACATTGCCCGCGCACGGCTCGGCGATCGCATCCGGCCCCGCTTCACCGCCGCCGTCGACGCTGGCTCCGCTACCTCCACAACGGATGGCGGCCCGCGCGCGAGATTGCATACCGGCATGGCCTGCGGCGAGGAGTACGCGCCGCGTGGCTGGAACCCGATGATCAATGGCCGACATACTGGTCTAGACCATACCGTCGAGTAGTGGCTAACGTCGCTCCACGGAGCGCACCGGTCCGCGCAGATCCGCACAGGTCTGCTCGGTCGGCTGCAAGGCCGACCTCCGGATCTTCCTCCCCGTCACCCACCCCTGCCCGCCTTCGATCCGCCCTGCCTGCTCGCCCCCTGGAAGGACCCGCTCGTGAACAACATCCTCGTGGTGCTCAGGGCCGAGGACGCCGTCGTCGACTTCCTCTCCGTACTCGCCCCGACGGGCACCGCCACCACCCACGTCCTGCTCTGCGACACCGGTGAGGCACTGGAGTTCGCGCCCGGGACCGGTACCGCCGAACGCCTCGCGGCGCTCGCCGCCCGCGTCCGCCTGGCGGACGAGTCCGTCGCCTCGCCCGGTCCCGACGCCCTCGCGGCGCACCTGCGCCAACTGGGCGGCGGAAACGGGACGATGGTGTGGACCCACTCCGCCGCCGACACCCGGCGCAGCCGCGGCCGGGTCGGGCGCGACGTCGGGCTCGCCGCCGAGGAGCTCGGGCTGTCCGTGCGGCACGCCGTCGGCTACTCGCCCTTCCTTCAGTTCGTCAGCGACCTGGACCGGCCCCTTGACCGCCAGGGCTGCGCCGACAAGCTCCGCTTCGTCAACGACCACTGCGCGCACCTCCTCGACACCGAGTCACCGCAGCACATGCTCCACACCGGCCGAGTGCCGTCCACCGAGCGGTTCTTCGCCTCGGGCGGCGCCGAGGAGCGCGAGCGGCTGTACGCGCTGATGGCGAGCCTCGACGACGAGGCGGCGGCCGTGTCCGACCCCTGGGAGTTCGCCACCTCGGCGTACGAACAGCGGCGCCTGGACGCCACAACCGCCTGGATCGCCCGCTCCGTCTCCCCGGACAACGGGACGCTCGTGGAAGTCGGCGCCTGTGAGGGTGCGTTGACCACACGCCTGGTCGACAAGGGCTTCCGAGTCGCCGCCACCGAACCCAACCCGGTCTTCCGCGAGCGCCTGCACCGGCATCTGGGCGCGGGTTCGCCCCAACTCGACCTCTACGACCACTCCTTGGAGCAACTGGCCGGAGCTGAAGCCGGAGCTGGGGTGGGGGCCGAGCAGCGGGGGGTGCCTGGATCCGCGTACCTCCTGATCGAGATGCTCTACTACGGCCAGGACCTGGACCTGCTCGACGCCCTTCCCGGCGACCTCGTCCTGGTCGCCCTCGAACCCGAGGCCCTGGACACCCGGCTGCGTCCCTGGCTCGACAAGAGCGCCCAGTGGTCGGCCGTCGACGAGACGGTCCTGGTACGGCCTGCGCTGGAGGGCGTCTGCGGAGGCCGCGCCTATCTGCGCAAGCGCGGCAGCACCGGCGTGGTCCTGCGCCGCGCGACCCGCTGAACCACCGCCCGTACAGCAGTACCTGACGCTGAGGACCAAAAGGATCACGCACATGAGCCGTTCCGCCCTGCCCTCACCCGCCCAGCTCACCGCCCTGGTCAACGCCTGCCTACCCCGGTCGCGTACCGCCCGCCTGGCTTCTGCGCGCCCTCGACGAGGGCATGGCCGGCGTGGGGCTCTTCGGCACCAACCTCACGCCCGCCGACGGCGTCGCCCACGGCTCGCTGCGCGAGGACGTAGCCGAGCCACTGCGGGCCGTACGCCCCGATGTCCTGATCGCCCTCGACGAGGAGGGCGGCGACGTCACCCGCCTCGACTACCAGCGCGGCAGCGCCTACCCGGGCAACCATGCCCTCGGTGCCGTCGACGACACCGCGCTCACTCGCGAGGTGGCCGGGGCGATCGGCTCCGACCTGGTCGCCGAGGGGATCAACCTGTGCCTCGGGCCCTGCGCCGACGTCAACTCCCAACCGGACAACCCCATCATCGGCGTACGCTCCTTCGGCGCCGATCCCGCGCTCGTCGCGCGGCACACGGCCGCCTTCGTCGAGGGACTGCAGGAACACCGCGTCGCCGCCACGCTCAAGCATTTCCCCGGGCACGGCGACACCGGCGTGGACTCCCACGACGCGCTGCCCGACATCGGCCGGCCCCTCGACGCCCTGAACGCCGTGGAGCTGCCGCCGTTCGCGGCCGGTGCGGCGGCCGGCGCCAAGGCAGTGATGACCGGCCACATCCGGCTGCCCCACCTCGCGGAACTCCCCGCGACCCTCAGCCGCCGCGTGGTCACCGGGCTGCTGCGCGAGCAGCTCGGCTACGACGGCGTTGTGATCACCGACGCCCTGGAGATGGCTCCCGTACGGGACCGCTGGGGCTTCGGCGGCGCGGCCGTCCTCGCCTGGGCGGCCGGTACGGACCTGGTCCTGCTCGGCCCGAGCGGTGACGACCGGGCGCTGCCCGAGGTGTACGCGGCCGTGGAATCCGCCCTGTGCAAGGGCGAGTTGACGGTCGAGCGGCTCCAGGAGGCCGCCGCCCGGGTCACCGCGCTGCGTGCCTGGGCCACGGCCGTCCCCACGTCGGGGGCGTCGGCGGACATCGGCCTGCACGCCGCCCGCCGAGCCCTCGCCGCGACGGGCGACGTGGCCCCCGCACCGGGCACGGCCTGGCACACCGTACGACTGCTGAGCGAGGCCAACATGGCGGTGGGAACGGCCCCTTGGGGCCTGGAGCAGCCCCTCGCCCGCCTCGGCCTGCTGGCCTCGGCCACCGATGTCGAACCGGGCGCCGACCCCACCACCGTCTCCCTGCCCGCCGACGGCCCGGTCGCTGTCGTCGTCCGGGACGCGGCGCGCGACCCCTGGCAGCGCACGGCGCTCCATGCGCTGCGGGCGCGCAGGCCGGACCTGGTGGCCGTCGAGATGGGCCTGCATGCGGCCCGCGACGAAGATGCTCCGAACGCGACGCTCCGCGATGACGCCGCCCTGTACACGCGCGGCGCGGGCCTGGCCAACGCCGTGGCCGCCGCCGAACTCCTCACCGGACACAGCTGGTTGGGCCCACTGCGCCCATGACGGCAAGTCATCCGGATCCGCTCCCGTCACACAACGTCAGGAACTTCAACCGCCTGAACGGCCTCAACAGCCTCAAGGAAATCCCGTGTACGACCTCTGCGTCGGGCTCGGCTACCACTGCGAGTCCACCTATCAGCTGCGCCGCCACACAGGCGACGAGCGCGCGCGCTTCTTCGACTGGCTCGACCTGGACTTCGGCTCGGTCGTCGACACGATCCGCGGCGACTTCCGGGACGTGCTGCGCACCGGCCCGGTCGTGCCCTTCAGCGACGGCCGCTGCGCCCTGGACCGACCCTCCAACATCCGCTTCTTCCACGACTTCCACGCCGAGCCGGGACGGCCCCTCGCGCCGCCCGACATCCACCGCCAGCTTCCGCGCGTACGCGAGAAGTTCACCTACCTCGCCGAGCGTTGGCGCGCGATGACCGCGTCGTCCGCGCACGTCCTCTACGTTCACCACGACGCCTTCGACGAGATCGGCGCGTCCGACGTACTGCGGCTGCGTGAGGTGCTCGCCGCGCAGCACCCCGACCACCGCTTCGGACTGCTCTGGCTACGGCGCACCCCGCCGCCGGACGTCGACGGACTGCCGCCCGGCGTCCACTGGGACACCGTGCCCCTCGTCGAGGGCCGCTGGGAGGGCGATGACCTCGCCTGGGACCGCGTCCTGTCAGCCCTGCCGCTGCGCCACCGCGCCACGCCCGCGACCAAGTCCCGCGCCTGAACTCGTACCTGACCCTGCATCAGATCTGAGGAACCACGCATCATGCCCCAGAATCCTTCCGAGACCGCCGCCCCGCGCACGGTCGTCCTGTCCCCGCACTTCGACGACGCCGCCCTCTCGCTCGGCGGGCTCATCGCGCGCCTGCCCGGGCCCGTCGACATCGTCACGGTGTACGGCGGCGCGCCCGCGCCCGGCACCCTCGTCTCCTGGTGGGACAGCACCTCCGGGTTCTCCTCCGCGCACGAGGCGCACCGCGTCCGGCTCGCCGAGGACGCCGCCGCATGCGCGCTGCTCGGCGCCCGTCAGGTGGCGCTCGACCACCCCGACGGGCCGTACGCCGCGCCCGGCTCCGAACTCGCCGAGTTGGACGCCTACTTGGCGAAGCTGGAGCTCGGCACCGACGTCTATGTCCCGCTCGGCACCAATCAGCGCGACCACGAGGCTGTACGTCGCCGCGCGCTGAGCGTCCTCGCGGACCTGGGCGCCCCGCTGCCGATCGTGTACGCCGATCTGCCCTACACCGGCCATCTGCCCGAGTGGGGCCGGCCGGAGGCGAGCGAGGCGCTGGCCACCAGCGAGCCGTACGGACCGGCCTACCAGGGGATGCTGCACGAATACCGCACCGCCGTCCGCGACGCGGTGACCCTCGACGACGAGCAGTGGGCCGCCAAGCGCGCGGCCGTGCTCTGCTACGGCTCGCAGCTCGCGCCGGTCTCCATCGACCACGGCGCGTTCCTGGCCCGCACCGGCCCAGTCAGCTCCGAACTCACCTGGTCGATCAGCCCTGTTGGCGCCCTTCGTGATGCCTCCTCGGGCGCCTCGTGCTGAGCCCCGCCCACCCTGGTGCCGTTTCCCCGCCTGCGGCCCTCGCGGCCAGAGGGCTCGTCAAGGAGTACCGCAGGGGCCGGGCCGTGGACGGCGTGGACCTGATCTTGGGGGAGGGCGAGCGGCTTGGGCTGCTCGGCCCGAACGGCGCGGGCAAGACCACCACTCTGCTGATGTGCCTCGGCGTGGTCGAGCCGGACGAGGGCTCGGTCGAGATCCTCGGACACCCGCTGCCCGCCCGCCGCGCGCGAGCCCTTGAGGGCGTCGGGTTCGTCGCCGGGTATCTGCCCCTGCCGGACCGGGTGCGGGTGCGCGAGTACCTGCGCCTGTACGCCGACCTGTACGGGCTCGCCGCGCCCGCCGCCGCCGTCGAGGCGGCCCTGGAGCGCTTCGGCATCGACCATCTGGCGCACGCCATCGGCACCGAACTCTCCAGCGGACAGCGCACGTTGGTGGGCATCGCCAAAGCTGCCCTGCACCGACCGCGGCTGATGGTCCTGGACGAGCCGACCGCCTCGCTCGACCCGGACGTGGCGCTGCGCGTACGTACCGCGCTGCTCGCCCTGTCGCGGGAGCAGGGCACGGCCCTCCTGGTCACCAGCCACGACATGGTGGAGGTGGAGCGGCTGTGCGAGCGGGTCGTCTTCCTGCACGCCGGGCGCGTGGCCGCCGACGGCACCCCGCAGGAGGTGGCGCGCGGCTTCGGGCGGCAGGACCTGGAGGGCGTGTTCCTGCACCTGGCAGAGGAGCGCGACCGTGCGGGCCGGGCGGTCGGTAAGGACAGCAAGGACGGTACGGACCGCGCGGACCTCGCGGACCGTACGGCGGAGGGGACAGCGGCCCGATGACAACACCTCCGAACGCCGTGGAGGCGCCCCCGGCCCTGCGTACCCCGGCCTCCGCCTCCCTGCACCGGGTCCTGGCGGTCGCGCGCCGCCACTGGCTGGTCCTCAAACGCAGCCCGCACAGGTTCTTCGACGTGCTGGTGTGGCCGCTGGTCGACACCCTCTTGTACGGCTCGATCGGGCTGTTCGCCGCGCAGGCGGCGCAGTCCGCCAAAGGCAGCCCGGGCACCGGCACGACCGTCGCCGTCTATCTGCTCAGCGGGACCGTGCTGTGGCACCTGGTGCACCAGACGCAGATCTCACTGGCCACGGGGTTCCTGGAGGAGACCTGGTCGCGCAATGTGCTCGGCCTGATGGCCACGCCCATGCGGGACTGGGAGTACCTGGCCGGAGTCGGCCTGTTCGCCCTGGTCCGCATGGCGGCCAGCACGAGCGCCGTCGCGGTGCTCGCCTTCACCGCGTACGCCTTCGACGTCACCACGCTCGGCCTCGGCCTGATCCCGGTGGCCGCGCTGCTGCTCGCCTGCGGCTGGTCGGTGGCGCTGCTCGTGGTGGGCCTGGTGCTGCGGTACGGCAGCGGGGCCGAGGCGCTGGTCTGGGGCGCGCTGTCCGTGGTGATGCCACTGTCCGGCGTGTTCTACCCGGTCTCCACGCTCCCCGCCGCGCTGCGCCCGATCGCCGAAGTCCTGCCCACGACCCATGTCTTCGCGGCCGGGCGGGCTCTGGCCGGGGGAGGGGGCATGCCCTGGCGCGAGCTGTCCCTGGCGGCGGCGGGCACCCTGCTGCTCCTGGTGCTCAGCGTGTACGCGCTGCGCCGGCTGCTGCGGACGTTCCGCAGGCGGGGGTTGGTGACGCGCTACTCCTAAAGCGTGTTGCACAACTGCGATCATGCTCAGATCCGGCTGCCTGCGGCGAAGTCAACTGCCCGTAAGTGCACCCGTTTTTACCAGTCTGGAAGGCGCTGCGAGGCAGTACTCGAAGACCGTTCGGTTGTTGTGCAACACGCTTTAGGCGATACCGCGAGGGTTTACCTCGTATCAACCACCGGGTGGACGCTCTCGCGCCTGAGGGCATGTGAGCGTGGGCATTGCCTTGAACGTCCGCCATCAAACGGAGGGTTAGGTATGCGCCTCAAGCTCTTCAGCGCGGCCACGGGACTGGCCGCGCTTCTAGTAGCAGGTCTTGCAGCACCGGCCAGCTCCGCCGACGTTGCGGCGGGGCGGAACGTCACGCAGAAGACCTCGGACGCCTCACCCGGTGGCTATATGTCCGTGAGGGTCACCTACTCCCCTGACAGCCATGGTGGCTACAAGGGGACGGTCAAGGGCCACATCGAGGACTTGGAGGGCGATGGCTACTGCGTCGTCGCCCAGGTGTGGAACGACGGAGAGGTTTGGGACATCTCCGATTCTCCAGCATGCCCGAAGGGGACCGCCAAGACGGTAACCACTGCGTTCACCAAGACCAATACCGTCTTGGTCCGCGTCTGCCTTTTGAAAAGGGGATACCTGTACTACTGCCACCAGTGGGGCTAGGTGCTACCTCCAGAACCACACGCATGTGACTGTGAGCGATAGATGGCACTGCGGTGACGCCCTGGCCTGCGATGGCGCACTGTGCTGAGCGCGATAGTTGGCACCAGATTGGTTTCGCACTTGGCACTGCCGTCGAGTTTGTGGGCTTTTTGACCCTGCTGGTCGCCGACCGTGCCGTCCGCGCTGCCCAGGATGCCGACGACCCGGTGCGGATCGCGGCCGCCCGCTGGAACCTCGGACACGTCCTGCTCTCCCACCCGGACCTGGACGCCGCCGACGAGGCCAAGGACGTCGCGCTGGCGGCAGTCGACGAACTGCGGCGCCAGCCCGCCCCCACGAAGGACGCCCGAGCCGTACAAGGAGCCCTGGAACTGGTGGCCGTGGTCGCCGACGCCCGGCGCCGGCGTCCCGAGCAGGCCCGCGACCGCCTGCACACCAAGGCCGAACCCCTCGCCCGCGCCGTAGGAGAAGGCAATGCTCACTGGACCGTGTTCGGCCCGACCAACGTCGGCCTGCACGCCATGAGCATCGAGATGATGGCAGGTCAAGCCGCGACGGGCCTCAAGGTCGCCGACCACATCGACACCACCCACCTGCCCAGCCGCGAACGCCAGTTCACCTGCCTGGAAGTCGCGCGCTGCCACGACCTGCGCCGTGAGGACGCCGCGGTACTCGTCCACCTCCTCCAGCTGGAGGAGCTCGCCCCGGAGGACCTCGCGCGCAGCCCACTTGCCCAAGACATGATCAGAAGCCTGCGCAAGCGGGTCCGCCCCACCTTCCGAGGCCAGGTCACCGACCTGGCTGACCGGCTGTACATCGCCTGAAGCCGAGCCTGTTGTTCACCCGAACTGGCAGTTCGGGTCGCGGAGTTCACCCGGCGCTACCTTCACCGCACACCAGGCAGTGAAGGACGCAGACATGAGCACCACCGAAAGCGGAACCCCGAGCGCGGCAGGCATGCGGATCATGCCCGCCGGAATCGCCTGGGACCTCATCAAAGCCCCCCCAGTACCTCGGCCTTCAGGTGCTTGAGCGGATCGCCGAACCGGGCGCCGTTGCCGTCGACCCCGGCGGCGCGCCCACCTTCTACTTCTTCGTGGCGGCGGGCACCGCTTCGGCATGGGAAGTTCCGCAGACCACGGCCCTCGGCACAGCAGCCCACGTCGTACTGCCACCCCACGGCCGTGCGACCCCTCCCGGACCGTACTGGCTCATCCCCTTCGACCAAGGCTTCACCACGACGATGACACTCCGCGCGGCCTTCGAAGCGGTACAAGGTCCACGACAGACAGAAGAGGAAAGGGCAGACGGAGTCGAGGGACGGCAGGCGAGTCCGCCAGGGGCGCGGGGCGAGAACACCGATGCTTCAGAGCCGGAGCGGGCCACGGGCATCGGAGAGTCACGATGACCGTGCGGGCGCGCTACCAGATGGCGATGTGGCGGCTGATAGGCCACCGCGATGTGCTCACCTTCACCGGCGCGTGCCGGACCCCCGAATGCGGGCAGGACTCCACGCCACGGACATCTCCGCAAGAAGCCCAGGAATGGTGCCTCGGACATGCGGGCCTCACCGGTCACCGTCATTACGACCTCACCACCACGCAGATGTTCACCGCTACCCCCGACGGCTGAGTACCTGCTTGTGATGCCGACATGGCACGTTGGGATCATGTGACAGAGTGCCGCCGCGGGCGGCTACCCTCCGGTCGGGCAGAGCTCCAGACTTCTATGCTGAGGTGTTTCCCATGGGGGTGTCCATGAACGAGGGGCCAGGTTGGCCGGATGGCTTGGCGGTAGGGGCTACGAGGATCGGCCGCCGCTGTAACCGGTACGAAGAATCCGTAGCCTTCTATCACGACGTGGTAGGGCTGCCTCTCGTCTATCTCGCCGAGACCGGTCCGGACGACTTCGGCTGTGCCATCTTCGGCCTGCCCGGCACAAGGGCGACCTTCGAACTGGTCGAGGCCCTCGAACCGGTGGCAATCGACCGGCATGAGGAGCTGGTGCTCTACTTCTCGGGTGAGCCCGCCCGTGATGTCGTGGCACACCGCATCACCGAGGCCGGCTACAAGCCGACGGCGCAGTACCAGTACTGGGACCTCAACAACGCGATCACCTTCCTCGACCCTGACGGCCGCGAACTCGTCCTGGCTCCCTGGGTGTTCGGGGAGGAACCGCCACCCATGAGGGGAAAGTAGCTGGGCGCACCTCCAGCGAACCCGCTCCTGCGGTGACACAGTCCGCGAGCCGCTGTCGCCAAGGGTGCGTTACGGCCGGGCTCAACCAGGGAGTTGGGGTGAGGGTGGAGAGAACTGGTGCAGGATGTACGAGCGCTCGCCGCGGAAGTGGCGTGGCTGATGCTGGTCGGGATGGTGATGGTCGCGGCCATGGTGCGCCTCGCGGACGGCTGCCTGCGCTGGTCCCGGCTCGAGCCCCTGACCTGGATCATGGTTGTTGCGGGCCCGCTCATTCCCTACGGCGTCCTGGTGCTCACTGGTCTGATTCCGCAGGCCGGGACGTCGGTGATCCGCGCGGTGATGGTCCCTGCATGGATGACGGGCGGCCTGTTCGCCTTCCACCTCGGCCGCCGCGCCGTCGTGCGGGCCTGTGCCGACCGGCAGTTGACGCGCATCCTGGCCGAGCGCATGTCCCGGATCACGGCCCTGCACCGCAAGGCCGCGGCGGCCGACGAGCGAGAGCGCCTCCTGACCCAGGCGCGCACCGCTGTCCAGCGCCGTCGCGGCCGCGCCGCGCTCGCCGCGGTCGACCAGGTCCTGCAACACCTCGAGCCCGGAGCTGCGAGCACCGCGGAATGGACCGAGCTGCGCGACAAGTCGTCCCACTGGCGGCAGAGTTTCGGCGTGTGAGGGTGATGGAAGAGGCCAGGCGCGCTGACCGCACGGATCAAGCACACGAAGGCGGCCGGGTCGTCTGGGTCGGTGACCGGCCGGGTGTGGCCGGTGACGGCCGCGCTCCGCTCTCATGCTGGGGCCATCGAGTCGACGGGGATGACGAACTGGTGGGTGGACGGTGGCGACTGAGACTGTCGCTCAGCAGCCCGCACCGGTGTTGACGGTGCGGGCTGGCTGGCGCGGAACGGTGAGAGCCGCCTCTACTTCCTGTCGGCGCTTTCCAACTGGGGGGTGGGTGGGTGCAGGTGGAACAGTTCGTTGCGCTCACCCGTGTCGTCCCACAGGCCGAGCCACCGGTCGTCGCCCGGGAGGTCTCGCAGAACGTTGACGGCCAGCCCGGTCCGGTAGTTGATCAGCTCGATCTGGTCCGGAAAGCGCGGGTCGGGCACCTTGATGGTGAAGTTCTGGGAGCTGCCCGGCCAGGTCTCGGGATGGCACTCCCACAGGTTGAGGTAGTCACCGCGGCCCCCGCGCAGCCCGTTGTCCACGTCCACGCACTTGTCGGTGCCGGGCAGGCTGATGTGGTAGATCCCTCCGAGTTGGGGATCCGCGAACCCGAGCGGCTTCAGTTGCGAAGAGCGACGTCTGCAAGTCCGTGACGTCGGGCGGCTGGATTCTGGGCGACGTGTTCGCAGTGGTGCTGCTTGCGCATGGCGATGTCGTGCGGGAGAGGAAGATCGCAGCGCACGTGATGAAGGGCAGCGTCGAGATCAGGAGCAATCACCGGGAGCTTCGTGCGCGGCTGCGGGAAGCGGGCAGTGTGCGTGACACGGCCGTGGAGGGAATCGTTGAGCGGCTGGATCCGCTTGGGCCGGTGTGTACCGGGGTGATCGATGGCGGGGTGGCGTTCGGGGTCCGCGTCACCGTGCCGTACGTGATCCTCGGGCCTATCCCTCGAGAGACATTCGAGACCCTCGACTGGCCTCGCTAGGGCGGCGCAACACCCTGGCGTGCGTGGTCCTCGGGCCAGTTTCGGGTTCCCTTGATGTGGTCAGCCATCAGGCTGCGGAGATGGAAAGCGATGATGCGGGCGGTCCATCCGCTCACGGATCTTGGCTGTTTCAGTCTCTGGCAGCGGTTGGCTCAGAGGTCGAGGACGGCACGGAGGGCCTGGTCGACGCGGGACATCAGGGTGGGGTCGACGTCGCCGCGGCGGGTGGCGTCGGTGAAGCGCGTGGTGCGGAGCTGCTGGAGGTTCACGGCGACGGCGGTGGCCTCGATCGGGGTGTCGATGACGACGGACATCGCGGTGTCGGGGTAGCGGCCGGGCGGGTGCAGCACGATCGCGAGGACGGCGCCGTATGCCTCGTCCAGGCCGGTGAGGGAGACGACCAGGACGTCGCGTCCATCGGGCAGGGCCCAGATCTCCCCCCGCTTGATCTCTGAGGTCACAGGGTGTCGCCCTCGCCCGCGAGGTCCTGTCCGAGGCCGAGTGCGGCGAGCTGTTGTGCGGCGTCCAGGGTCGCGGCGCGGCGGGCGGCGCGGACGACGTATGCGTTCACGCTCAGCCCGGCTGCCTTCGCCGCCTGCTTGATCGAAGGGGCGAGGTCGTCGGGGACGCGGAGCGTCATCGTGGTCATCGACATGACACCAGAATAGACACCAGAATGCGGTGGCGTCAGATGGTGGCAGGTTTCCTGCCAGATGCCCGTCCCCGCGGAGACGGGGAGGGCTGGCACGCCCCGTCTCCGGCGCCGCAGCCGGTGGTCTCGTACCCGGTCCGGTTCGACCGGTGATGAGTACGACGGTGGCCGGTGCGGGGCAGACCCTCTTGCCCAGGCCGGGCAGCCCTTTCACACTGCGGTTCAC
>NZ_JBHYJB010000062.1:0-51780 GCF_042740175.1 Streptomyces sp. NPDC059009 | reverse complement strand
GGGATGCAAGGCGGAGGAGGGCGACAACGCGGAGCGTTGGCAACCGACGACAACGCCGCAGATCGGCGCACCAGCCCCCGCGACCGCGGCCAGATCCACCGGACAGGCCCTCGGCTTCATCAGGTCGACAAGTCCGACCCGTACCCCATCGGGCAGCCGTATACGACATTGCCGTCGCCCTCGACCTCGCTCGTCTCCTCGGCGGGTGCGGCGTGCACCTGGCTGCGGGCCTCGTGCAGGTCGGGGTAGAACCACTTGTCGAGCGTGGAGCGCAGGAACGCGGCGCCCGCGCTGCCGCCGCTGCCCGGGCGGGTGCCGAGAGCCCGGACCACCAGCATCCAGTGCTGGTAGCGCCATTGGTGGAAGAGCGCGTCGTACTCGAGGAGGTCCTCGGCGGTGTCGCGCAGCTCCTCGTCGGGCTGGCCCGGTGCGAAGAGCTTCTCGGGGGTGAGGCCGCGCCGCTCCAGGGCGCGGGTGAAGGCGTCGGCGACGTTGGGCTCCTGGAAGCGGCGCCGCAGCCGCTCCCGCTCCTCGTCCGTGGCGCCCGGCAGGTTCAGATAGCGGCGGTCCCGGAGCCCCGAGGCCATCTCCAGCTCGCGGAACTGCACCGACTGGAATCCGCTGGACTCCCCCAGCGCGCCCCGGAATTCATTGAACCCGGCCGGGGTCATGGTGGTGAGGACGTCCAGGTGCCCGAGCCACAGGCCGGTCACCCGGGTGAGCCGCCGCAGCGACCAGCGGGCCTGCCCGAACATCTCCCGGTCGATGGCGGTGCGGATCAGCTCCAGCTCGTCCAGCGCGCAGGAGAACCACAGCTCGATGGCCTGGTGGGTGATGATGAACAGCTTCTCGTCGTGGGCGTCGGTGCGCGGCCGCTGGAGCCGCAGCAGGTCGGCGACCTCCAGGTAGGAGCCGTACGACAGGGGTTCGTCGGCGTTCGCCGGCGCGTCGGCCGGGCCCGGCGGGGGGTTGGGGGTGATGGGTTCGGCGATGGTGTCGGTCATGCGCGGCTGTCCCCTCGGTGTGCGCCGCTCAACGGGCGGCGGCGGTGCGGTACTTGCGGATGGCGAGCGGTGCGACGGTCGCGAGGATCAGCGCCATCCAGACCAGGCTGAGCGCGACGGGGTGGTCGTTCGGGAAGGAGTGCCCCGCGGCCGCGGTGGGGTTGCCCCACAGCTCGCGGCAGGCGCCGACGACGGAGCTGAGCGGATTCCACTCGGCGGCGACGGTCAGCCAGTGCGGCAGGCCGGTCAGCGGGATGAAGGCGTTGGACAGGAACATCACGGGCATCAGGAGCAGCGACGGCACCGACGAGGCGGTCGTCGGGTCGCCGAGCGAGAGCCCGATGAGCGCCCCGAGCCAGGCCACCGTGAAGCCGAAGAGCAGCAGGATCCCGAAGCCCGCGAGGACCTTGAGGGCGTTCTCGTGGGTGCGCCAGCCGATGCCGAGGCCGACCGCGGCCATGGCGACACAGCCGATGGCGCGCAGCACGGTGTCGCCGACGGTGCGCCCGATCAGCACGGCCGCGCCCGACATGGGCAGCGAGCGGAACCGGTCGACGAGCCCGTTGCGCAGGTCCTCGACGGCGCCGACGGCGGTGCCGGGCACGGCGCTCAGGACGCCCTGGACGAAGATGCCCGCCATGATGAACTCTTCGTAGCCGCCGTTCGGCACCTCGATGACGCTGCCGAACAGGACGCCGAAGAGCAGCGCGAACACCATGGGGAGCACAACGGCGTTGACGAGGCGCCCGGGTGCGCGGCGCAGATGGCGCAGGTGCCGTTCGACGCAGATCACACCGTCGGTGAGGGCGGCGCCGAAGCCGTCGCCGCGCAGCTGGTCCGGGCCGGGGGCGGGGGCGGTGAGCACGCTCATGCCGCACTCCTTTCCGTCTCGCGCGTACGGGCGTCCGCGGGGGCTGCCGCCGGGTCTGCCGCTGTGGCGTCCGAACGCCCGGTGAGGCTGAGGAACACGTCGTCGAGGGAGGGGCGGCGGACCGCGAAGTCGCTGACCGCGACGCCGCTCGCGCGCAGTGCGGCGGCCGCCTCCGCGATGTCGTCGAGTCCGGTGGCGAGCTGGACGCGCAGGACCCGCCCGTCGTCGTCGGCGACCGGCACGGCGCCCACGGCGCGGCTGAGCGCGGCGGCCGCGGCGGCGCGCTGCTCCGGGTCGGCGAGGCCGACCTCGAGGCGCTCCCCGCCGACCTTGCGCTTCAGCTCGTCCGAGGTGCCCTCGGCGATGACGCGGCCGGAGTCGATGACCACGTTGCGGTCGGCCAACTGGTCGGCCTCTTCGAGGTATTGGGTGGTGAGCAGGACGGTGACGCCGCTCGCCACCTGTTCGCGGATCATCGCCCACAGGTCGAGGCGGCTGGCCGGGTCGAGCCCGGTGGTGGGCTCGTCGAGGAAGAGCACGGACGGCCGCGCGACCAGGCTGACGGCGAGGTCGAGGCGGCGGCGCATGCCGCCCGAGTAGGTCCCGGCGGTGCGCCCGGCGGCGTCGGTGAGCCGGAACCGCTCCAGGAGTTCGGCGGCCCGCCGCTTGGCCGCGGGCCTGCTGAGGCGCTGCAGCATGCCGACCATGCGGAGGTTCTCGGCGCCGGTGAGCTGCTCGTCGACGGCCGCGTACTGGCCGGTGAGCCCGATGGCGCGCTGCACCTCCTTGCGCTCGCGGACCACGTCGTACCCGGCGACCCGGGCCGAGCCCGCGTCGGGTTCCAGGAGGGTCGCGAGGATCCGTACGGTCGTGGTCTTGCCCGCGCCGTTCGGGCCGAGGACACCGAGCACGGTGCCGGCCGGGACGGCGAGGTCGACGCCGCGCAGGGCCTCGTGGTCCCCGTAGCGCTTGCGGAGTCCCTCCGCCTGGATTGCCAGCTCCACTGCTGTCTCCTCACTCACCGCGGACCCGGTCCGCCGGGGCCTGTTCCAGGTTTCGCTTCAGCACGCGGCCGATCTCGGCGATCGGCCCGGGACGGGTCATCTCGTCGTGGGCGCAGGCGATCTCGTGGATCTCCAGGCGCCCCGCCACATGACGCCGCCAGGAGTCGACGCGCGGCGCGTCCTGGCCGCGGCCCTCGGTGGCGAAGAAGTACAGGACGTCGCCGCGGTGGACGCCGGGGCGCAGTGCGTCGCCGACGGCCTGGTTGTTGGCGGCGACCCGCTCGACGGCCGCGACATGCCGGGCCTCCAGGCCGGCCAGGGCGTGCTCGCCCTCGCTGAGCAGCCCGGCCACGGCCGCGTGGTCGAGGGTGCCGCCGCCTGGCACCTCGTCGCCCGCGAGCCCGGCGAGTCCGCGCAGGAAGTCGTCGCCGTGGTGCTCGACGTGCTTGCGGCCCTCCGGGTAGGCGTCGAGCAGTGCGAGCAGCGCCACCTCCTCGCCCGCCTCCTGGAGCCGGGTGGCCATCAGGTGCGCGACGAGGCCGCCGAAGGACCAGCCGAGCAGGTGGTACGGGCCGTGCGGCTGGACCGTGCGGAGCTGCTCGATGTAGTCGTCGGCCATCTCCTCGGCGGTGTCCGGGAGTCGGCCGGTCCCGGTGAGCCCGCGCGCCTGGAGCGCGTACACGGGCCGGTCGCGCTCCAGGGCCGGGACGAGGCCGGAGTACACCCAGCCGACGCCGAGCCCGGGGTGGACGCAGAACAGCGGCGGCAGGCTGCCCTGGGCGCGCAGCGGCAGCAGCACCTCCAGCGCCGTGTCGATGGAGTCGATCGTGTCGGTGCCGAGCCGGGGTGCGAGCCGGGCGACGGTGGGCGCCTCGAACATGGTGCGGATGGTGAGGGTGACGCCGAGGGTCTCCCGGATGCGCCCGGCGAGCCGCATGATCAGCAGCGAGTGGCCGCCCAGGTCGAAGAAGTTGTCGTCGACGCCGACCCGGTCGACGCCGAGCACCTCCCCGAAGAGGCGGCACAGCAGTTCCTCGCGGACGGTGCGGGGCGCCCTGAACTCTCCTGCGGCACTGAACTCCGGTGCGGGCAGGGCACGTTGATCGAGCTTGCCGTTGTGGGTGAGGGGCAGCGCGGCCAGGGTGACGAACGCGGCGGGCACCATGTAGTCGGGCACCGATCCGGCGAGGAGCGCGCGCAGCTCCTCGGCCGCGGGCACCGCGTCGCCGGTGACGTACGCGACGAGCCGCTGGTCGCCGGGGGTGTCCTCGCGCAGCACGACGGCGGCCCGGGTGACGCCCGGGTGGCGGGCGAGCACGGACTCGATCTCGCCGGTCTCGATGCGGAAGCCGCGCAGCTTGACCTGCCCGTCGGCCCGTCCCGCGTACACCAGTCGGCCCTCGGCGTTCCAGTGCGCGAGGTCCCCGGTGCGGTACATCCGCGCCCCGGCGGGGCCGAACGGGTCGGCGACGAAGCGTTCGGCGGTGAGCGCGGCGCGGCCCAGGTAGCCGCGGGCCAGGGAGGCGCCCGCGATGTAGAGCTCGCCGCGCACCCCGGCGGGGACGGGGCGCAGTCCGGCGTCCAGGACGTAGGCGCGGGTGTTGGCGAAGGGGCGGCCGATCGGGACGGGACCGTCGGGGAGTCGGGCGCCGGGTTCGATGCGGTACTGGGTGCAGTTGACGGTCGCCTCGGTCGGCCCGTACACGTTCACGACGGCCGTGCCGGGGTGGCGTGCGCGGAATCCGGCGAGCGCGTCGGCGCTCAACGCCTCACCGCCCACGAGGAGTTCACCGGACGGTGAGACCCCCTCGGGCAGCGCGGCGAGCAGCGGCAGATGGCTCGGGGTGGCCTTCAGGAAGGTCGTGCCCGCACCGGACGCACCGTCGGCGCCGGCCGCGCCGTCCGGCTCCTCGTCGAGCGCGGCCAGGTGCACCCGGCCGCCGGCGACAAGGGGCGTGTAGAGGGCGGTCACGGTCAGGTCGAAGGTGACCGGGGAGTGCAGCAGGGCGGTGCCGGCGGCGCTCGGGTAGGCGCCCGCCGTCCAGCTCAAGTAGTCGGCCACCGCGCGGTGTTCGACGACGACGCCCTTGGGGCGGCCGGTCGAGCCGGACGTGTAGATGACGTACGCGGGGTGGGCCGGGGCGAGCGGGGCGGCCCGGTCGGCGTCGGTGAGGTCGCCCGCGGCGCGCGTCTCCAGGTCCCGCACGGTGTCCCGGGCGTCGAGGAGCAGCAGCGGCACCTGGGTGGCGGGCAGGCCGGTGGCGACGGTGCCCTCGCTGAGCAGCAGCACGGGCGCGGCGTCGGCGAGCACGAAGCGGGTGCGGTCGGCGGGGTGGTCCGGGTCCAGCGGCAGATAGGCGGCGCCGGACTTGAGGACCGCGAGCAGCGCCACGACCAGGTCGGCGGTGCGGGGCAGGGCGATCGCCACGACCCGCTCGGGGGCGGCGCCGTGCGCCACGAGGACCCGGGCGAGCCGGTTGGCGCGGCCGTTCAACTCCGCGTAGGACAGGTCCTCTTCGGCGGTGACGAGGGCGGTCGCGGACGGGGTCCTGGCGGCCTGGGCCTCGATGAGCGCGGGCACCAGGGCGGTGCCGGTGTCGCGCGTGCCGCCGTCGCCCGCGGCGAGCAGCGCGGCGCGCTCCTCGGGGGCGAGCAGGTCGAGGGTGACGACGGGCGCGTCCGGCCGTGACGTGGCGGCCGTGAGCAGCGTGTCGAGGCGCTGGACGAGGCGTTCGGCGGTGGAGCGGTCGAAGAGCTCGGTGTTGTACTGGAGCACTCCGTCGATCCCGGCCGGGGACCCGGCGGCGTCGAACGTCTCCCCGAGGTGGGCGGCGAGGTCGAACTTGGCGACGCCGGTCTCCGCCGCGTACGGGCTGGTGGTGACCCCGTCGAGCGCGAAGGCGGCCTCGGCGTTGTTATGGACCGACAGGAGCACCTGGAACAGCGGGTGCCGGGCCAGCGAGCGGGCCGGGTTGAGCACCTCCACGAGCCGCTCGAAGGGCAGGTCCTGGTGGGCGTAGGCGGCCAGGTCGGCCTCCCGCACCCGGTCCACGAGCTCGCGGAAGGTGGGCGTGCCCGAGGTGTCGGTGCGCAGCACCAGGGTGTTGACGAAGAACCCGACGAGGTCGTCGAGTGCGTCGTCGGTGCGCCCGGCGATGGGCGTGCCGATGGGGATGTCGGTGCCCGCGCCGACGGCGCCGAGTGCGGCGGCGAGCCCGGCCTGGAGCACCATGAACATGCTGGCGCGGCCGTCGTGCGCGAGCCGGGCGAGGCGGCCGTGCAGCTGGGCGTCGAGGGTGAAGCGGACGCCGTCGCCGTGGTTGCCGAGGACGGTGGGCCGGGGCCGGTCCAGGGGCAGTGCCAGCTGGTCGGGCAGGCCCGCCAACGCGTCTTTCCAGTAGGCGAGTTGCTGGGCGGCGACGCTGCGCGGGTCGGCCTCGTCGCCGAGGACCTTGCGCTGCCACAGCGCGTAGTCCGCGTACTGCACGGGCAGGGCGGGCAGGTCGGGGGCGGTGCCGGTGCGGCGGGCGGCGTAGGCGGTGGCGAAGTCGCGGGCGAGCGGTGCCATCGACCAGCCGTCGGTGGCGATGTGGTGCAGCACGAGGAGCAGGACGTGTTCCTCGGCGGCGGTGGTGAACAGGTGGGCGCGCAGCGGGACTTCGGCGGCGAGGTCGAAGCCGCGGGCGGCCTCGGCGGCGAGCAGGCCGGGGAGGGCGTCCTCCTGGGTGGTGGTGAAGGTGAAGCGGGGCAGGAGCGTCCTGTCGGCGGGCAGGACCTGCTGGCGCGGCTCTCCGTTGACGGCGGGGAAGACGGTGCGCAGGGTCTCGTGGCGCTCCAGGACGTCGGCGAGCGCGGCGTCCAGGGCCTGCTGGTCGACGGGTCCGTGCAGCCGGACGGCCAGGGGGATGTTGTACGTGGCGCTGGGGCCCTCCATGCGATTGAGGAACCACAACCGGTGCTGGGCGAACGACAGTGGCACCGCTTCGGGGCGTCCGGTGGCGCGCAGCGGCGGGCGGGCGCCCCCGGCGGCGGCGACCCGCTCGGCGAGCTCGGCGGGCGTGGGTGCCTCGAAGAGGGTGCGGATGGCGAGCTCCACGCCGAGGTCGGAGCGGACCCGGGAAACCAGGCGGGTGGCGAGCAGCGAGTGGCCGCCGAGCGCGAAGAAGCTGTCGTCGACGCCGATCGCGTCGATGCCGAGGATCTCCGCGAAGAGCGCGCACAGCGCCTCCTCCTCGGGGGTGCCGGGCGCGCGGCCCGCCCCGGACCCGGCGAGCTCGGGCGCGGGCAGCGCCTTGCGGTCGACCTTTCCGTTGGGGGTGAGCGGGAACTCGTCGAGGACGACGGTCGCGGAGGGCACCATGAACTCGGGCAGCACGGCGGCGACATGGGCACGCAGCGCCTCCGGGTCGGCCTGCTTCCCTTCGGCCTCGACGGCGTAGGCGACGACCCGCTTGTCGCCGGGCTCGTCCTCGCGCACGATCACCGCGGCGTGCCCGACGCTCTCGTGTGCGGCGAGCACCGACTCGATCTCGCCGAGCTCGATGCGGAAGCCCCGCACCTTGACCTGGTTGTCGGCGCGGCCCGCGAACTCCAGCTGTCCGTCGGCCCGCCAGCGGCCGAGGTCGCCGGAGCGGTAGAGGCGGGCGCCGGGCGGCCCGAAGGGGCTGGCCACGAAGCGTTCGGCGGTGAGCCCGGGGCGCTTGAGGTAGCCGCGGGCGAGGCCGGGTCCGGCGATGTACATCTCGCCGACGGCGCCGGGCGGCACGGGGCGCAGCCAGCGGTCGAGCACGTACACGCGGGAGTTGACGAAGGGCCGCCCGATGGGCGGGGTGCCGCCGATGCCGAGGGCGCCGCTCATGGTGGCGCCGACGGTGGTCTCGGTGGGGCCGTAGCCGTTGAGGAGGCGGCGGCCGGGGGCCCAGCGGGCGACGAGTTCGGGGGTGCAGGCGTCGCCGGTGGAGACCAGTGTCGCCCCGGCGAGCACGTCGGGCCCGGCCGGCAGCGAGGCGAGCGCGACCGGGGGCAGCGTGGCGTGGGTGACCCGGTGCCGGGCCACGAGCGTGGCCAGGGGGTCGCCGGGCATCAGCTCCTCGGCCGGGCCGAGGACGAGGGCGGCGCCGGAGAGCAGCCCCATGGAGATGTCCCAGAAGCCCGCGTCGAAGCTGACGGAGGCGAACTGCAGGACGCGGCTGCCGGGCCCGGCCTGCACCGCGTCGGCCTGGGTGGCGACGAGGCTCGCGAGGCCCCGGTGCGGGACCACGACGCCCTTGGGGCGGCCCGTCGAGCCCGAGGTGTAGATGACGTACATCGGGTGGTCGACGGTGAGCGGCGCGGTGCGCTCGGCGTCGGTGAGGTCCGCGGTGTCGTACGCGGACAGGGCGGCCGTCGTCGCGGGCGCGTCCAGGACGAGGCGGGGCACGTCGGAGGCGGCCTCGCCGAGCAGCCCGGCCGTGGCCCCGGTGGTGACGAGCAGCGCGGGGCGGGCGTCGTCCACCATGAACGAGAGCCGGTCGACGGGGTAGTCGGGGTCCAGCGGCAGATAGGCGGCGCCCGCCTTCAGGACGCCCCACAGGGCGACGACGAGGTCCACGGAGCGGGGCACCGACACGGCGACGAACTGCTCGGGGCCGACGCCGAGTCCGATGATGTACCGGGCCAACTGGTTGGCGCGGGCGTCGAGTTCGGCGTACGAGACGGTGGTGTCCTGGAAGAGCAGCGCGGGCGCGTCGGGGGCCTCGGTGACGCGGGCCCGGAACAGCTCGGGCAGGGTGGCGGGGGCGAGGTCGCGGGCGGAGTCGTTCCAGTCGGTCAGGAGGCGGCGGCGCTCGGCCGGGGAGAGCACGTCGAGGCGGCCCACCGGCCGGCCGGGGTCGGCGACGACGGCGGTGAGCAGCCGTACGAGCCGGTCGAGCACGGCGCCCGCCGCCTGCTCGTCGAAGAGGTCGGGCGCGTAGCACAGGCGCAGGTGCAGGTCGTCGCCCATGAGTCCGGCGGCGAGGTTGAGCGGGTAGTGGGCGCCGTCGCGGCCGTCGACGCCGCTGAACCGGACGCCGTCGACGACGAGTTCCTCGGTCGTCGGGTCGACGGGGTAGTTCTGGTAGACGAGGGTGGTGTCGAAGAGCTCCTGGTGGCCGGAGAGCTGCTGCACGTCGGTGAGGCGGACGTGCTGGTGGGCGAGGAGCTCGGACTGCTCGGACTGGAGCCGGGTGAGGGCGTCCAGGAGGGACTCGTCGGGCCGGAACCGGACGCGCACCGGCAGGGTGTTGATGAAGAGGCCCACCATCGTGTCGACGCCCGGGATCTCCGGCGGCCGGCCGGAGACGATGGCGCCGAACACGACGTCGTCGCGCCCGGTCAGGCTGGACAGGAGCAGCCCCCACACGCCCTGCACCACGGTGTTGACGGTGAGGGAGCGGCCGCGCGCGAAGGCGAGCAGGCCCTGGGTGATCTCGGCGGGCACCTCGTGCCGCAGCCAGCCTGGTCGCACCAGTTCGCGGCCCCGGTGCACGGGCGCCACCAGCGTCGGCTCGTCGATGTCGGCGAGCGCGGAGCGCCAGGACTCGCGGGCGGTGTCCGCGTCCTGCCGGGCCAGCCAGGCCAGGTAGTCGCGGTAGGGGGTGACGGGGCGCAGGACGGCCGGGTCGCCCTTGCTGCCGTACAGCTCGAACAGCTCACGGACCAGGACCGGCACGGACCAGCCGTCCATCAGGATGTGGTGCTTGGTGAGCATCAGCCGGAAGCGGTCGGGGGCGAGCCGGAAGACGGTGAAGCGCAGCAGCGGCGGCCGGGTCAGGTCGAAGCCGCGGGC
The DNA here is from genome assembly GCF_042740175.1 of Streptomyces sp. NPDC059009. NCBI lineage: Bacteria > Bacillati > Actinomycetota > Actinomycetes > Kitasatosporales > Streptomycetaceae > Streptomyces > Streptomyces sp. NPDC059009. The sequence continues at coordinate 42,093 of NZ_JBHYJB010000062.1, read as the reverse complement.
CCGGTCCTCGTCGGCGTGCCGGGCCAGTTCGGCCTGCTGCTTGTCGGCGTCGAGGGCGCTCAGGTCGATCTGCTCCCAGGGCACCGGCACCCGGGCGTGCACCAGTTGCACGGGCTCGCTGGAGCGGTCGTGGCGGAAGCCGACGCGCAGGTTCGCGTGGCGCTGGAGCAGGGTGCGGGCGGCCCGGCGCAGCGCGCGGGCGTCCAGCGGGCCCTCCAGGTCGAGGAGGAGCTGGTGGACGTAGAGGTCGGGGCCGTCCTCGTCGTAGAGGGCCTGGAACAGCATGCCCTCCTGGAGCGGTGACAGCGGCAGGACGTCCTCGATCGCGGACTTGCCGGACGCGCCGGGCTTGTCGGTCTTGCTCACTTGGCCATCTCCCATTCGTCCGTGAAGTCGCCTGAGTCGTCGTCCTCGTCGTACTCGCCGTCCCAGTCGTCGACGGGGACGGCCGACTCGGCGTTGAAGGCGTCGAGTTCGTCCTGGCTGATCCGGACCAGCGAGAGGTCCGAGGGGGTGAGCCCGCCGATGCCGGCGTGCTCGGCGTGCGCGGCCAGGGCCCGCACGGCGCGCGAGAAGCAGTCGCTGAGCGCGCGCACGTCCTGTTCCCGCAGCAGGGTCTGCGGCCAGGACCAGACGAGCTGCAGACGCGGCCCGTCGGGGTGGTCCTCGGTCATCGCGTTGACGCCGAGGGCGTGGGTGAGCGGGGTCTCCGGGTCGGGGCGGCCGCCGCCGAGGTCGGCGCCGCCGACCATGTCCGCGTCGACGACCGGCGTCCACGGCGCGGCCGTACTGCCGTCCGAACTCGTCGACCGGCCCAGGTAGTTGAAGCTGATCTGCGGCCCGGGAAGGTCCTTCAGGACGTCCCGGGTCTCGTGGTTGAGGTGGCGGAGCAGGCCGTAGCCGAGCCCGTGGTCGGGCAGGGCGCGCAGCTGCTCCTTGACGCGCTTGACGGCCTCGCCGACGGCCGGTCCGCCCGCGGCGAGCGCGGCCGGGTCGTGGGCGCCCGGGTCGAGCCGCACCGGGTGCAGGCTGGTGAACCAGCCGACGGTGCGGGACAGGTCGACGCCCTCGACGACGTCCTCGCGGCCGTGGCCCTCCAGGTCGACGAGGACGGCCGTGCCGTCGGCGCCCTCGTCCCCCTCGGCCTCGTCGTCCGGGTCGATGTCGCCGCGCGCGGTGCGCCATTCGGCGACGGCGAGTGCGAGCGCGGTCAGCAGGACGTCGTTGACGCCCGCGTGGTAGGCGGCGGGCAGCGTGGTGAGCAGCGGCGTCATCTGCTCGGCGCCCTCACTGGTGGTCAGGAACCGCATGGTCGCGAACACGTCCTGGCCCGGGTCGAGCGGCCGGTCGCCGAGCAGCGCGTCGGGCTCCTCCAACATCTCTTCCCACAGCGGGAGTTCGGCGGTCCGCTCGGGCTTGTGGGCGAGCTCCACGAGGTGCTCGGCCCAGCGCCGGAACGAGGTGCCGGTCTCCTGGAGCGAGGGTTCCAGGCCGACGGCGACGGCCTCGCAGGCGGCGGCCAGGTCCGGGACGATCACCTGCCAGGACACGTTGTCGACGACCAGGTGGTGGGCGACGAGCAGCAGCCGCCCCGCGGCACCGGGCCCGGCGTCGAACCACACGGCCTGGAGCATCACTCCGGCGTCCGGGTCGATGCGGCCCCAGGCGGCCTCGCTCTCGGTGGAGGTGAGCGCCCGCAGCGCGGCCGCGTCGAGCCCGGCCGCGTCGACCCGGCGCACCCGCGTCGCGGCGTCGACGGTGCCGCGTTCGGGCACATCGAGCCGCCACCGGCCGGTGTCCCGGGTCAGCCGGGCGCGCAGCGCGTCGTGGTGGTCGAGGACCACGCCCAGGGCGCCGGCGAGCCGCTCCTCGGTGAGTCCGGCCGGGGCCTGGAGCAGCATCGACTGGTTGAACCGGCCGATGGGGCCGCCCCGTTCGCGCAGCCAGTGGATGGTCGGGGTGAGCTGCACCTCGCCGATGCCGAGGTCAGGGCCTTCGCTGACGACCGAGTCGAGGCTGGTCGCGACGGCGGCGAGAGCGGCCACCGTGCGGCGGTCGAAGACCTGGCGGGGCGTGATGACGAGTCCGGCCTGGCGGGCGCGGCTGACGAGCTGGATGGACATGATGCTGTCGCCGCCGAGGTCGAAGAAGCTGTCGTCGATGCCGACGGAGGAGAGGCCCAGCAGGTCCTTGAAGAGACCGGCCAGGACGACCTCGCGATCGGTGGTGGCCTCCCGGCCGCCGCTGGCCACCGAGAGATCCGGTGCGGGCAGCGCCTTGCGGTCCAGCTTCCCGTTCGGCGTCACCGGCAGCTCATCCAGGACCACGACAGCCGCGGGCACCATGTAGTCCGGCAGCGACTCCCCCACGTACGACCGCAGTTGAGCCGGATCGGCACGATGCCCCGGCCGGGCCACGACATACCCGACCAGCTGCTTGGCGCCCGGAGTGTCCTCGCGCACGAGAACCGCGACCTGCCCGACGTCCTCGTGCCGCGCCAACTCCGCCTCGATCTCCCCGAGTTCGATACGGAAGCCGCGCACCTTCACCTGGTCGTCGGCCCGGCCCACATAGTCGAGCTGGCCGCCCTCGCGCCACCGCACCAGGTCCCCGGACCGGTACATCCGTGTTCCGGCAGGGCCGTACGGATCGGCCACGAAGCGCTCGGCACTCAGTCCCGGACGGCCCAAGTAGCCGCGCGCCAGGCCGGGTCCGGCGATGTAGAGCTCTCCGATCACGCCGGGTGCGACGGGCTGGAGGCGGGCGTCGAGGACGTACAGGCGGGTGTGGTCGACGGGGCGTCCGATGGGCGGGGCCGAGCCGGGGGCGAGGGGGCCGCTCAGGGAGGCGCAGACGGTCGACTCGGTCGGGCCGTACGCGTTGATGAGGTGCCGCCCCTGCGACCAGCGGCCGACGACCTCCGCGGAGAGGGCCTCGCCGGCCGAGACGAGCGTCCCGCCGGGCAGCAGCTCCGCGGTGGGCTCCATCGCGGCGAGCACGACGGGCGGCAGCGTGGCGTGCGTGACCCGGTGCGTGGCGAGGGTCGTGGCGAGGGGTTCGCCGGGCTGGAGTCCGTCGTGGCCGGCGACGACCATCGCGCCGCCGGAGAGCAGGCCCATGCACAGCTCCCAGAACGCCGCGTCGAAGCTCGGCGAGGCGAACTGGAGGACCCTGCTGCCGGGTCCGGCCCCGAGCCGCCCGGCCTGGGTGGTGAGGAGGCTCGCGGCGCCCGCGTGGGAGACGACGACTCCCTTGGGGCGGCCGGTGGAGCCGGAGGTGTAGATGACGTACGCGGGGTGGGCGAGGGACAGCGCGGGGACGGGTCCGCCGTCCGGGCGCCCGGAGAGGTCCAGGGCGTCGAGCGCGAGCGCCGCCGTGCCGTCGGGCAGGCTGCCGAGCGTGTCCCGCACGGCGAGGACGAGGGCGGGGCGGGCGTCGTCCAGCATGTACGCGATGCGGTCGGCCGGGTAGGCCGGGTCCACGGGGAGGTAGGCGCCGCCCGCCTTCCACACGGCGAGGACCGCGACGACCAGCTCCACCGACGACCTCGGCAGCGCGAGCGCCACCAGCGACTCGGGGCCGATGCCCCGGGCCACCAGTTCGTGCGCCAACTGCCCGGCCCTGATGTCGAGTTCGCCCGCCGACAGCGTGAGCCCCTGCGAGATCAGCGCGGGCGCCTGCGGATCGGCGGCGACCCTGCGCGCCCACAGCTCGGGCACGGTCAGCACCGGATCGGCCCCTGCCGTGCCACCGGCCCCTGCCGTGCCATCCGCCCCGGGCGTACTGCCGGTCCCGGCCGTACCGCCGCTCCCGGCCGTGCCGCCGCTCCACTCCCCCAGCACCAGGCGCCGCTCCTCGTCCGCCAGGACGTCGAAGGCGGTGACCGCGGTGTCCGGGGCGGCGACGGCGTCGGCGAGCAGCGACAGCAGCCGGTCCGTCAGCTTCCGTACGGTGCCGTGGTCGAAGAGGTCGCCGCTGTACTCGACGAGTCCGTCCATGCCGCCGTCGGCGCGCTCGGCGAACTCGATGCCGAGGTCGAACTTGGCGGCTCCGGTGCCGACGGTCTCGGCCTCGGTGTCGAGGCCGCCGATGCGGACCTGCGCGGAGGCGGTGTTCTGGAGGACCAGCATCACCTGGAAGAGGGGATGGCGGGCCTGCGAGCGGTCGGGGGACACCGCGTCCACGACCCGCTCGAAGGGCACGTCCTGCTGCGCGAACGCAGCCAGGTCCCACTCCCGCACCCGGCCGACCAGTTCGCGGAACGTCGGGTCACCGGACAGGTCGGTCCGCAGCACCAGAGTGTTCACGAAGAACCCGACCAGGTCGTCCAGGGCCTCGTCCTGGCGGCCCGCCACCGCACCGCCCAGCGGAATGTCCTCCCCCGCACCCAGCCGGGACAGCAGCGTCGCCAGACCCGCCTGCAACACCATGAAGAGCGTGGCGTTGTTGGCGCGGGCCAGGGACGTCAGGCCGCGGTGGAGACCGGGGTCGACGGTGAAGGTGAGCATGCCGCCGCGGTGGCTGGAGACGGCGGGGCGCGGCCGGTCCGTGGGCAGCTCCAGGAGGTCCGGGGCGCCCGCGAGCACACCCTTCCAGAACTCCAACTGGCCGCTGATCAGGCTGTCTTCGTCGTCCTCCGCACCCAGCAGATCGCGCTGCCACAGCGCGTAGTCCGCGTACTGCACCGGCAGCGGCGGCCACGTGGGGGCGCCGCCCTTCCTGCGCGCCTTGTAGGCGGCGGCGAGGTCGCGGCCGAGCGGGGTCATGGACCAGCCGTCGGAGGCGATGTGGTGCACGGTCAGGAGCAGCACCTGTTCGCGGGCGCCGAGCACGAACAGCTCGGCGCGGAGCGGGAGTTCGGCGGCCAGGTCGAAGCCGCGGGCCGCCGAGGCCGCGAGCGCCGCGTCCAGGTCGAGCTCGGAGATCTCCTCCACGCGCAGCTCGGGCCGGGCGTCGGCCGGGTCGAGGACCTGCTGATACGGGACGCCCGCGGCCTCCGGGAAGAGGGTGCGCAGGCTCTCGTGCCGGGCCACCACGTCCGCGAGGGCCGCGCGCAGCGCCGCCACGTCGAGGGTGCCGTGCAAGCGCAGGGCGAGCGGGATGTTGTAGGTGGCGCCGGGGCCGTCGAGCCGGTCGAGGAACCAGAGGCGGCGCTGCGCGTACGACAGGGGGACCCGGTCGGGGCGGACGGCGGGCAGCAGCGGCGGGCGGGCCGCGGCGGCCTCGTCGACGCGCTCGGCGAGCGCGCTGACGGTGGGCGCCTCGAACAGGGTGCGGATGGCCAGCTCCACGCCGAGCGCGGCGCGGACCCGGGAGACCAGGCGGGTGGCGAGCAGCGAGTGGCCGCCGAGCTCGAAGAAGTGGCCGTCGGCGAACACCTCGTCGAGGCCGAGGACTTCGGCGAACAGTCCGCACAGGATCTCCTCGCGCGGCGTGCGGGGTGCCCGGCCCGCCTGGCCGCCGCCGAGGTCGGGGGCGGGCAGCACCTTGCGGTTGAGCTTGCCGTTGGGGGTCAGCGGCAGCGCGTCGAGGGGTACGAAGGCGGCCGGGACCATGTAGCCGGGCAGGTCGCGGACGGCGTGGGCGCGGGCCTGGGCGGCCTCGGCCGGGGTGTGTCCGGCGGCCGGGACGAGGTAGGCGACGAGCCGCTTGTCGCCGGGCCGGTCCTCACGGACCACGACGGCGACCTGGGCGACGGCCGGGTGGGCGGCGAGGACCGCCTCGATCTCGCCGAGCTCGATGCGGAAGCCGCGGATCTTCACCTGGTCGTCGGCGCGGCCGACGAATTCGAGGCTGCCGTCCTCGGTCCAGCGGGCGACGTCGCCGGTGCGGTACATGCGGGTGCCGGGGGCGCCGAACGGGTCGGCGACGAAGCGGCCCGCGGTCAGTTCCGGGCGGCCCAGATAGCCGCGGGCCAGGCCGGCCCCGGCGACGTACATCTCCCCTGCGACGCCCGGCGCGGCGGGGCGGAGGCCGCCGTCGAGGACGTAGATCCGCAGGTCGGGGATGGCCCCGCCGATCATGCTGCCGGGCCCGGCGGCGGCGCTCGGCGCGTCCAGGGCGAGATGGCTGACGTGCACCGTGGTCTCGGTGATGCCGTACATGTTGACGAGGACGGGGGCGCCGTCGTCGTGGCGCGCGTACCAGTCGGCGAGCCGCCACAGGTCGAGTGCCTCACCGCCGAACACCACGTATTTGAGGGCGAGTCGGTCGCCGGTCTCCGGGTGTTCGCGGTCGGCCTGGGTGAGCTGGTAGAAGGCCGACGGGGTCTGGTTGAGGACCGTCACCTGCTCCTCGGCGAGGAGGCGCAGGAACTCCTCGGGGGAGCGGCTGACGGAGTGCGGCACGACGACGAGGCGGCCGCCGTGCAGCAGCGGCCCCCACAGCTCCCACACCGAGAAGTCGAAGGCGTAGGAGTGGAAGAGCGTCCACACGTCGTCGGGCCCGAAGTGGAACCAGTGGTCGGTGGCGCCGAAGAGCCGCACCACGTTCTGGTGCGGGACGACCACGCCCTTGGGGCGGCCCGTCGAGCCGGAGGTGTAGATGACGTACGCGGGGTGGTGCGGGTCGAGCGCGACGGCGGGCGCCGTGGTCGGCTCGGCGGCGAGGGCGTCCTGCGTGGCGTGCTCGTCGAGCACCAGGCACTCGGTGTCCGCGCCCAGGTCGAGCCCCTCGGGCACGCCCGCGCCGGAGCGGGTGAGCAGCAGCGCGGGGCGGGCGTCGTCCAGCATGTACGCGAGCCGGTCCACCGGGTAGCCGGGGTCGAGCGGCACATAGGCGGCGCCGGACTTGAGGACGGCGAGCACGGCCACCACGAGGTCGGCGCAGCGGGGCAGGGCGAGCGCCACGAACCGTTCGGGTCCGGCGCCGTGCCGGGCGAGGAGGTGCGCCAACCGGTTGGCGCGGGCGTCGAGTTCGGTGTAGGTGAGGTGCTCGCCGGCGCAGCTGACGGCGGTCGCGTCGGGCGTGCGGGCGGCCTGCGCGGCGAACAGGGCGGGGATCGTGGCGGGTTCGACGGCGGCGGGCGCGTCGGTGTGGCCGCTCCACTCCTCGACGACGCGGTGCAGCTCCTCGGGGCCGAGCACGTCGACGCGCCCGGCGGGGCGGGTCGGGTCGGCGGCGAACGCCTCGAAGATGCGCGTGAGGCGGTCCCCGATGCGGCGCACCGCGTCGGTGCCGAAGAGGTCGGGGCGGTGGTCGAGGCGCATCGTGAGGCGGCCGTCGACGACGCTCGCGATGACGCCGAGCGCGTAGTGCGTGGCGTCGGTGGCGTCCAGGCCGGTCAGCATCAAGTCGCTGTTGTCGGGCTGGAGTTGGGCCATGTCGAGCGGGTAGTTCTCGAAGACCGCGATGGTGTCGAAGAGCGGGCTGTGCCCGGCGATGCGCTGCACCTCGGTGAGGCCCAGGTGCTGGTGGGCCATGAGGGACGCCTGCCGGGCCTGGAGCCGCTGGAAGGCGTCGGTGAGCGGCTCGGCGGCGGGGAGTTCGACGCGCACCGGCAGGGTGTTGATGAAGAGGCCCACCATGGTCTCGATGCCGGGGATCTCCGGTGGTCGCCCGGACACGGTCGCGCCGAAGACGATGTCGTCGCGCCCGGTCAGCTTGGCGAGCAGCAGCGCCCAGGCGCCCTGGAGCACGGTGTTGAGGGTCAGCCCGTGCTCGCGCGCCTGGTCGGTGAGGCGGGTGGTGAGCTCCTCGGTGAGGGCGACGGTGAGGTGCCGGGGCACCGTGGTGGGCGGCGGGGCGTCGGCGGGGGTGAGCAGGCTGGGCTCGCCGAGCCCGTCGAGGGCCTTGGCCCAGGCGGTCTCGGCGGCGGCCTTGTCCTGCCCGTCGAGCCAGGCCAGGTACTGGCGGTAGGGCGTGACGCGCGGCAGCGCGCCGTCGTCGCCGCGGGTGGCGTACAGCTGGAACAGCTCGCGCACCAGGACCGGCATGGACCAGCCGTCCATCAGGATGTGGTGCTTGGTGAGGACCAGGCGGTGGCGGTCCTCGCCGAGGCGGTACAGGCCGCCGCGGAGCAGCGGCGGCCGGGTCAGGTCGAACCGCTCGGCCCGATCGGCGGCGAGCAGCTCGTCCAGCTCGGCCCGCTGCCGCTCCGGCTCGGCGGCGAGATGCCCCAAGTCCGTCTCGCGCCACGGGAGTTCGACCTCGTGCGGCACGATCTGCACGGTGCGGCTGAGCCCCTCGTAGCGGAACGCGGCGCGCAGGTTCGGGTGGCGGCGCAGCAGGCCGTTCGCGGCGGCCCGCAGCGCGGCCGGGTCCAGCGGCCCGTCCAGGTCGAAGACGAGCTGCACGGTGTAGATGTCGGCTGCGTGCTCGTCGTACAGCGCGTGGAAGAGCAGCCCCTCCTGCAGGGGCGACAGCGGCAGTACGTCGGCGAGTCCCGGCTTCGTCATTGAGAAGTTCTCCAGTCGGCTTCCAGCAGGTCGATCTCGGCCTGGGACAGAGAGACAAGGGTCAGGTCGGAGGGCGTGTGCCCGCCGGACTCGGGGGCGCGGGCGTGGTCGGCGAGGACGGCCAGGGCGCGGAACCAGGTGTCGGCGAGGTCGGCGACCTCGGCGCCGGTGAACAGGGCGTCCGCGTAGGTCCAGGTGGCCACCAGGCGCGGCCCCTCGGGGTGGTCCTGGGTGAGGGCGTTGAGCTCCAGTTCGTGGGTGAGCGGCATTCCGGGGTCGCTGCCGCCGCCGAGCGCCGGGGCCTCGGGGGCCGCGGTCCAGGGCTCGTCGGGTCGGGCGGCGGCCGGGAAGCGGCCCAGGTAGTTGAAGCCGAGCTGCGGGGGTGCCGCGGCGGGCAGCGGGTCGCCGGGCGCCAGGTGGCGCAGCATCCCGTAGCCGATGCCGCTGTCCGGCAGCGCCCGCAGCTGTTCCTTGATGCGCTTGAGGGCCTCGCCGACGGCGGGTCCGCCGGACCAGAAGTCGGCCCGTGAGGCGGGGCCCGGGTCGAGCCGCACCGGGTAGAGGCTGGTGAACCAGCCGACGGTGCGGGACAGGTCGACGCCCGCCACGACGTTCTCGCGGCCGTGCCCCTCCAGGTCCACCAGGACCGTGGGGCCGCTGCCCTTGGCGCGCCGGGCCCGCCAGTCGGCGACGGCGAACACGAACGCGGTGAGCAGCACGTCGTTGACGCCGGCGTGGAACGCGGCGGGCACCTCGCCGAGCAGCGGCGCGGTGCGCTCGGCGGGCAGGGTGCGCTCGACGGCGCGCTCGGTGGCGAACGTGTCCCGGCCGAGGTCGAGCCTGCGCCCGCCGACGACGGGGTCGTCTCCGGTCAACTGCCGCTGCCACAGCAGCAGTTCGTCCATGCGGCCGGGCGCGGCGGCGGTCAGCTCCCGGGCCCAGACCCGCAGCGGCGTCGGCACCGGCGCCGGGTCCGGCTCTCCGCCCTTGACGAGGGCCTCGCAGGCGGCGGCCAGATCCGGTACGAGGATGCGCCAGGACACCCCGTCGACGACCAGGTGGTGGATGACGAGCAGCAGCCGCCCCGCGGCGCCGGGCCCGGCGTCGAACCAGACCGCCTGGAGCATCAGCCCGTCGTCCGGCGACAGCCAGCCCGCGGCGACGTCCCTCTCGTCCTCGACGACGGCGCGCAGCCGCTCGCTGCCGATGCCGCTCGTGTCGATCCGCCGCACCACGTCGCGGGCCGCGACCGCGCCCGGCTCGGGCACGTCGAGGGCCCAGCCGTCGGCGCGGACCAGCCGGGCCCGGAGCGCGTCGTGGTGGTCGAGGAGGGCCTGCACGGCGAGGATCAGCTGGTCCTCGGTGAGCCCGGCCGGGGTGTGCACGAGCATCGACTGGTGGAAGCGGTCGACGGGGCCGCCGCGGTCGCGCAGCCACCGCACGATCGGCGTCGCGGGCACCCGGCCCACCCCGCTGCCCGCGGCGAGGACGGGCGCCGCCTCGACGGCCCCGGCCACGGCCGCGAGGGCGGCCACCGTCTTGTGGTCGAAGACCTGTCTGGGCTCGATGACGAGTCCGGCCTGGCGGGCGCGGCTGACGAGCTGGATGGACATGATGCTGTCGCCGCCCAGGTCGAAGAAGCTGTCGTCGATGCCGACGGAGGAGAGGCCCAGCAGGTCCTTGAAGAGACCGGCCAGGACGACCTCGCGATCGGTGGTGGCCTCCCGGCCGCCGCCGGCCACCGAGAGATCCGGTGCGGGCAGCGCCTTGCGGTCCAGCTTCCCGTTCGGCGTCACTGGCAGCTCATCCAGGACCACGACAGCCGCGGGCACCATGTAGTCCGGCAGCGACTCCCCCACGTACGACCGCAGTTGAGCGGAATCGGCCGAGCGGCCTGGTCGCGGGACCACGTATCCGACGAGCTGCTTGGACCCCGGGGTGTCCTCCCGCACCAGGACCGCGACCTGCCCGACGTCCTCGTGCCGCGCCAACTCCGCCTCGATCTCCCCGAGTTCGATACGGAAGCCACGCACCTTGACCTGATGGTCCGCGCGCCCCATGTAGTCCAGCTGGCCGTCCGCACGCCACCGCACCAGGTCCCCGGTCCGGTACATCCGCGACCCGGCGGCCCCGAACGGATCGGCCACGAACCGCTCGGCGCTCAGGCCCGGGCGCCCCAGGTAGCCGCGCGCGAGCGGCCCCGCCACGTACAGCTCGCCGACGACTCCCGGCGGCACCGGCCGGAGGCGGGCGTCGAGGACGTAGGAGCGGCTGTTGAGAACCGGCAGCCCGATCGGCGGGGTCACCGGCTCGGCCAGCGGCCCGGCGACGGAGGCGCAGACGGTGGTCTCCGTCGGCCCGTACGCGTTGAACAGCCGCCGCCCCCCGGACCAGCGCCCCACCAGTTCTCCGGAGAGCGCCTCGCCGCCCGCGATGAGCGTCCCGCCGGGCAGCAGCGCGGCGTCGGGCTCCATGGCGGCGAGGACGACGGGCGGCAGCGTGGCGTGCGTGACCCGGTGCGCGGTGAGGGTCGTGGCGAGGGGCTCGCCGGGCAGCAGCCCGTCGGCGCCCGCGACGACGACCGCGCCGCCGGAGAGCAGGCCCATGCACAGCTCCCAGAACGCCGCGTCGAAGCTCGGCGAGGCGAAGCTCAGGACGCGCGCGCCGGGCCCGGCCCCGAACCGCTCCCGCTGGGTGGCCAGGAGGCTCGCGACGCCCGCGTGCGGGACGACGACTCCCTTGGGGCGGCCGGTGGACCCGGAGGTGTAGATGACGTACGCGGGGTGGGTGGGCGCGACGCGGGGCGCCGGGCAGCTCGCGTCGTGGTGGGAGACGTCGAGGGCGTCGAGGACGAGGGGCCGGGTCCCGTCGGGGAGCCGGTCCACCGTGTCCTTCACCGCGAGGACGAGGGCGGGGCGGGCGTCGTCCAGCATGTACGCGATGCGGTCGGCCGGGTAGGCCGGGTCCACGGGGAGGTAGGCGCCGCCCGCCTTCCACACCGCGAGCGTCGCCACGATCAGCTCCACCGACGACCTCGGCAGCGCGAGCGCCACCAGCGACTCCGCGCCGATCCCCCGCGCCATCAGCTCGTGCGCCAACTGGCTTGCCCGCAGGTCCAGTTCGGTGGCGGACAGCTCGAAGTCGGCGCAGATCAGCGCGGGGGCGTCCGGGTCGGCGGCCACCCTGCGCGCCCACAGCTCCGGCACCGTCAGGCTCTCGACCGGCGCCGGGTCGCCGCACCACTCCCCGAGGACCAGGCGCCGCTCGTCGTCCGCCAGGACGTCCACGGCGGTGACGGAGGTGTCCGGGTCGGCGGTCAGCGTGTCCAGGAGCCGGACGAGGCGCGAGGCGAGGCCCGCGACGGTGCCGGCGTCGAAGAGGTCCGTGCTGTATTCGACGAGCCCTTCGACGGTGCCGCCCGGGTGCTCGGTCAGCTCGAAGGCGAGGTCGAACTTGGCGCCTCCGGTGTCGACCCGCCGCATCTCGGTCCGGAATCCGGGGAGTTGGAGTTCGGCGGATGCGGTGTTCTGGAGGACCAGCATCACCTGGAAGAGAGGGTGCCGGGCCTGCGAACGGTCCGGGGACACCGCGTCCACGACCCGCTCGAAGGGCACGTCCTGCTGCGCGAACGCAGCCAGGTCCCACTCCCGCACCCGGCCGACCAGTTCGCGGAACGTCGGGTCACCGGACAGGTCGGTCCGCAGCACCAGCGTGTTCACGAAGAACCCGACCAGCTCGTCCAGGGCCTCGTCCTGGCGGCCCGCCACCGCACCGCCCAGCGGAATGTCCTCCCCCGCACCCAGCCGGGACAGCAGCGTCGCCAGACCCGCCTGCAACACCATGAAGGGTGTCGAGCGCGTGGCCTTCGCCAACTCCCGTATCCGCAGGCCGACTTCCTCGGGGACCGTGAAGGTGTGCCCGGCTCCCCGGTGGCTGGAGACGGCGGGGCGCGGCCGGTCCGTGGGCAGCTCCAGGAGGTCCGGGGCGCCCGCGAGCACACCCTTCCAGAACTCCAACTGGCCGCTGATCAGGCTGCCTTCGTCGTCCTCCGCACCCAGCAGGTCGCGCTGCCACAGCGCGTAGTCCGCGTACTGCACCGGCAGCGGCTCGCCCTCGGGCGCCCCGCCCCGCGTACGGGCTTCATAGGCGGCGGCGAGGTCGCGGCCCAGCGGCACCAGGGACCAGCCGTCGGAGGCGATGTGGTGCACGGTCAGGAGCAGCACCTGGTCGTCCGGTCCGAGCGTGAACAGGTCGGCGCGCAGGGGCAGTTCGGCGGCCAGGTCGAAGCCGCGGGCGGCGGCGGTCGCGAGCGCCGTGTCCAGGTCGGCCTCCGTGACCGGCGTGACGGTCAGTGCGGGCCGGGCGTCGGCCGGTGCGAGCACGCGCTGGTGCGGGACGCCCGACTCCTCCGGGAAGAGGGTGCGCAGGGCCTCGTGCCGGGCCACCACGTCCGCGAGGGCCGCGCGCAGCGCCGCCACGTCGAGGGTGCCGTGCAGGCGGAGCGCGTAGGGGAGGTTGTAGGTGGCGCCGCCGCCCTCCAGGCGGTCGAGGAACCAGAGGCGGCGCTGGGCGTAGGAGAGGGGGACGGGGGTGGGGCGCTCGGCGGGGCGGACGGGTGGCCGGGCCGTGTCCGCGTCGGTGAGCAGGGGGGCGAGGTCGGCGACCGTGGGGGCCTCGAAGACCGTACGGACGGCCAGTTCGGCGCCGAACACGGAGCGGACCCGGGCGGCGAGCCGGGTGGCGAGCAGGGAGTGGCCGCCGAAGTGGAAGAAGTCGTCGTCGATGCCGACGGAGGGCAGCCCGAGCACCTCGGCGAAGAGCCCGGCGAGCAGCTCCTCGTGCGGGGTGCGGGGCGCCCGGCCGGAGGTGGCGGCGGCCAGGTCGGGGGCGGGCAGCGCCTTCCGGTCCAGCTTTCCGTTCGGGGTGAGCGGGAAGCGGTCGAGGGTGACGAAGGCGGCCGGGACCATGTACTCGGGCAGCGACTCCGCGGCGAGGGCACGCAGTTCGGCCGCGTCGGGGCCGCCGTCCGGAGTGCCGGCGGCGGGGACCACGTAGGCCACGAGCAGCTTGGAGCCGGGGGTGTCCTCGCGGGCGGCCACCGCGACCTGGGCGAGGTCCGGGTGGGCGGCGAGGACCGCCTCGATCTCGCCGAGCTCGATGCGGAAGCCGCGGATCTTCACCTGGTGGTCGACGCGGCCCAGGTAGTCCACGTCCCCGTCGGCCCGCCAGCGGGCCAGGTCGCCGGTCCGGTACATGCGGGCGCCGGGCGGACCGAACGGGTCGGCGACGAAGCGTTCCGCGGTCAGACCCGGCCGGTTCCAGTAGCCGCGGGCGAGGCCGTCGCCGCCGATGTAGAGCTCGCCCTCGTCGGCGGTGCGCAACCGGTCGTCGAGGATGTACAGGGAGGTGTTCCAGACAGGGCCGCCGATGCTGTGCGGGGCGTCGGCGCCCGCGACGTCCAGGGACGTGGACCAGACGGTGGTCTCCGTCGGGCCGTACAGGTTGGTGGTGCGCGCGCCGAGGGCGCTCATCGCGGCGGCGAGGGACGGCGGCAGCGCCTCGCCGCCGACGAGCATCCGCAACCCCCGTACGGCATCGGGCTGTTCGGTGGTCATGGCCTGCCACAGCGACGGCGTGGCCTGCATGATCGTGGCGCCGCTCGCGGCGGCGAGGGCGGCGAGCCGGGCCGGGTCGACGACGGTCTCGCGGGGCGCGATGACGACGGCGGCCCCGGCGAGCAGCGGCAGGTACATCTCCAGGACGGCGATGTCGAAGGCGATGGTGGTGACCGCGAGCAGCCGGTCCCGCTCCGTCAGCGGGAACAGCTCGGCCATGGACGCGAGGAAGTTGGCCAGGGAGCGCCGGGTGATGAGGACGCCCTTGGGGCGGCCCGTGGAGCCGGAGGTGTAGATCGTGTACGCGGGGTGGGCGGGCCGCAGCGGCGCGGTCCGGTCGGCGTCGGTGAGGTCGCTCGCGTCCAGGCCCGCGCCCTCGGCCTCGGCGCGGGCCAGCCGGCCGGCGTCGAGGAGGAGCGCGGGCCGGGCGTCGTCGAGGATGTACGCGACGCGGTCGGCCGGGTACTCGGGGTCCAACGGCACGTATCCGGCGCCGGACTTGAGGACGGCGAGCAGTGCGACGGGCAGCTCCAGGGAGCGGGGCAGCGCGATCGCGACGGACCGCTCGGGCCCGGCACCGAGGCCCACGAGGACGCGGGCGAGCCGGTTGGCGCGGGCGTTCAGCTCCGCGTAGGTCAGCCGCCGCCCCTCGAAGACCACGGCCGTGGCGTGCGGGGTGCGGGCGGCCCGGTCCGCCATCAGCTCCGTGGGATCGGCGTCCGGCACGGCGCGCACGGTGTCCTTCATCTGTTAACCACCCTTGAATGAACGGTCGGTGGGGCTCGGGTGCGGTGGTGCCGGGGTCAGACGGCGGCGGGGGCGGAGACGGCGCGGGCGGCCTCGGCGGCCTCTGCGGCCGCGTCGAGGGCGCGCAGCTCATCGGCGAGGATCCGGCCGATCTCGGCCAGGGCCGCGGGCTTCATCAGGTCGTTGTGGCTGCGCTCCAGGTGGTGCGCGGTGATCTCGCCGGCCACGTACGGGCGCCAGGTCTCCGGCGTCGGGGAGATGTCGACCTTGTCGAGCGAGGCGACCAGGACGGTGACGTCGCCGCCGTACCGGCTCGGCACGAACTCGTGGACGAGGTCGCGCCCGTTGGCGTACACCCGGCCGATCGCCTCGATGTGGTGCGGCTCCAGGCTCGCGAGGGAGCTGCCGAGCTTGCGCAGGATCTCGATGACCTTGGCGTGCTTGAGGGGCTTCTTGCCGAGGTAGCGGCGGTCGTAGCCGACCCAGCGCAGCAGGTCCGCGAGGATCTCCTGCTCGCCGAGCTCCGCGAGGGTCTGCCCCGGGTAGGTGTCGAGGATCGCGAGCAGCCCCACCTGTTCGCCGGCCCGCTCCAGGCGGGATGCGATGACGTGCGCGGCGATGCCGCCCGAGGAGTAGCCGAGCAGGTGGTACGGGCCGTGCGGCTGGACCTCGCGGATCTGCTCGATGTAGTCGTCGGCCATCTCCTCGAAGGAGGCGGGGAGTTGGCCGGGGTCGCCGTCGAGGCCGCGGGCCTGGAGGGCGTAGACGGGGGTGCCCTGGCCGAGGTGCTTGATGATCCCGGCGTAGCACCAGCCGAGGCCGCCCGCCGGGTGCACGCAGAACACGGCGGGCCGCTCCCCGTGCGGGCGCAGCGGGAGCAGGACGTCGAGCGGGTCCTCCTCGCGGTCGCCGTCGGCGATGCGGGCGTCCAGGAGCGCCGGGGTGGGCGCCTCGAAGACGGCGCGGATGGTGAGTTCGGTGCCGAAGGTCGCGCGGACCCGGTTGACGAGGCGGGTGGCGAGCAGGGAGTGGCCGCCGAGGTCGAAGAAGTTGTCGTCCATGCCGGTCCTGGGCAGCCCGAGGACCTCCGCGAAGAGTCCGCAGACGATCTCCTCGCGCGGGTTGCCGGGCGCCCGGCCGGAGGTGGCGGCGGCCAGGTCGGGGGCGGGCAGCGCCTTCCGGTCGAGCTTGCCGTTCGGGGTGACCGGCAGTCCGGGCAGGCTGACGAACGCCGCCGGGACCATGTGCTCGGGCAGCTGTCCGGCCAGCTCCCGGCGGAGCTCGTCGGTGCGCGGCCCGGCACCCTCGGCGGGCACCAGGTAGGCGACGAGCCGCTTGTCCCCGGGGCTGTCCTCGCGCACCACCACCGCGGCGTGCGCGATCTCGGGGTGCCGGGTCAACGCGGCCTCGATCTCGCCGAGTTCGATGCGGAAGCCGCGGATCTTCACCTGGTCGTCGGTGCGGCCCAGATAGACGAGGGCGCCGTCGTCGGTCCAGCGCGCCAGGTCGCCGGTGCGGTACATGCGGGCGCCGGGCGGACCGAACGGGTCGGCGACGAAGCGTTCCGCGGTCAGGCCCGGGCGGCCCAGGTAGCCGCGGGCCAGCTGGGTGCCCGCGAGGTACAGCTCGCCCGCGGCGCCGGGTCCGGCGGGGCGCAGGGCGGCGTCGAGGACATAGGTGCGGGTGTTCCACACGGGCCGGCCGATCGGCACCGGCCCGGTGGCGGGCCCGCACTCCCAGCTGGTGACGTCGACGGCGGCCTCCGTGGGCCCGTACAGGTTGTAGAGGCCGACGCGGGGCAGCACCTGGAGGAACTGGTTCTGCAGCTCCTCGGGGAGCGCCTCGCCGCTGCAGATGACGCGGCGCAGCACGGTGCAGCCGGCGGCCCCCGGCTCCTGCACGAAGACCTGGAGCATGGACGGCACGAAGTGCGCGGTGGTGACGCGCTCCTCGCGGATCAGGGCGGCCAGGTACTGCGGGTCCTTGTGGCCCTCGGGCCGGGCCATGACCAGCGTCGCGCCGCTGATCAGCGGCAGGAAGAACTCCCAGACGGAGACGTCGAACCCGGACGGGGTCTTCTGCAGGATCCGGTCATCGGCGCCGATGCCGTAGCGCTCGCCCATCCACAACAGCCGGTTGGCGATGGCCCGGTGGGAGACCTGGACTCCCTTGGGGCGGCCGGTGGATCCGGAGGTGTAGATGACGTACGCGGGGTGGTCGCCGTGCGGCGCGGGCGCGGCGAGCGGGGTCGCGGGCTGCGCGGCCAGCAGGTCGGCGGTGTCGTCGATGTCGAGGACCAGCAGCGGGGCGGCCAGGCCGGTGGGCAGCCGCACGGCGGTCTCTGCGGTGGTGAGCAGCAGCGCGGGGCGGGCGTCGGCCAGCAGGTACTGGATGCGCTCGGCCGGGTAGTCGGGGTCGACCGGCAGATAGGCGGCGCCCGTCTTCAGGACCGCGAGGAGGCCGGTGACGAGCTCCACGGAGCGCGGCACGGCGAGCGCGACGCGGCTTTCGGGGCCGACGCCCTGGGAGCGCAGCAGGTGCGCCAACCGGTCGGCGCGCTCGTGCAGTTCGCGGTAGCTGAGGGAGGTGCCCTCGAAGCGCAGGGCCGTCGCGTCGGGGGTGCGCGCGGCCTGCCGGTGCAGGAGCTCGGTGAGGCCGGTGTCGGGGACGGCGTGCGCGGTCGCGTTGTGGCCGTGGATCACCAGGTCGCGCTCGGCCTCGGCGGCGACGTCGATGCGGCCGACGGGGGTCCGCGGGTCGGCGGCGGCCAGCTGGTGCAGGAAGCCGATGAAGCGGCGCTGGTGCCCGGCGATCTCCGCGCCCGAGTACAGGGCCGGGTTGGCGTCGAAGTCGACGTGCAGGCCGCGGCCGTCGGAGCGCTCGTACACGATCAGGGAGAGGTCGTCGGAGGGGCCGATGGAGAGGTTGTTGACGACGGCGGGCAGCTCGCCGAAGGAGAGCCCGTAGTCGAACATCATGATGTTGATCTCGGGTCCGGTCAGGCGCCCGCCGCCGCCGAGGAGATTGCGGTCGCGGACCAGGTCCTCGTACCGGTAGTGCTGGTGCTTCATGGCGGCGCGCAGCTCCGCCGAGACCTGCTCGAGGACGGCGGCCAGGGTCATGTCCTGGGTGACGCGGACCCGCAGCGGCACGACGTTGGAGACCATGCCGGGCACCGAGCGGGCCGTCTTCCCCAGGCGGCAGGAGACGGGGACGCCGAGCACCACCTCGTCCGCGCCGGTGGAGCGCTGGAGGTAGAGGGCGGCGGCGGTCATCATCGCGGCAGGCCAGGTCACCCCGACCTCGCGGGCGGTGTCGCGCAGCGCCTCCAGGCTCGCGGGGCGCAGGAACTCGGTGCGCCGGACCAGGCCGTGGGCCATGACGGGCTTCCGGTCGCTGAGGCCGACGGGCTCGGGGCAGTCGGCGAGGCGCTGCTGCCAGAACTCCCGGTCGGCGGCGAAGCGTTCGGACTCCCGGTACAGGGTGTCGGCGGTGACGAGCTCCGCGACCTGCCCGAAGCCGCTCGGTGCGGGCTCCTGTCCGGCGGCGAGCGCGGTGTAGAGCTCGGCGGCGCGGCGGGCGAGCAACGCGACCGCGAAGCCGTCCACGGTCACGTGGTGGTAGCGGTAGAACCAGAAGTGGCGGTCGCGGGCCACCCGCAGCAGCGCGAAGCGGAACAGCGGGTCGGTGCGCGGGTCGACGGGCTCGGCGAGGACCCGGCGCATCCACGCCTCGGCGGCCGCCTCGGGCGCGGTCTCGGCCCGCAGGTCCACCTGCTCCAGGGTCCACTCGGGGTCGGGGTCCGCGATCTGCCACAGCCCCTCGTCGTCCTCGACGACGCGCATCCGCAGCGCCTCGGCCTCGCCGACGAGCCGGTGCAGCGCCCGGTCGAGGACGTCGGCGTCCAACGGGCCCTGGATGTCCAGGTATTCGGCCGCGTTGTAAATCGGGTTCTCCGGGTCAAGCTGCTGGGCGAACCAGATTCCGGCCTGGGCCGCGGTCAGCGATATCCGAGACGCACCGTCTGCACCGAGCATGATTCTCATCCACCCCTAGCGGTCAACCTGAAATTCCGGGGAACGAATTCCACCCTGTCATCCGCCGGAATTCTCCGACAACGCCGACTGCATCAACCTGCCAACGCGGCGGCGGGCCCCGGCAACGCAGAACGGGCGTTGCAGATAACTGCCAACGCCCGTCCCGCTCCGCCGTCCGTGTCCCGGTCAGGCCCCCGCGGCCTGGACCAGGCTGGTTGGCCGCATGTCCGTCCAGTGCTCGCCGATGTAGTCGAGGCACTCCTGGCGGGGGGCCGCGCCGTGCAGCGTGGTCCAGCCGGCCGGGACCTCGGCGAACGCGGGCCACAGGGAGTACTGGCCCTCGTCGTTGATGAGGACGTAGTAGACCGCGCCATTGTCCTCGAAGGGGTTGGTCGCCATGATTCTCTTCCTTTCTCGGAGGGTTACCTTTCCCGGGGGGTTACTTCGCGCTCTTCTCGCGCACCGCCTCCACGAATCCGGGAAGGCGGTCGATACCCCAGTACTTGTCGAATCCGACGATGAAGAAGGGGACGCCGAATACGCCGTCCCGGTGCAGCGAGTTCAGTATCTTGAGCCCCTTCTCCCGAATGCCGGGGTCGGCGTGCGCGCCGGCCACGGCGTCCGGGTCGATGCCGACCTCCGCGCCGATCTTCGCCATGGTGGACGGCTCGGAGATGTCCTCGCCGTGCTCCCAGCGGGCCCGGTAGGTCGCGCGGATGAACTCCGGCCCCGCGCCCAGCTGCTGCGCCGCGAGGTAGGCCAGGTGCGGGACCTCCCAGCGCGGCGCCGGGTCCACCGGCCAGACCATCTCCAGGCCGCGGGCCCGCACGAGGCGGCGGACGTCCTGGAGGATGTAGAGGTGCTTCTCCTTGGACATCGGGACGTACGGCAGCTTGATGTTGCTGCGGTCCAGCTCGTCCAGGGCCGCGTCGTCCGGCTCCCAGAACGGCAGCCAGTCGATGTGTGCCGCCACGTCCGGGTACCGGTCGACCAGGTCGCGGTACGCCATCCAGGAGTAGGGACTGCGGAAGGAGAAGTACCAGCGCGGCCCGCGTCGTGCCATCACCGCCTCCAACGGTCAGTGGTGCGAGGGAAGTTGAACGGATGGGCACAGAGGGTGGCCGGGCTCAGATCGTGATGCCGCCGTCGATCTGCAGCACCGCGCCCGTGATGTACGCGGCCCGGTCCGAGACCAGGTACGCGACGAGGTCCGCGACCTCCTCGGCGGTGCCCATTCGGCGCAGCGGGATGGCGGACAGGGCCTCCTTGCGGGCCTTGTCGTTCATCTCGGCGACCATGTCGGTCTCGATGAAGCCGGGCGCGACGGCGTTGACCCGGATGCCCGCGCGCCCGGTCTCCTTGGCGAGGGCCCGGGTGAATCCGATGATCCCGGCCTTGGAGGCGGAGTAGTTGGTCTGGGTGCCGTGGCCGTAGACCCCGGCGACCGAGGAGATGTTCACGACGGCCCCGGCGCGGCGCTTCATCATGCCGAAGACCACGGCCCGGCAGACGTGGTAGACGCCGTCCAGGTTGGTGTCGATGACCTGCCGCCACTGCTCGTCCTCCATGAGGACCAGCGGGTTGTCGCGGGTGATCCCGGCGGCGGTGACGGCCGCCCCGACCGGCCCGAGCAGATCCTCGGTGGCCTCGGTCCAGGCCCGTACGGCGGTGGCGTCCGCGACGTCGACGCGGGTGC
The DNA here is from genome assembly GCF_042740175.1 of Streptomyces sp. NPDC059009. Taxonomy (NCBI): domain Bacteria; kingdom Bacillati; phylum Actinomycetota; class Actinomycetes; order Kitasatosporales; family Streptomycetaceae; genus Streptomyces; species Streptomyces sp. NPDC059009. The sequence continues at coordinate 21,602 of NZ_JBHYJB010000062.1, read as the reverse complement.
CGACCACCTGGACGCCGAACTCCTCGCCGGCCTTCTCCAGGCTGCGCGCCGCCGCGTCGTCCGAGCGGTAGCAGAAGGCCACGTCGAATCCGTCGCGGGCGAGCGCGCGGACCGTGGCCCGGCCGATGCCGCGCGATCCTCCGGTGACCAGGGCCACCTGGTTCGTGCTGTCTCCCATGATCTCTCCTCAGGGGCGCGGGGCCGAGTCCGGCCGCAGCGCCGAAGCGGGGCGGAAGGCCATGACGATGCGGCCCACGGTCATCACCGGCTCACCGGCCGAGCGGCTGTCGCCCTCGAACAGCAGCGTGTCGTCGACCTTGCGGTCCAGGCGCACCCGGTGTTCGAGGACCTCACCGGGCAGGACCGGGCGGTGGAACTCGACGCCCGTCATGGCGCCGAAGAGCATCACCTGGCCGTCGAGGACATCCGGGTTGGGGTCGTCCCAGGTGGCGAGGACCCCGGCGGACTGGCACCAGGACTCCACCAGCAGGGAGTCGGGATACGCGAAGTCCTCGCCCGGGGTGTCCGAGCCGAGCTTCTCGTACCAGGGCTCGTTGCAGGTCACCGCCTTGAGCGCGATGAGGCGCTCGCCGGGGACGACGTCCACGACCCGGTCCACGAGCAGCATCGGGAAGCGGTGCGGAAGGCGGGCCCTGATCTCACGCTGGCCGATCACGCGGACTCCCCTTCCGTGGCGGCGCCGTAGCGCAGCCGCACGGTGGCGGCCGGGCCGCGAGCGGTGCTGAGCTTCGCCCGGCACTGCCACTGGCCGGTCGGGATCCGCTTCCACGCCATCGCGATGTCGACCTGGTCGCCGGGGAAGACGGGCCCGGTGAACCGGGTCGACTCCACCGCGGCGAGTCCGGCGCCCTTGGCGCCCCCGGGCACGGTGGCCAGCGCGCCCTGGTGGGCGCACTCGACCAGACAGACCCCCGGGAAGATCGGGAACCCCGGGTAGTGGCCGGGCAGCACGGTCTCGTCCGCGTCGACGGTGAAGCGGGCCGCGGTGCTCAACTCGCTCTCCGCGGGCAGCACTTCGACCGGTGCGCGCAGCGGGCTCGCGGCCGGCATCAGGCGGCCCGTGGCGCGTCGACCTTGCCGCGCAGCAGCTCGTAGGCGCTCTGCAGGGTGACGATCTGCTTGAGCTCCGACTCGGGCAGCTTGATGCCGTACTTCTTCTCCAGGACGACGACGACCTCCAGGGCCATCAGCGAGTCGACCTCCAGGTCGTCGACGAACTTCGCGTCGTCGGTCACCTCGTCGACGTCGACGTCGAGCACCTGGGCCACGAGGGTGCGGAGATCTTCCTTGTCCAGCATGGGAGTTGTCCTTCCGAGAGGTGAGGCGGTCAGTGGAGTGCGAGCACGGCGCAGCCGGCCGTACCCGTGCGGTCGACCGAGGTGATGACCCCGATCCGGCCCGCGGCCCGCGCGGGCTCGCCCTCCGCGTAGGAGAGGAGGGCCGCCGTCTGGAAGGCCGCCGCGGCGGCCCCCGTGTCGCCGATCAGGCCGGTCGGGGTCAGGTCGACGGGGTCGGTGGCGCCGAACACCTCGCGCACGGCGGCGAGTTCGCCCTCGCCCTCCGGTCCGGGCGCCCCGGAGCGGGCGACCGCCGCCACCCGGTCCGGCTCCACCTCAGCGCGCCGCAGCGCCGAGCGGAGGCAGGACACCAGCGTGGGGCCCGGGTCGCCGTCGAGGACGACGCCCAGCTCCACGGCGAGGACCTCCGCGAGCACGGGCTGTCCGGGGTCGTCGGGGTCGTGCGGTTCGACGAGGAGCATGGCGCAGCCCTCGCCGAGCGGCGGTACGGTGCCGGTCGCCGGCCCCGAGTGGTGCTCCAGCCAGGACCGCGCCTGCGAGAACTCCTCGGCCGCCCCGCACAGCACGGTCCGAGCCCGGCCCGAACCCAGCAGCCTGCGCGCGTAGTTGAGGGCGTGCAGCCCGGCCGTGCGGCCCCCGGCGATGGTCGCGTTGGGGCCCTTCAGCTGGTACCAGATGGCGCTCTGTCCGGCCGCACAGTTCATCACCGTGTTGGGGAAGCGCGCCGGGTCGACGAAGAAGGGCTGTTCGCCGGTGAGCGAGTCCCGGGTGAAGTCCATCATCGACTGGGCGCTGCCCGTGGTGGTGCCGAGCGCGAACGCCGCGCCCTCGCCGGTGCCGACCGCGCGGTTGCGCGCGGAGTCGTCGAGCAGCGAGCCGACGGCGGCGACGGCGAGCCCGGTCACCCGGTCCATGGAGCGGGTGCCCTTCTTGCCGAGCACCTCGCGGACGCCGAAGCCGGGCACGACACCGCCGACGCCGCGGGCGCCGCCGGGGGTCGTGCCGTGCTCGGGGCCGAGTCCGGTGACGGCGCCGCGCCGCTCGCGCAGGCCCTCGGTGAAAGCGGACCTGCCCATGCCGTACGGCGACACGGCCGACCATGCGGTGATCACCGGGTGTCCGGTGCCCGTGGTGAGGGTGGTCATGACCGTCACGTATTCCTTCCGTTGTGGGAGCCGTTGAAGAGACAGCCGCCGTGGAGCGGGCCGTTGAAGAGAGCTGTCGCGGGGGGGTCAGAGGAAGCAGATCTGGCGGTACTCGCCCCAGCGGGCGGCCAGTTCGCCCTCCGCGGCGAGCCGCACCCCCTCGACGAGCGGCCGGAGCGAGCCGAGTGCGGCGAGCGCGGCCGCCTCCACCCAGATGCCGACGCCCGCCGCCAGGAGGGTGCGCAGGCCCTGCCGGGGGTCGGTGAGGGTGTCCACCGTCCGGTTGCCGATGCGCAGTGCGGGCATCGGGCCGGTGTCCAGGGCGTAGGTGACCGCCGTGCCGCGCAGCAGGATGTCGAGGCCGCCGAGCTGTCGGTGCAGCTCGGTCGCCAGGTACAGCTCGTCGAAGAACTGCTTCTCCAGGGCGCCCCGGTAGCCGCGCTCGACGATGGCGAGGACCCGCCCTTCCACCTGGTGCTGATGGTCCATCAGATGACTCCCAGCATCAGGGTCTTGTCGGCCGCCGCCACGTTCGCGGCGTATCCGGCGGGCGGCCGGAGCACCACCTGGGGCAGGTGGTCGACCGCCCCCCGGTCGTCGCTGCAGAACCGGCACCCGTACCAGTAGAGGCGGTCCGGGAAGGCGGTGAGCAGCTCCTCGGCGAGGGCGGCCGTGGAGGGGTGGGTCCGGTTCCAGTCGGCGAGGTTGCGCGGCTTGTCGGGGCCGAGTCCGCGCTGGGTGAGCAGCGTCGCGTACCCGCAGGTCCACACCTGCACGGTGGCGCCGCGCTCCAACAGGGCCTGGGTCAGGCGCAGGGCGCTGGTGACCCGGTCCGAGGCGTGCGGGGCGCCCATCAGGGTGATGAGCACGTCCGTGTGCGGAATCTGCCTGGCCACTCAGTGCCACACCACCCGGACGGCCGGATCGAGGATCCAGCCCGCCACCACGTCCATGCCGACGACCTTCAACTCGGGCCGCAGCGCGACCGGTTCGAGGCCGTGCTGGGCGAGCGAGAAGCTGTCCGCCGCGAGCACGCCGCCCTCCTTCTGGAACCGGTCCAGGTCGGCGTCGCTGCCCGGCACCGCGAGCACGACGCCGTCCTGGACCAGGAAGAGGAGCACGGACTGCCCGGTCAGCACCTGGGTGACGGCGTCGCGGCGCAGCCCCGCGTCCTCGGGCGCGACGCGGCCCTGGCTCTCGATGAGCAGCAGCCGGGGCGTGCCGCTCCCCCAGTCGCCGCTCTCCCAGTCGTCCATCACGCCCGCGCGGCCGTGCCGTTGATGGCGTCGACGACGCGCTCGTCGAGGCTGACCAGGCTCCAGTCGCGGCGGTTCTCGATGACGGCGTAGCCGTGCACGATGCGCCCGGTCGCGGTCTTCACGAGCCGGCCGTCGCGCAGCACGTAGAAGTCCATGCGGGAGGTGTAGGTGAAGTCCTTGAAGACCTCCTCGACGGTGAACACCGTGTAGAGGTCCTCCTCCATCAGCGCCTCGTCGAGGATGCGGATGTCGGAGCGGGGCACCACCGGTATCCAGCGGCGGTCGTCGAGCAGCGTCTTGATGGAGATGCCGCGGTCGGCGACGAAGCGGTCCTTGCCCTCCTCCATCAGGCGCAGATAGCCGGACATCTGGATGCGCTCGGTGAAGTGGCAGTACGGGTAGGGGATGTTCCACTTCCAGGCGTACGCGTTCTGGCCCGCGGTGAGGGAGTCGAGGATCTCCTGCTCCGCGGGGGCCGCCGTGCCTGGCTCGCGCTCCAGGTCGTCGCCGAGCTGGGCGACGGCGAAGCGGGCGAGCGGCGGCGGTGTCTCACCGGCCGCCTCCAGATAGGTGTCGATGCGCAGCGAGACGCGGACCTTGGACGTGACGGCCTTGAGGGTCTCCCCGTTCCGCTCGACGCGGATGGTGACCTTGAAGCCGATGGTGCCGTCCGTCTCCTTCGTCCACGGCACGACCTCCGCCTCGGCGGTGTCGTCCATGTGGAAGGCGTGCAGGATGCGGCTGTCGATCAGGACCAGGTCGAGGCCGAGGCCGTGCTCCTCGTAGAGGGCCCTGGCGGGCAGGCCCGCCTGCCGGAAGTGGTCGAGGACGGCCTCCTCGACCAGGTAGTTGACGTGCTTGAACCCGATCCACGTGCAGATGTTGGAGCCCTCGTAGCGAGGGCGGACCTGGGTGGTGGTGGCGGTGTCGAGCAGCGCCTTGACGGCGGTGTCCGTGACGAGGGTCATCGCTGGGGCTCCAGGGCGGTGAGAGGGGCAAGCCCGCGCTGCGGGGCGGTGCCCAGGGTCGAGTGGATGAACGAGCTGACGTGGGTGGCGAAGACCTCGGGGGCCTCCAGCATCGGGAAGTGCCCGCAGCCGGCGAGGACGTGCGAGGTGGCGTCGGGCAGGGCCGCGGCGAGCGCCACGCTCTCCTCGGGGCGGGCGGCGAAGTCCCGCTCGCCGCCGAGGACCAGGGTGGGGACGGTGATGCGGCCGGTCTGCAGGGCGGGGGTGCGCAGATACAGGTCGAAGAAGCGGAACCAGCCGTAGGGGCCGACGCGGTCGCGCACCCGCTCCCCCATGGCCCGCAGGACGTCCGGCGGGAAGCGGTCCCCGGAGTGCACCCGGACCCCCTCCTCCATGATCAGGTGGAAGTCGTTGAGGTAGTAGGTGATGGTCGACCAGTCGAAGCGCTCGGCGCTGCCCCGGTAGAACGGCGAGGCGAGCACCAGGGCCCGGATGCCGAACCTGCGCAGCGCGTCGACGCCGCCCCGGTTCTTCTGGTCGAGCAGGTCGAGCAGGACGTTGGCGGCCATCGAGTGGGCGACCACCACCTCGGCGCCGCCCGGCACCGCCGCGAGGGCCTTGCCGAGCCAGCCCCTGAGGTTGGGCTGCTCGCCCCAGTCGGCGATGGTCTCGGTGCGCCACGGCAGCCGGGCGGTCCACACCTGGCAGCCGGAGAGCAGCGGCAGGGTGTGCTCCCAGACGCTGTCGTTGGCGGCCAGGCCGTGCAGCAGCAGCACGCGCGGGCCACTGCCCTCGGTGCGCCGCTCCACGACGACGGGCCGCAGGTCTATGTGCGTGTTCACCGGCTTCCTCTCCTCTGGGGCCTGGACGGCGGGTCAGGCCGCGTCGGGGGCGAGCAGCAGCAGATCGGCGCTCGCGTCGTCGGCCGCGGTGCCGGACACGGCCCGCACCGGACCGCGCTCTCCGGCGTCGAACCGGCCGACGGCGGCGGCGACTTGGAGCACCCCGTCGGCCCCGGAGGCCCGGCCCAGGTGCGCGGGCGCCCGCCAGTCGGGGCCCGCCGGGTCCGCGTCGGCGGCGGCCCGGTGGTAGGGGCCGAGCACGGCGCGCACGGACGCGTCGCGGGCGGCGGCCGCGCGGCCGGCCTCCAGGACGAGGGCGGCCCCGCCGTCCACGGACCCGGCGCCGCCGGTCAGCCTGCGCACCACGTCGTTGTCGGGCTCCACGCCGAGCACCAGGACCCGCTCCACCCGGCCCGCGGCGATCATGGTGGCCGCCCAGTGCACGGCGTCGAGCCCGGACGTCTCGCCGTTGCAGACCATCAGGTTGGGGCCGCGCAGCCCGAAGCGGATGGCCGCCGAGGAGGCGATGACGTTGCTGGACGCGTTGGGCAGGTCCATCGGGCTGGTCGCGGTGACCGTCTCGGTGCGGATGGTGTCCAGGGCGCGGGCGACGGTGTCGAGGTTGCCGAAGTTGGAGCTGGCGACCACGCCGACGGTGGCCGGGGGCACGGTCAGGGAGCCGTCGCCCTTGCCGTCCCCGGCGTCGAGCAGCCCGGCGTCGCGCAGGGCCGCCTTGGTGAGGGCGTAGCCGAGCTGGGTGGCCCGGTCCTTGTAGCGCAGGCCCTTCTTGCCGACGTGCGCGGCCGGTTCGACGGGGGCACCGCCCTCGGCCGGTCCTTCGGCGAGGGCCCGCACGGTGTCGGCGCCGGGCAGCAGTACGGCGGCGCCGGAGACCACCACGGGGCTGTCGGTGCTACGGCGGCTCATCGGCTTCCTTCCACGATGGCGACGGCGTTGATGCCGCCGAATCCAAAGGCGTTGAGCTGTGCCACCCGCAACTCCTGTGCGGTGGCGGCCTGTTCGGTGACGAAGCGGAACCGCTCGGCCTCCTCGACCGGGTCGTCGAGGCCCACGGTCGGCGGCACCGTCCCCGCGTTGAGGGCCTGGAGGCCCACGATGAGGTTGATGAGCCCGGAGGCGCCCGAGGTGTGTCCGGTCATGGACTTCACCGCGGTCATCAGGGGCGCCGAGGCGTCGTCCCCGAGGACGTCGGCGAGGGCCGCGGCCTCCGCCTCGTCGTTGAGGAGCGTGCCGGTGCCGTGCAGCATCACCAGGTCCACGTCCGCGGGCTTGACCCCGGCGATGCGGTGGGCGGCGCGCATGGCCTCGGCGATGCCCTCCGGGGAGGGCGCGGTCACGTGGTAGGCGTCGCAGTTGACCGCGACGCCGCGCAGGTTCCCGTACACCTTCTTGGCGGCCGCCGCGGCCTCATCGGGTGAGCGGCGCAGCACGACCGCGGCGGCCCCGTCGCCCATCAGCACGCCGGTGCGGTTGCGGTCGAACGGCCGGACCCGGTCCGGGGGTTGGTTGTGCACGCGCTCCAGGAGCCCGTACATGGACTCGGTCAGGACGTCCACGCCCGCGACGATCACCGTGTCGGGACCGCCCTCCTGGTCGAGGAGGTCGGAGCCGAGCGCGAGCGCGTACAGGGAGGCCGAGCAGGCGTTGGAGAAGGTGTGTGTGACATCGGCGTTGAAGCGCTCGCGCAGGCCGGTGCCGAAGTGCAGCCCCGAGTCGGCGAACGGGGAGCCGTCGCGCCACCACAGCTCCAGGGAGCGCAGCTCCCGCAGGCCGGTGCCGACGAGGACGGGGATGCCGCTGAGGTCCTCGCCGAGCCCCGCGTCGGCGGCGGCCTGGCCGACCGCGTCGAGCAGCAGCCGGGTGGCGCGGCCGGGTATGTCGGCGCCGCGCACGGGCCGGTCGTCGACCTCGTAGGCGTGCTGGGCACGGAAGTTGGCGCGGTCGAAGCCGCGCAGGGCGGCCCGGCCGCTGACGCCCCGGCACAGGCTGTCGAAGAGCTCGTCGACACCGGAGCCGGTGGCCGCGACGGCGCCCATGCCGATGATCGGGCGGATCGTCATGACGCTCCTTCTTCCTGGAGTTGCGTCGCGTCGTACCGGCCGAGGAGCACCGCCGCGTTGTTGCCGCCGAACGCGAGACCGTTGTTCTGCACGATCCTCAGGTCGGCCTCGACGGCCTCGTTCGGTACGCAGTCGACGTGGCACTCGGGGTCGGTGGTGACGTGGTTGATGGTGGGTGGGATGAAGCGGTTCTGGATGGCGAGGGCGCAGCCGATGGCGCCGAGCGCGCTGGCCGCGCCCATGCTGTGGCCGAGCATCGACTTCATGGAGACGGTGCGGGGAGGCGTGTCTCCGAAGACCTGGCGGATGGCGCCCGCCTCGGTGATGTCGTTGGCCTTGGTGCCGGTGCCGTGCGCCGAGATGAGGTCCACCTCGTGCGGGGCGACGCCGGCGTTCTGCAGGGCGAGCCGCATGAGTTCGGCGACGCTGTCCCGGTCGGGCGCCACCTGGTGGTGGGCGTCGCAGTTGAGTCCGTAGCCGAGGACCTCGGCGTAGATGGTCGCGCCGCGCTCCAGGGCCGAGTCGAGCCGTTCCAGTACGAGGACTCCGGCGCCCTCGCCGGTGAGGATGCCCTTGCGGTCGGCGTCGAAGGGCTGGCACCGGTCCGGGGCGATGGTGCCGAGCCGGTAGAAGCCGGTGAACGTCTTGCGGCACATGGCGTCGGCGCCGCCGCAGAAGGCGAACTCCGCCTCGCCGGAGCTGACCGCGTCGAAGCCGTAGCCGATCGCGTAGTTGCCCGCCGAGCAGGCGGTCGGGATGGTGAGCGCCTCCACGTCGGTCAGGCCCAGCTCCTGGGCGATGGCCACCGAGAGCCGCCCGGCCGGCACGCGCCGGGCGGCCACGGGGTCGAACGTGCCGATCCCGTCGGCGAGTTCGGCCTCGACCAGCTGGTCCAGGTCGTGGCTCTCGCCGTCGGTCGTACCGATGGAGATCAGTCCGCGCCGGGCGCGCAGCTGCGTCAGGTCGAGTCCCGAGTCCTCCAGGGCCATCCGGGCCGCCGCCGTCGAGAACTGCGCGGCCCTGCCGAGCTGTTCCACGTCGAGCGTGCTGATCCAGTCCTGCGGGGCGAAGTCCGTGATCTCGCACCCGTTCGCGTGGGCGAAACCCTCGGTGTCGAACACCGTGATGGGCCGGGCACCGCTGCGCCCCGCACGGAGCCCCTGGAGGAACTCCTTCGCGCCGAGTCCGATGCTGGAGACCACCCCGAGTCCGGTGAGGACCACCCGGTGGCGCCCCGGCCGGGTGCGGCCCGCGCCGCGCACTGCCGTCGTCATGCCAACCTCCCCTTCCGCGCCGCGGGTCCGACTACCAGCCGGCCGGCTCCGCGACGACCTCGTAGACGCCCTTGAGGTTCACCATGCGTGGCAGCTCGCTCTGGCTGATGACGACCTTGAACTGCTTCTCCAGGGCGGCGAGGATCTCGATGGCACGGAGCGAGTCGGCGTCGTGCTCCTCCTTGAAGAGGCTGACTTCGGTGACCTCGTCCTCCTCGATCTCAAGAATGTCGCAGACGATTTCCTTGATGGTTTCCAGACGCTCTTCGTACGTGGCATTCGACATGCTGATTCCCCTTTTCTGATTCGCCGCCCCAGAAAGCACACGGCGGGATTACTCGCAAATGAATGGTGCGGTCTGCCGCGGATTCCTCACAATGTCGGCTGCAACAAGCTGCCACCGCTGCAAGGAAATTCAGAGTTCGCTCTTCGATACCTGGGCAGGAAAGGCGTGGGCGCGCAGGAGGGTGTCGCTCAGCGCCGCCGCGGAGTCGATCATGAGGCTGCTGAGGGCGCGGCCCGGCGCCTCGGCGAGGCGGGACTGCGGCCCGGTCAGGGCGAGCGCGGCCACCACCCGGTTCTCCGGAGTGAGCAGCGGCACGGCGTACGTCAGGGCGTCCGGGAGCATCGCGTCGGGCCCGTGCGCATAGCCCTGCCGTCGTACGAAGGCGAGTTGGGCCGCGGTGAAGCGGGCGCCGCGCAGCCCCTCGCAGAGCTCCTCGGGCTCCTCCCAGGCGAGCAGCACCTGGGCGACGGGCCCCGCGGAGGCGGGCCGGGCCATGCCGACGGGCAGCGGCTCGGGCCGCGCCGCGGACTCGGCGGAGGTGGCCATGCAGACCTGGAGGCGGCCGCGGCGGCGGAACAGGCGCGCGTCGAGGCCGGTCACCTCGCACAGGTCGGTGAGGACCCGCCCCGACGCCTGCGCGAGCCGGTCCCGCCACGCCTGGACGTGCAGCTCACCGAGCCGGTGCCCGAGCACGAAGCGCCCCTCGAAGTCCCGCGCGAGCAGTCCGAGCCGCTCCAGGGCGACGGCGAGGCGGTGCGTGGTGGGCCGGGCGATGCCGCTGTAGTCGGTGAGCTGGCGCAGGGTCGCGGGCCCGGACTCGACCCGTTCGAGGAGCTTGGCCGCCTTGTCGAGCACGGCGACGCCGCTCTCCGCCGCGGGCGGGCGGACCGCGGTGCTCATCGCGGGGCCAGCCGGGAGCGGATGTCCAGGAGCAGCTCTTCGCGGCGGTCCACCAGGTAGAAGTGGCCGCCGGACATCACCCGCAGCCCGAAGCCCTGGGGCGCGAGCCGCTCCCAGTCCCAGATCTCCGCGGTGCTGATGTCCGGGTCGTCGGCGCCGAGGTAGGCCACGACGGGGCAGTCGAGGGGCACGCCGGGGCGCGCGGGGTAGCGGGCGACGGCCGCGAAGTCGGCCCGGATGGCGGGGAGTACGAGCTCGCGCAGGGCCGGGTCGTCCAGGAGCCGGGCGTCGGTGCCGCCGAGCCGGCGCACCTGCGCGATCAGCGCGGCGTCCCCGCCGAACGCGGCCGTGCGCGGGGTGAGCAGGTGCGGAGGCTTGCGCCCGGACACCATGAGCACCTCGGGCCCGGTCCCGTACCGCTCCTTGAGGCGCAGCGCCAGCTCGTAGCCGACGGAGGCGCCCATGCTGTGCCCGAACACCGCGAGCGGCAGGTCGAGTTGGGGCCCGAGCTCGTCGGCGAGGGCGTCGGCGAGCGCCTCCAGGGAGTCGAGGGGGTCCTCGGCGATGCGCTCCTGCCGTCCGGGGTAGCGCGCGGCGAGCAGCTCCACGTCGTCGCCGACGGCGCCTCCCCAGCCGTGGAAGAAGCTGGCGGACCCGCCGGCGTGCGGCAGACAGAGCAGCCGCAGCCGGGGCGGCGCCTTCGTCGGATGCCGGTGCAGCCAGCTGCTTTCGGTGCTGAGTGCCATGTCGTACGTCTCCTCGCTGTCGCGTCAGGCCAGGGAGGCCGGACTGTCGAGGGACACCACCTCGGTGTCCGGGGCGATCCGCCGGATGAGGCCCGCGAGGGTCCGCCCCGGGCCGAGTTCGACGAGGCGGCGGCAGCCCAGGGAGTCGATGAGGGTGCCCACGCATCGCTCCCACAGCACCGGCGAGGTGAGCTGGCGGGTGGCGAGCTCGGGCCAGTCGGTGTCGGCCGCGTGCGCCTCGGCGTCGGCGTTGGCCACGACCGGGAGGTGCGCGGGGGCGAAGGCGGTGTCCTTGAGGGCGGCGCGCAGGGCGTCGGCGGCGGGCTCCATGTAGGGGCTGTGGAAGGCGCCGCCGACCTGGAGCCGGATCATCTTGGCGCCGATGGACGGGGCCTCGTCGGCGATCCGCTCGATGCCCTCGACGGAGCCCGAGACGACCGTCTGGCCGGGCGCGTTGACGTTGGCGACCCAGACGTCGGCGCCGGCGGCGCGCACCTGTTCCGTCAGCGCCCTGACGTCGTCGAGCGGCGCCGCGACGAGCACCCCCATGGTGCCCGCGCGCCGCTCGGCGGCGGCCCGCATGGCGCGGCCCCGGGCGGCGACGAGGGCGGTGGCGTCGGGCAGCGTGAGCGCCCCGGCCGCGGTGAGGGCGGCGTACTCGCCGAGGCTGTGCCCGGCGCAGCCCACCACGCGCCCGCCGAGCGCCCCCCGGCGCACCGCCTCGGCGTGGGCGACGACCGCGACGCCGAACACGGCGAGCTGGGCGAGGTCGGTGCGCCGCAGCTGTTCGCCCGGTGTGCGCAGCAGCAGTTCGGGAATGTCCTCGCCGCTCGCCGCGGACATCTCTTCGGTGAGCGCCCACGACGGAGTGTCCCGCCAGGGTTCGCCCATTCCTTCTTTCTGTGTCCCCTGCCCGGGAAACACCACGCCGATCGGCACCTGATTCATGGATCTGCTCCGCCTTCCGCTCCGTCCTGAACAGGAGGGCACGGGGATCCGTCCGCGACGCACAGCGGAATGACGGATCCCCGTGCTGCGGCGTCCTGCCGAGCGGGGGTCCCGGCGCAGCCGAGGAGGGAATTCCCAGGAATTGACGTTCCCGAATCCCTTTCTCCTGACGCCTATCCAACTGGGCGGCGCCGAGGGGCGGCAACGCGTCTTTCAGGAAGCTGCCAGGAGGCGCCCCGCACCCGGCGGCCGGGTGGCAGCTTCGCCCGCCGGGGTCCCTCGGCGGGTGGTTCCCGCACCGGGGTCAGGACGTGGGGCGCCGCGGTGCCGCGGGCGGCAGCAGCCCGAGCTCCGCCGCCCGCGCCCCGGCCTGGAAGCGCGAGCTGGCGCCGAGCAGCGCCATGATCTCCGCGACATGGCGCCGGTAGGTCCGTACGGACACGGTGAGTTCGCGCGCCGCCACCTCGTCGGTGGCCCCGGCCCGCAGCGCGCCCAGGATCTGCCGGGCGAGCGCGGCGCGGTCCCGGTCGCCGAAGACGATGCGCTCGCTCGCGGGCACCGAGTTGCGCCAGACGCTCTCGAAGAGCGTGTCGAGGCTGTGCAGGACCTGCGGTGCACGGATCTTCGAGGCCCGCACCCCGGCCGCGGACTCGGCCACCACGAGGGCGGCGCTGCCGTCGACGATGAGCGCCTGCAGCGGCGGCACCCGGGTCACCCGGATCGCCACCGGCCGCTCCAGGGCGAGCTGTTCGCGCACGAAGTCCTCGTCGACGAGGGTGGGGCTGGTGAGCAGCCGCACGGCGACCGTCTCCGCGGCCCGGTAGATGAGGTTCCGCTCGGCTCGCTCCTGACCGGTGAGCCGGTCCCCGGCGACCAGCGGCCGGGCGTGCACGATGTCGATGGAGCGCTGGGCCCCCTTGATGAGGTTCCCGGCCTCCCGCAGCACCGCGGAGTAGCCGTCGACGGCGGTGATCCGCTGCTCCCGGATGTTGCGGTCCCGGTGGATCGCCACCGTCGACTCGATGAGGGCCCGCACTTCCAGGAGTGCGTGCTCCAGCTCGTCCTCAGCCCCGTTGGACACTACGCGCTCCGCCATTTCCCATGAGTGTTCGTACCGTCGACCCCTGCTCGGCGAGCAGCCCGGCTACTCGGCGAGCAGGCCCAGTTCCACTGCCCTGGCGCCCGCCTGGAAGCGGGAGTTGGCGCCGAGCTCACGCATGATCTCGGCGACATGGCGCCGGTAGGTACGCAGGGACACATCCAGCTCCTGGGCGGCCGAGGCGTCGGTCCGCCCGTCCCGCAGCCGCTCCAGGATCTTGCGGGTGAGCTCGCTCTGCAGCCGGGGGCTGAGCGCGAGGTGGTCGTCGAGCTTGCGGCCGCGCGACCAGGCCCCGGCGAAGAGGAGTTCGAGGGCGCGCACCGCGGCGGTGTCCTTCACGAGGGTGGCCTGTCCGTCGGCCTTGCCGCCACCGCCGCGCACCAGCGCGGTGGATCCGTCGACGACGACGATGTCGCGCAACTCGGCCTCGCTGACCCGGACTTCGAACCGGGGCTCGGCGCCACGGCTCATCCGGGCGAGCGAGCAGTCCGCGACGGGGGCGGCGCAGAGCACCCGGACCGTCGGCCCGGCGGCGAGCCCGCCGAGCAACTGCCGTACCAGGAAGCCGAATTCGTCGTCGGCGCTGATGGCGCAGCAGACCGAGTGCCGGGCCCGGCCGAGCAGCTCTTCGAGCGCTTCGGCGAGGACGGCCACATCGGCCTGGACGCCGGGGCGCTCCGCCGCGGGCAGCCGCCGGTAGAGGGAGACGGTGGACTCGATGAGCGCGCGGGCCTGTAACAGGGTCTGCTCCACGTGCGCGGCGTGGTCCACGGGGGCCGACGCGTCCGGGCCCGGGTCTCCCTGGCCGGTCTTCGCCCCTCGCTCCCCCTCTTCGGCACTGTGTGCGTCGATCGTCACACCAGTCACTTGCGCCCCCTCGCTGACCGGATCCGAATCTTCCGTGCGCCCGTCCCCACGGTCAGCTGACATCCTGCTGTCCGGTTCCTGTCCGAACCACTCTGGCTGACCAATACATCTGTTTACTTGAGAAGCAAACTACCGGTGCTATTGAGACAGCAGGCCGCACCAGAGGACATTAGTTCGCTGACTCAGAACCAGTCAACGAAAGTCCGCGGCAGGCAAGACGGCGCGCGCAATTACCGGCCCAGACTGACGCCCGGGAAATGCCCGCCTCCAACTCCCCTGACAACAAACTGCACCCTTCCCCCGGAAGCTGACCCACCCTTTCCGATTGCGCCACGGGGTGCATCCGGTCCGCCACGATCCGTAGCACCCCTGTCCGGTTCCGGCCAACCAGGGCCCGCCGAGCCTCCGTTCGAGCCAGGGACAAGCCTACGGTTCAGCCGTGACGAAAAGCCGTACCGCGACGAAACAACGAGGTTCTGCGTTCCTTTTGGATTCGGCCGGCACAGCGGTCCGGCGGCGGCCGGTACCGACTGGGCGGTACGGCAAAAATGATCTCCGGCTCCTCGACGGGGAGGAGTCCGGCCGGGCGGCGAAAAGGAAATCGGCCGACGTGCAAACGGAGTTCATCTGCCGCAGCTCCGAGGTCGAGCGGACCCTTTCGAGCGTGCTCCGGGTGTCCGCCCATGAGAAGTCGCCTGGCCGGAATCGATGCCCTGACTGCGACAGTGACCGGCACGGACCGCCAGCGGCGCGTCACCCGCTGACACCGTGGCGGATCAGTGTCGGCCACCCGGCCGGGCCCGGTGTCCTCGCCCCGCCCGGGACCGGCATCGCCTCCCGACCCGGCGCACCGGAGAGCCGGTTGACGGGCTCTGTCGCGGTGCGCGCACCCTCGTAGGCCCCTGCTCCCCTCCCGTACGGACTCCTCACCCCCGTCATCGCACAGAGCACGTCCTTCACACCCTTGGCGCGCCCGGCGGACTGGGCCCGGCGCGCCCCGAGGCCAATGAGAAAGACGCCATGACGAAAATGTCCGAGCACCCCATCGTGTCCGCGCGCACCGGCGCACCCGGGCAGACCATCGCCGACCTCCTGCTGAGGGCGGCCGAGGACCACCCCGACACCGGCGTCCGGTACTGCTCCGGCCCCTCCGACGCCCCCTTCCACGACCAGAGCCACCCCCAACTGCTCGCCCACGCACGGCGGATCCTCACGGGCCTGCGCGCCCGGGGGCTGCGCCCGCAGGACAAGGTCGTGCTGCTCCTGGAACGACCGCAGGAGTTCCTGCCGGCGTTCTGGGCGGCCGTCCTCGGCGGCTTCGTGCCCTGCCCGATGGTGCCGCTGCGCGGTGACCGGGAGCGCTGGGCGGCGCAGCTCACCCATGTGCGGGACCTGCTCGACGGGCCCCTGTTCGTCACCGGTCCGAGCCTCGCCGCCGAACTCCCCGCCATGGACGGCCTGTTGGTGGCGCCGCTGGACGAGCTCGACCGCCCGGACAGCCCCGAGGCCACGACGGTGCACGAGGCCGCGCCCGGCGACACCGCCGCCCTGGTGCTGACCTCGGGCTCCACCGGCCGCTCCAAGGCCGTCATGCTCAGCCACGCGAACCTCCTCGCCGCCATGGCGGGCAAGAACGGCCACCACCGGCTCACCGCCGCCGACACCACCCTGAACTGGGTCTCCTTCGACCATGTGGCCGCTCTCCTGGAGTGCCATCTGCTGCCGCTGGCCACCGGCAGCCGCCAGCTCCACGTCGAGGCGCCGGTGATCCTCGGCGAGCCGCTGGAGTTCCTGCGCCTGATCTCCCGGCACGGCGTGACGATGACCTTCACGCCCAACTTCCTGCTCGGGCTGGTCAATGCGGCGGCGGACCGCCTCACCGCGACCGGCGAGCGCCTGCGCCTCGACGGCCTCCGGCACATCATCAGCGGCGGCGAGGCCGTCGTGGTCGCCACCGGCGAGACCTTCCTCGACCGCTTCGCGCCGTACGGGCTCGCCCCGGACGCGCTGTGGCCCGCGTTCGGGATGACCGAGACGTGTGCGGGCAGCGTCTACTCCCGCAAGGCGTTCCCCGATGCCGACCGCGGCCGGGAGTTCGCCAACCTGGGCACCCCCGTCGAGGGCCTGCGGATCCGGGTGGCGGACGCCGGGGACCGCGCGCTGCCCGCGGGCGAGGTCGGCGAACTCCAGCTCGCCGGTCCCATGATCACCCCCGGCTACCACAACGACCCGGAGGCCACCGCGGCCGCCTTCACCGACGACGGCTGGTTCCGCAGCGGCGACCTCGGCCGGATCGACGAGGGCCGCCTCACCCTCGTCGGCCGCAGCAAGGACAGCATCATCGTCAATGGCGTCAACTACTTCAGCCACGACGTCGAGTCGGCCCTCGAACGTCTCGACGGCGTCGCCCACTCGCTCGTGGCCGCCTTCCCCACCCGCCCGGCGGGCAGCGACACCGAACAGCTGGTGATCGCCTTCCACCCGGAGGTGCCCCTGGACGACGAGGCCGCGCTGCACCGCGTGCTCCAGGCCGTCCGCGCCACCGTGGTGATGCACTGGGGCTTCCGGCCCGCCCTCGTGCTGCCTCTGCCCCGGGACGCCTTCCCCAAGACCAGCCTCGGCAAGACGCAGCGCGCCCTGATGCGCCGCCGCCTGGAGTCGGGCGGCCACGACGCCGCGCGCGACGCCGTCGCCGAGCTCACCGTGCGCATGCTCGGCGGCCACACCGCCCCCGAAGGCCCGACCGAGCAGGTGCTCACGGAGATCTACGCCGAGCTGTTCGACGCCGACCCGGCCGGCGTCAGTGCCACCGCCAACTTCTTCGACCTGGGCGGGACTTCACTGGACGTCCTGCGGCTGCGCGGCCGCATCGCCGAGCGGCTCGGCGCCACCGGCCTGGAGCTCGTCACCCTGCTGACCGCGCCGACCGTACGCGCCCTGGCCGCCCGCATCGACGCGCGGGCCACCCCCGGTGCCGCGGCGTACGACCCGCTGGTGCCGATGCAGACCGGCGGCGCCAAGACCCCGCTGTTCTGTGTGCACCCGGGCATCGGCGAGGTCCTCGTCTTCGTCAACCTCGCCCAGTACTTCGTGGGCGACCGGCCCTTCCACGCGCTGCGGGCCCGTGGCTTCAACGACGGCGAGAAGCCCTTCGCCACCTTCGAGGAGATGGTGGACCGCTACGTCGAGGCCATCCGGGAGCGGCAGCCGCACGGCCCGTACGCGGTCGCGGGCTACTCGTACGGCGGCGCGGTCGCCTTCGAGATCGCCAAGGTCCTCGAAGCCCAGGGCGAACGGGTCGACTTCGTCGGCAGCTTCAACCTGCCGCCGCACATCAAGGACCGGATGAACGAGCTGGACTTCACCGAGACCGCCGCGAACCTCGCCTTCTTCCTCGACCTGATCGGCAAGAAGCAGTCGCTCGAACTCCCCGCCGAGCTACGGCACTTGATCCGTGAGGAGCAGGCCGCCCGCTTCATCGCCCTGGCACCCGATCGCCGCCTGGCCGAACTCGACCTCGACGCCGACGCGTTCGCCGCCTGGGCCGGGCTCGCCGACTCCCTGACCGACCTGGGGCGGAGCTATGAGCCGAGCGGCACGGTGGCGTCGATGACCGTGTTCTGCGCGGTCCCGCTGCGCGGCACCAAGGAGGACTGGGTCACCCACGAGCTCAGCCGCTGGGACGAGTACACCCGAGGCCCGAACCGCTACGTCGATGTGCCGGGCGAGCACTACACGCTGATGGGCCCGCGCCACGTCGCCGCGTTCCAGGCGGTCCTCCGGCGCGAGCTGGACCGCTCGCTGGCCGAGGCCGACGCGGCGGCGGCCCGCACCCACCACGAATCCACCGACCGGCAGCGCTGAAGGGGACGAGGGCACACCATGCGGGGAAAGCGCATCCTGATCACCGGCGGCACCGGGCAGGTCGCCCGGCCGGTCGCCGAGGCCCTGGCCGAGCACAACGACGTCTGGTGCCTGGGCCGGTTCACCGCCCCGGGCGTCGAGCGGGAGCTCACCGGCAAGGGCATCACCACCTGGCACTGGGACATGGCGGACCCCTCGGGCGAGGCGTTCAAGGGCCTCCCCGAGGACTTCACCCACGTCCTGCACGCCGCCGTGCGCCGGGGCGAGGACGGCGACTTCAACGCGACGGCGGAGATCAACTCGGTCGCCACCGGCCGCCTCATGACCCACTGCCGCACCGCCGAGTCGTTCCTGTACGTCTCCACGGGCGCCCTCTACGCCCGCCGGTCCCTGGACCACCGCTACACCGAGGACGACCCGGTCGACGGCGCCGCCGACTGGCTGCCCGCCTACCCGATGGGCAAGCTCGCCACCGAGGGCGCCGTGCGCGCCTTCGCCCAGGTCCTCGGCCTGCCCACGACGATCGCTCGCCTCAACATCGCGTACGGGCCCGGGAGTTACGGCGGGGTGCCGATGCTCTACTTCCGGCGGATGCTCGCGGGCGAGCCCATCCCCGTGCCGCGCGAGGGCCAGAACTGGTGCTCGCTGCTGTACACCGACGACCTGGTCGCGCAGGTGCCGCACCTGTGGCGGGCCGCCGCGACGCCGGCGACGCTCGTCAACTGGGGCGGCGACGAGTCCGTCGGCATCACCGACTGCGTCCGCCACATGGAGGCGCTCACCGGCGTCGAGGCGAAGCTCGTGCCGAGCGACGTCACCCGCGAGACCTACCAGTTCGACCCCGCGCGGCGCCGCGCCCTGACCGGGCCCTGCCGGGTGGGCTGGCAGGACGGCATCCACCGCACCCTGCGCGCCCTGCACCCGGAGCACCTCACCTCGCGCGCCCTGCACCCCGAGCACCTCACCTCCGCCGACCGCACCTGACGAAGGGCCCCACCATGACGACGACCGACTCCAGACCCGGCACCAACCGCGCCCTCATCGAACGCGCCTACGCGGCCTTCCGCACCCGCGATGTGCCCGCGCTCCTCGCGACGCTGGACCCACAGGTGGAGTGGGTGCACCCGGACGGCATGGCCGAGTACGGCCTCGGCGGGACCAAGCACGGACACGCGGGGGTACGGGAGTTCCTCGCGCACGTGCCGACGGTGCTCGCCGGGATGCGCCTTGAGCCGCAGGAGTTCGTGGTCTCCGGCGACCGCGTGGTGGTCTTCGGCATCCGCGACGTGACCTCGGTCCGCGGCACCACCGAGACGCTGCCGTTCATCCACTCCTGGACGCTGCGCGACGGCGTGGCGATCCGCATGGAGGACGTCTTCGACACGGCGCTGTTCCGCCGGGTCATCGAGAGCTGACGGCGTCACCGGGCCCTACGACAGCACGACCCAGTCCATCAGCAGGGCCGCCACCAGCCCCACCCCCAGCAGATACGACCCCAGACGCGTGCGCCCGCGCCGGCTCAGCTCGATCACCACGCCGCACAGGATGAGCAGCAGCCCGTACACCCCGACGACCAGCACGGACGAACGGCTCGCGAGGCGCAGTCCGAGCACGACGGCCGCCGCCGCCATCAGCACGGAGGCGGCGGCCACCCGCAGCCGCCGCGCCTGCCGTGGCGTGAGCCCACGGCGCGCTCCCTCCGCGGGCTCGGTCTCGCCGGGTGTCTCGGTCTGCTCTGACGCGCTCATGTCGAGGGATCGTATGCGCCGCACGCGCCCGTCACCATGCCGACCCCCGCCGACAGCGGGAGACTCAGGCCCTCAAGTAGGCCAGCACGGCCAGCACCCGGCGATGCGTGCCGTCCGACAGCGGCAGGTCCAGCTTCCCGAGGATGTTCCCGATGTGCTTGCCGACCGCGGCCTCCGTGACGACGAGCTCACGGGCGATCGCCGCGTTCGACCTTCCCTCGGCGACGAGCCCGAGCACCTCGCGCTCGCGCGGCGTGAGCGCTTCGAGGGGATCCCGCCGCCGCCGCAGCAACTGCCGTACGACCTCCGGGTCCACCACGGTCCCGCCCGCCGCGACCCGGTCGAGCGCCTCCGCGAACTGTTCGACCTGCCCGACCCGGTCCTTGAGCAGATAGCCGACCCCCGACCCGTCCCCGGTGTCCAACAGCTCGGCGGCATAGGCCCGTTGGACGTACTGGCTGAGGACGAGCACGGGCAGCCCCGGCCGCTCGGCACGCAGGTCGAGCGCGGCCCGCAGCCCCTCGTCCTGGAAGCCGGGCGGCATGCGTACGTCGGTGACGACGATGTCCGGCGCGTGCTCGGCGACCGCGGCGCGCAGCGCGTCGGCGTCCCCGACGGCGGCGGCCACCTCGTGCCCGAAGCGGCCGAGGAGACCGACGAGCCCTTCGCGCAGCAGCACGCTGTCCTCGGCGAGCACGACTCTCAGGGGGTGCACGGGATCTCCACGGTCAGGACGGTCGGCCCGCCGGGCGGGCTGGCGACCGTCAGTGTGCCATCGAGCACGGCGAGGCGGTCCGCGAGCCCGGTGAGCCCGCTGCCACCCCTGCCGCCGCTGCCACCGCCACCCGCCCCGGCACCCCCACGCCCGTCGTCCGTCACCTCGATGCGCAGCACACCGTCCCCGTGCCGGGCCCGCACCCCGGCCCGCCGCGCACCGCTGTGCCGGTCGACGTTGGTGAGGGCCTCACGGACCGCGAAGTACCCGGCGGACTCGACGGGTTCGGGCAGCCGCGGCAGGTCGAGCGCACAGGTCACGGGGACGACGCACCGGTCGGCGGTGTCCTCGATGGCGGCGGCGAGCCCGTAGTCGGCGAGGACCTGCGGGTGGATGCCCCGGATCAGCTCGCGCAGTTCACCGAGGACGGCCTCGGCCTCACCGTGGGCGGCGGTCAGCGAGGCGGCGAGCGGGCTGCCGGGCTCGGCGTCGAGCCGGGCAAGCCCGAGCCGCATGCTGAGCGCGACGAGCCGCTGCTGCGCCCCGTCGTGCAGATCGCGCTCGATGCGCCGCCGCTCGGCCTCGAAGGCGGCGACGAGGCGGGCCCGGGACCGGGTGACCTCGACGAGCCGCGCGGCCAGCTCGGCCTCGCGCGGGTCGAGCAGCAGCCGGGCGAGACCGGCGCGCGCGACGGCGTAGGCACCCAGCGGATACAGCAGTACGAGGAGCAGCACGAGCCCCAGGAGCGCGGTGCCCACAGCTCCCGGATACCCGTCGACGAGCCACAGCTTGGCGGGCCGCACCCCGCCTCCGCCGGAGAGGGCGAGCTGCAGCGGCGCGCCCAGCAGCAGCACCGGCAGCCCCACCGCGCACGCGAGAACTCCGAGGTCGAGGGGCCACAGCACGAGGGCGAGCAGCACGGCGTACGCGAGCTCGCGCCAGGTCGCCGCCTCCCCGACCCGCAACCGGAACCAGGCGACGAGCCCCGGCTCCTCAGGGGTCCGATGCGGACTGCCCCCTTCGTACTCCTCGTACGGGAGCAGGACCCGCACCCGCCACCGCTCGACGGCCGCCACCGGCACCCCGCTCAGAGCCAGCGCGGCAAGCAACGGCAGCCCGACGAGAACAAGGCTCAGGGCAACACCGAGCACCCCCAGGGCCACGAGCACGACCAGCAGCCCGGCCCCCGCCAGAGCCCCGCCCCCCACATAGACGACCGACCGCCAGGGCCGGCTCCCCCACACATAGCCCCGCCATCCACCGGCCCCCCACAGGGTGTTCTGGATCACGCGTACACGGTAAGGCGCCGGAAGGGGTGACGGCCCGCAGACGGGCGACGGCGCAAGGGGTGGGGACGCGGCTACGGGCCCGCAGGCGGGCGACGGCGCAAGGGGTGGGGACGCGGCTACGGGCCTGCAGGCGGGCGACGGCGCAAGGGGTGGGGACGCGGCGGTATGTCCGCCCGCAGTACAGCACCCCACCCAAGCCAGTACTCATGCACTCACAGGGCGCCCCCGGCTTTTCGAGGACGGACATACCGC
>NZ_JBHYJB010000061.1:0-52500 GCF_042740175.1 Streptomyces sp. NPDC059009 | reverse complement strand
CGGCCGTGAGGGTCAGGGCGGCGGCCGCGATCGGGGCGGCGATCAGACGTGAGCGCTTGCGAAGCATGTACGTACTCCCAAAGTCGTTACTGACGTGCCGTGCTGAGCACCGCAATCGGAATCTCCGCATCGGCACGGATCCGAGCTTGCGGGGTGCGGGGTTCCGATTGCCAGGAAAGTCCGGCAGTTGGGGACACTGGAACGCAAAATGGGCCTCTGACCAGGGGAAACGTAGGCTGCCTGGAACGCGAGGGTGGGACGCTCCGGGCAACTCAGGCAAGCGCCGGGACGGCGTCAAGGGCCGCGGAGGGCACAGTCCGACGCCCCGGACGATCACCAAAGGGCAGTCATGGGGGCGTTCACTTCCGTTGACAGGCAGACCCGGGGCAGCGGGTCCTGCGTACCTCAAGTCAGGTCTTCCGCGCCCGGGCACCCGGCAGGGACGGGTGTGTCATGGATGTGGGCGTGATCGATCTGCCCCGGATCGAGAAGCGAAGCCCGGCCGGGATCGAGAAGCGAAGCCCGACCGGGGTCGAGAAGTGAAGCGCCCACCGACGACACCGGACCTCCCCGGCGCCGCCCGCCCCACGCAAGATCGCGAGTGAGACAGATGACGGTCATGGAAACCCCTCAGGAGCCCGCCTCAAGCATCGACGGCATCTACACCACGTCCCTGGGCCGAGGCGCCCTGCCCAAGAGCAGCTTCCCCGCCGCCCCGGCCGACCCCACCGCCGTCTACCAGCTGATCCACGACGAGTTGGAACTCGACGGGAACGCCTCCCAGAACCTCGCCACCTTCTGCACCACCTGGAGCGAACCCCAGGCGCGGGCGCTGATGGACGAGAGCCTCGGCAAGAACATGATCGACAAGGACGAGTACCCGCAGACCGCCGAGATCGAGCAGCGCTGTGTGCGGATGCTCGCCGACCTGTGGCACGGCCCCGACCCCGAGCATGCGCTCGGCTGCTCCACCACCGGCTCCAGCGAGGCGTGCATGCTGGGCGGCCTGGCCATGAAGTGGCGCTGGCGCAAGGCCCGGCAGGCCGCGGGGCTGCCCACCGACAAGCCGAACATCGTCTGCGGCCCGGTCCAGATCTGCTGGAAGAAGTTCGCCCGCTACTTCGACGTCGAGCTGCGCGAGGTGCCGCTGCTGCCGGGCGCCACCGGCCTGCGCCCCGAGCAACTGCGCTGCCACGTCGACGAGAACACCATCGGCGTCGTCGCCATCCTCGGCGTCACCTTCACCTGCGACTACGAGCCCGTCGCCGCCCTCGCCGCCGAACTCGACGCCATCGAAAAGGACATGGGTCTCGACATCCCCCTCCACGTCGACGCGGCCAGCGGCGGCTTCATCGCGCCGTTCGTCCAGCCCGACCTGGTCTGGGACTTCCGGGTCCCGCGCGTCGCCTCCATCAACACATCGGGTCACAAGTACGGCATGGCCCCGCTCGGCGTCGGCTGGGTGGTGTGGCGCGAGCCCGAGCTCCTGCCCGAGGAACTCGTCTTCCACGTCGACTACCTGGGCGGCGACATGCCGACGTTCGCCCTCAACTTCTCCCGCCCCGGCGGCGAGATCATCGCCCAGTACTACCTCTTCCTGCGCCTGGGCCGCGAAGGCTACCGCCGCACCCAGCAGAACTGCCTGGACACCGCCGCCTACCTCGGCGAAGAGGTCGCAAAGATGGGGCCGTTCACGCTCCTGTACGACGGCCACGGCGGGCTGCCCGGCATCTCGTACACCCTCACCGACCCCGCGCACACGCCGTTCACGCTCTACGACCTCTCGGCCAAGCTGCGCGAGCGCGGCTGGCAGGTGGCCGCGTACCCCCTGCCCACGGGCCGCAAGGACACCGTCATCCACCGCCTCCTGGTGCGCCGCGAGATCAGCCGCGACAAGGCGTCCCTGTTCCTCGACGACATGCGGCGCGCGGTCGCCCGGCTGACCGAGACGCCCCATCGGGCCGCCGCGCCGGTCTCCTTCCACCACTGAGCACCTGGAGATCCGCCATGACGTCATCCGACGGGGCGCCCGGTGCGCCCAGCACGCCGCCGACTCCCGCCAGAACCCGCACGGTTGTGGCCAAGGCCGGCCGGGCCCGGGGGCTGACCGTCCCCGCGGTCGGCCTGATGACGGCCGCGTCCGTCATCACCAGCCTCCGCGGCCTGCCCATGATGGCCAAGGAGGAGATGACGATGTTCGTGTACATCGGCTTCGCCACCCTCCTCTTCCTCCTGCCCGCGGCCCTCGTCTCCGCCGAACTCGGCGGCGCGTTCGCCGGCCGAAAGGGCGGGGTCTACGACTGGGTCGGCGACGCGTTCGGCAAGCGCTCCGGCTTCGTCGCCGTCTGGCTCCAGTGGGTCCAGAACGTCGTCTGGTACCCCACCGGCCTCGGCTTCGCCGCGGCCGCCGTCGCCTTCGCCGTCCGCGACCCGGCCCTCGCCTCGAACCACGTCTTCGTCGGCCTGTTCTGCATCGGCGCGTACTGGCTCGCCACCCTCGTGGCGCTCAGCGGCACCGGCGCCCTCATCAAGATCGCCAAGCGCGGGTTCGTGCTCGGCACGGCCCTGCCCGGCCTGCTGCTGCTCGGTCTCTTCGGCTACTGGATCGCCACCGGCCACCCCATCGGCTGGGAGCACACGACGGCGGCCGCCGTCACGAGCCACGGCCACCCGAGCTTCTTCCCCGCCCTGACCGGACTGAGCACGCTCGCCTTCCTCGCCGGGATCCTGCTGCTCTTCGCGGGAGGTGAGTCGCAGGCCGTGCACGTCTCCGACATGCAGGACCCGGGGCGCGGCTACCCGAAGGCGATGTGGCTCGCCGCGGGGCTCGCTTTCACCATCTTCACGGCCGGGTCGCTCGCGGTCGCGGGCATCCTCCCGTACGGGAAGATCACCCTCACCTCGGGTGTCTTCGACGCCTTCCAGCTGGTCCTCGGCACCGCGCTGCACGTCGGCTGGCTCGTCCCGGTGATCGCCGCCCTGATCGGCTACGGCGCCCTGAGCGGAGCCCTCGCCTGGATCGGGGGCCCCAGCAAGGCGCTCCTGTCCACCGCCCACGACGGCCTGCTGCCGCCCGCCCTGAGGCGCACCAACAAGAAGGGCGCCCAGCGCAACATCCTGCTGACGCAGGGCGTGATCGTCACCCTGATCTCCTCGATCTACCTGGTGACGCCGAACGTGTCCGCCGCGTTCTTCCTGATCTCGGCCATGACGGTGAGCCTCTACATCGTGATGTACCTGATGCTGTACGCGGCGGTCATCCGGCTCCGCTACACCCAGCCCCACCTGCCGCGCAGCTTCCGCATCCCCGGCGGCAAGCCCGGCATCTGGCTGGTCGCGGGCACCGGCTTCGCCGCCGTGGCCTTCGCCCTGCTGCTCTCCTTCGTGCCACCGGCCCAACTGCCCGTGGGCAGCCCCGCGATGTACATCGGCCTGGTCGCCGCCGGCCTCCTGGTCTTCACCGGCGCCCCCGTCTTCATCAGCGCCCTGGCCAAGCCGTCCTGGAGCGACACTCCGCGGGTACGGGACTTCCCGCCCGGGCACGCGGAGGCGACGACAGCCGAGCCTGCGCCCGCATCTGCACCGGCCCGGCACAGGTGGCCGCATCTGCGCCACCACCACTCGCACTGAGCCACTGATCCACCGAGCACAACGGTGAGGGCGGGACCGGGACGACATCCTGGCCCCGCCCTCACTGCACGCGTTACGAGTAACGCGTAACGCGTAACGCGTTACGAGTCACGCGTTGCGAGTTCCGGGCTCCACGAAGGGGCGGAGCAGCAGGCGCACCGGCCGGCTCGACAGCAGCAGCGCCAGGCCGAGCGCGAAGAGCGCGAGAACCGGGGCGGCCGAGGCGCCCAACCGGCCCGCCAGGCCGTCGAGGTCGAGGCGCTCGGCGGTCTGGATCACGAGCCCGTGGGCGAGGAACGGGAACATG
Source organism: Streptomyces sp. NPDC059009 (assembly GCF_042740175.1). NCBI lineage: Bacteria > Bacillati > Actinomycetota > Actinomycetes > Kitasatosporales > Streptomycetaceae > Streptomyces > Streptomyces sp. NPDC059009. The sequence goes on along the minus strand of NZ_JBHYJB010000061.1, from coordinate 48,563 downwards.
GTGACCGCTCCGAGCGCCGTGTACCGCGTGCGGCGGTCGGGCACGAGCGCGAAGAACGCCGCGACGAGCAGGCCGGACAGCGCGAAGAGGACGACCCGCAGCCCGAGATAGGCGGGCATGCTGCTGCCGAGCTCCTCGTAGCTGTACTGCATGTTGAACCAGTCCGGGTCGACCCCGGGAGCCAGCCAGTACGCGCCCGCGAGCGCGGCGAGCAGCACCCCGCCCGCGACGCCGCGCAGGGCCGGCGTGCGCAGCCGGGCGAGGTGCTCCGGGCGCAGCCGCAGGCCGAGGACGAACCACGGCAGGAACATCAGGACGCGCGGCAGCGCCAGGTCGTACGACATCTGGGTGGTCCCCGCAGCGAGGGACACGGCGACGGCGAGGAGCAGGGGACGGCGCACCGCCGTCCACAGCGGCACGCTGACCCGCCACAGGCACAGGGCGGGCAGGAACCACAGGACGTACGTCGGCTGGATGGGGTGGATCTGGAAGGGGCCGCCCGAGATCCAGAGGTCGAGAGCCTGGTAGGCGGTCTGGAACAGCAGATACGGCAGCAGGACCTTGGTCAGCAGCGCGCGCATCTGCGGGCCCGTGCCGCAAAAGTGCCGTGCGAAATAGCCGCAGATGACGATGAACGCCGGCATGTGGAAGAGATACACGACCGTGTAGGCGGCCTTCACCGCCGGAATCTGCGCCTGCAGCGGAGACCAGCTGTGCCCCGCCACCACGAGGACGATGAGCAGGAACTTGGCGTTGTCGAAGAAGGGGTCGCGGGCCTGGGACCGCTCGGCGGGAGTGCCGGTCGTCGTGGGGGTCGGCCGGGAGCGGGTGGCGGGCGCGGTCGAGGTCATCCGGGCACCCTACGCAGTACCCCCGCCGTGACCTGCCGGCCGAAAGTCCCGCACGCCCCGGGCCTTTCGTCCCTCGTGCCGAGAGCAACGAACAGTTGAGCGCTCGGCATGGCGATTCAGCCATCCCGGATGCGGTGCGGAGCACCTGGCGTGCGCCCGGAATCGCCGGGTCCAGGTAGTGATCTTCGCTGGCAGTCCGTGTCTGACCCATCTAACGCGCAGCGAAATCCGTTGTGCGCCCAGGGGTGGCGGAAAGTGCGGCGTGGAGAGGGCGGTCATGTGTCGCTGCGGTTAAAACCGACCTCGCGGTTTGTTACGGTCGCTGGAGGTGATCCGCAGATGACCGGAATCAACCCCTCCGGACCGACGGCCAGTTCAGCGACAAGGGAGCCACGGCATGACCACTCAGTCCAGCATCACGATTTGGGCGGACCCCGAACCGGCGGGCACCTCACTCAGAGAGTCCGACGGGTACGACGGGCCTGAGCGGGGCGCTCACTCCGACACCGAACTCGCCGAGCTGCTGGACGCGGAGGCGAACCACCCGACGCCCGCGCCGGCCGCTGCCGCGCCGTCGCGGCACGCGGACTCCGCCCGGCTCGAGCAGGTGGAACGCCTCGCCGTGGCGCGCGCCACCAAGCTGTTCGGCGCGCGCTATGCGAATGTGCGGCCCCATTCCTGCGCGGCGGCCCACCGTGCGGTCCTGGCCGCGCTGCTGTCGGAGGGAGAGACGGTCCTCGGACCGCACCCGGAGGCCGGCGGCCGAGCGGCGCACGCGACACCGGCACGCGGGACTTCGACGCACGGGACATCGGCAGCCGCGACAGCGACGCACGCAGCGCCGTCGGCGGCGACCGGCCGCGAGCGCCGCACCCTGTACTACGGCCTCGACCGGACCGGCCGCGTCGACTACGCGCAGGTCGAGGAGGTGGCGCGGCGCCACCGTCCCCGGGTGATCGTCGCCGAGGCGGGCGCCTATCCGCGGCGGCTCGACTTCGCGCGGCTGCGCGCGATCGCGGACGCCGCAGGCGCGTATCTGCTCGTCGACATCTCCCACGTCGCCGGTCTGGTGGCGGCGGGGGAGCACCCGAGTCCGGTCGACACCGCCCACATCACGACCACGAACACGCACCAGCAACTGGGCGGTCCCCGCGGCGGCCTGATCCTCAGCGGCCGCGACCACCGCGCCGCCGGTCCCGACGGGTGCACACCGCTGGAGCGGCTGCTGCACCGCGCGGTGCGCGCACAGGCGCACGGCGCGCCGAGCCTCGCGGCGATCACCGCCAAGGAGCGGGCGTTCGCCCTGGCCGCCCGGCCGGAATTCCGGCGCACCGCGCGCCTGATCGTCGAGAACGCCCGGGCGCTCGCCTGGGAACTGGCCGGACTCGGCTACCGCGTACTGGCCGGCGGCACCGACGACCACATGGTGCTGGTCGACATCGTGGGCTCCGGACTGACGGGTGCCGTGGCCGAACGGGCCCTTTCGGAATGCGGGATTCTGGCGCACCGCTACCGCATTCCGGGTGACCTTCCCGGCGACGTTCCGGGCGACGCCATGGCCCCGTCGGTGGCCGTCGGACTGCGGCTCGGCACCAACGCTCTCGCGCAACGCGGCATGGGGCCCGAGGAGATGGCGGAATGCGCCCGCCTCCTGCACACCGTGCTCCAGTCCACCAAGGGCGCCGGCACCGCGGAACACCGCGTTCCGCCGGCGCTCGTGACCAGGGTCCGCGAGGACGTCGCCCGTCTCTGCGCCCGCCACCCGCTGCCCCACCAGCGCACCATCCGTACACCCGCCTTACCGAACGGAGCCCCGCGGTGACCCCCACGACCACCTGGCCACACGTACTGCTGCCCACGGACCGCCCCCGCCGCCCCGACGTCGCCTACGCGCGCACGGCCGTGGTGCGCGCCGCCCTCGACGTGCCGTCGCCCGCGACGGCCGCCGAGCGCGAGCGGCTGCTGCTCGCGGGGTTCGCGGCCCTGCTGTTCCGCTACACCGGGCAGGAACGGATCTCCTTCGCCCACAAGGCGTCCCGGCCGGCTGACGGCGCCCACCCCCTGGGGGCCGCCAACCCGCCCATGACACACGTCCGTTGCCTCGTACACGGCGAGACGACGCTCACCGACCTGGAACCGGCCGCCGAACCCACCACCAGCGACGAGGCGACCGGCCACTGCGAGCTGCACCTCGTCCTCGCCGACCTCGACACCCCCACCCCGGCCGTCGAACTGCACTACACACCCGAGCTGTACGACCGCACGACGCTGCTCCGGCTCCTCGGCCACCACCGCACCCTGGTCGCCGACGCCCTGAGCGCGCCCCGCCGGACCGTCGCACACCTGCGCCTCCTCGGCGACGACGAGCTGCGCCGACAGCTGCTCGACTGGAACGACACCGCCACCGATCTGCCCCACGACAGGTGCCTGCACGCGGCGTTCGAGGCCCGCGTGCGCGAGACGCCCGACGCCGTGGCCGTGGTGCGCGGCACCCGCCGCTGGACCTACGCGGACATCAACACCCGCGCCAACCGGCTCGCCCACCGCCTGCGTTCCCTCGGAGTCGGCCCGGACGTGCGCGTGGGCCTGTGCCTCGACCGCTCCGCCGACCTGCTCGTCGCGGTCCTCGGCATCCTCAAGGCGGGCGGCGCCTATGTGCCACTGGACCCGGCCTACCCGGCCCGGCGCATCGCCACCATGGTCGAAGGCACCTCCTGCGCGGTCATGGTGAGCCGCACGGACCTGCTCGCGCACCTGCCCCACGCCGGAGCCGACGGCGACCGGCCCCTCGTCCTGCTCGACCGCGACGCCGACGCCCTGGCCGCACAGCCCGCCCACGACCCGGCGCCCACCGCCGGTCCCGAGAACCTCTGCTACATCATCCACACCTCGGGCTCCACCGGCGCCCCCAAGCCGATCGCGCTGCGCCACCGCGGCGTGCTGAACAACATCGCCGACCTCAACTCCCGCTTCGGCGTGGGGCTGTGCGATGCCGCGCTCGCCCTGTCGTCACCCAGCTTCGACATGTCGGTGTACGAGTTCCTGGGGATGACCACGGCCGGCGGCACCGTCGTCCTGCCCGACCCCGAGCGCGCCAAGGACCCGGCGCACTGGGCCGAGCTGCTCGCCGACCACGCCGTCACCGTGTGGAACTCCGCACCCGCACTGCTCGGACTGCTCGTCGACCAGCTGGAGCAGACCGGCGCAGAGCCCCTGGCCTGCCTGCGGCTCGCGCTGCTCGGCGGCGACTGGGTGCCTGTCACGCTGCCGGACCGGCTGCGCGCCTTCGCGCCCGACCTGCGCTGCATCGTCATGGGCGGCGCCACCGAGGCGTCCATCCACTCCACGCTGTACGAGGTGCGCGACACGGATCCGGACGCGCCGAGCATCCCGTACGGCAGGCCCATGGCCAACCAGCGCACCTACATCCTGGACGCGGCGCTGCAGCCCGTACCGCCCGGTGTGGCGGGGGAGTTGTACCTCGCGGGCACCGGCCTCGCCCGCGGCTACCTGGACCAGCCCGAGCGGACCGACGAGCGCTTTCACATCTGGTCGCACGGCGGCCTCGTCAGCGACGAGCGCGTGTACCGCACCGGCGACCTGGCCCGGTACGGCCCGGACGGGCTGATCGAGCTCCTGGGCCGCGCCGACTTCCAGGTGAAGATCAACGGCCTGCGGGTCGAACTGGGCGAGATCGAGGCCGTGTTGCGCTCCCGGCCCGACGTCCGGCAGGTGGCCGTCGCCGCCCACGAGGCCCGCACCCTGGTCGCCTACCTCGTGCCGAGCGACCCCGACGCGGGCCTCGACCTCGACGCCGCCCGCGCCCTGGCCGCCGAGCGCCTGCCCGAATTCATGGTCCCGGCCGCCCTGGTGCCGCTGCCGGAACTGCCGTTGACGCCCAACGGCAAGCTGGACCGCACGAACCTGCCCGCCCCCGTCTTCACCGCCACCACGGCCCACCGCGCGCCGACCACCGCCGTCGAGCGTGTTCTCGCCGACGTCTGGGCGGACGTGCTCGGCCGCCAACGCGTCGGCGTGGACGACGACTTCCTGGCCGTCGGCGGTGACAGCATCCGCGCCATCCAGGTCGTCACGCGCGCCCGCACCCACGGCCTGCGGATCACCCCCGGGCAGCTGCTGCACAGCCGCACCATCGCCGCCCTCGCCCCGCTCGCCACCGAGGCCGACGCGACGGCGCCCCTGACGCTCCCCGAGCCGGCCGAGCAGGACCTCGCCGCCTTCCGCCGCCCGTACCCGAACCTCGAAGAGATCTGGCCGCTGACGCCGCTGCAGTCCGGGATGCTCTTCGAGTCGATGCTCCAGGACACCGGCCACGACGCCTACCAGATGCAGACCGTGTTCCATCTGGAAGGCCCGGTGGATCCGGCGCGGATGCGCGCCGCCGCACAGGCGCTGCTCGAACGGCACGCCAACCTGCGGGCCGCCTTCGTCCCGGACACGGCCGGCAACCTCGCCCAGCTGATCCTCGCCGACGTCGAACTCCCCTGGCAGGAAAGGGATCTGCGCCACCTCGACGAGGCCGCGCGCACGGCGGCGTACGACCGCTTCCTCGCCGAGGACCAGGCGGACCGCCTCGACCCGGCCCGGGCACCGCTGCTGCGCATGACCCTCGTCAGGACCGGGCCCGAGCGCGCCGAACTCGTCCTGACCATCCACCACGTCCTCATCGACGGCTGGTCCGAGCAGATCCTCGCGCGCGACCTGGCACGGCTGTACGGGGCCGCGGACAACGCAGCCGCACCCGCTGAATCCGCTGCACCCGCCGCGCCCGCTCACGGCTACCGGGACTTCCTCGCCTGGCTGCACCACCAGGACCACGACGCGACGCTGCGCGTCTGGGCCGAGGAACTCGACGGCGTGAGCGAGCCCACCACCCTCGCCCCCGCCGCCCCGGCCCGCGGGGACCGCGCCGCCGCCCGATCGATCGAGATCGAGCTGACGGCCGCCGAGACCCGACGCCTCGCCGAGCGCGCGACCGACCTCGGCGTCACCCAGAACACCCTGGTCCAGGGCGCCTGGGCGGTCCTGCTCGGCGGGCTGACCGGCCGGCACGACGTGGTGTTCGGGACCACCGTCTCCGGGCGGCCCGCCGGGCTTCCCGGCGTGGAATCGATGGTCGGCCTCTTCATCAACACCCTGCCGGTACGGGTCCGTTCGGCGCCCGGCGACACCCTCGCCGACGTCCTGAAGGACCTGCAGCGCCGACAGGCCGCCCTGCTCGACCACCACCACGCGGGCCTGGGCGCCATCCACCGAGCCGTCGGCGTGGACGCCCTGTTCGACACGCTGGTCGCCTTCCAGTCCTACCCCTCCGGCGTCGAGGACCGGCCTGCGGAGGCGGCCGGGTGCGCGATCACCGGAGTCGACTCGCCGAACGTCACCCACTACCCGGTGACCCTCGTGGCCACACCCGCCGCCGACACCCTGCACCTGCGCTTCGACCACGCCCCGGACCTGATCGACCGCGCCGCCATCGACGCCGTCGCCCGGCGCTACCTCCGCGTCCTGACCGCCATCGCGGACCACCCCGAACTGCCCCTGGCCGAGCTCGACCTGCTCGACGCCGAGGAACGCCGACGCATCCTCGTCGACTGGAACACCCAGGGCGACCCCGTGCCCCCGGCCACCCTGCCCGCCCTGTTCACCGCCCAGGCGGCACGCACACCCGACGCCGTGGCCGTGGAGGGACCGCGGTCCCGGCTCACGTACGCGCAACTGGACGTCCTCACCGACCAGTTGGCGGCCCGTCTGAACCGTCGCGGCATCGGCGCCGAACAGACCGTGGCGCTCCTGCTCGGCCGGTCCGTCGAGTCGGTGATCGGCTCGCTCGCGGTGATGAAGGCAGGCGCCGCCTATCTGCCGATCGACCCCAACTACCCCGCCGAGCGCATCGCGTTCGTCCTCACCGACGCCCGCCCCGCCGCCGTGCTCACCACGCGCCGCCACCTGGCGGACGTGCCCGACGCCGACGCCGCAGCCATGACGCCGCTGCTGCTCGACGAGACGCCACCGGCCGGAGAGGGCGGCGCACAGGGGACGGACGGGACGGAGGTGAAGGGGACCGGTCCGGCATCCGTGGACGCACCCGCGTATCTCATCTACACCTCCGGATCGACCGGCAGGCCCAAGGGAGTTGTGGTCACCCACCGGGGCATCGCCGCCTTCGCGGCCGCCGAGCGCGAGCGGTTCGCGGTGACGCCGCAGAGCCGAGTCCTGCAGTTCTCCTCGCCCAGCTTCGACGCCTCGGTGCTGGAGCTGTGCATGGCGCTGACCTCGGGCGCGGCGCTGATCGCCCCGGACGACGGGCCGCTCGCCGACGAGGCGCTCGCAGAAGTGATCCAGGCCCGAAGGGTGACCCATGCGCTGATCCCGCCGACGGTCCTCGCCGGAGTCCCCGACGCCCGGCTGCCCGGCCTCGCCTCCCTGATCGTGGGCGGCGACGCCACCTCGGCGGACCTGGTCGAGCGCTGGGCGGCCGGGCGGCGCATGGTCAACGCGTACGGGCCGACCGAGGCGACCGTCGCCGTCACCATGAGCGACCCCCTCGACCCGGGCGACGGCACACCCCCGATCGGCAGGCCCGTCCCGGGCACGCGCGCCTACGTCCTGGACGGCGGCCTGCGGCCCGTGCCGCCGGGCGTGGCAGGGGAGTTGTACGTGGCCGGGGCCCAACTCGCCCGTGGCTACCTGCGGCGCGCGCCCCTGACCGCCGAGCGGTTCGTGCCCTGCCCGTTCGGGGCGCCGGGCGAGCGGATGTACCGGACCGGGGACGTGGTGCGCTGGACGTCCGAGGGCGCCCTGGAGTACCTGGGGCGGGCCGACGACCAGGTGAAGATCCGCGGGTTCCGCATCGAACTCGGCGAGATCGAGGCCGTGCTGGCCCGGCACCCGCAGGTCGAGCAGGCGACCGTCGTCGTCCGTGAGGACCGTCCCGGAGACAAGCGCCTCGCCGCGTACGTGGTCACCGCGCGGCCGGTCGCGGGTACGGAGCTGCGCGCCCATCTCGCGGCCACACTGCCCGACCACATGGTCCCGGCGGCGATCGTCTCCCTCGACGCCCTGCCGCTGACCCCGCACGGCAAGCTGGACCGGCGCGCCCTCCCGGTGCCCGACTTCAGCGCGGCGGCGGGCGGCCGCAAGCCCACCACGGCGCAGGAGAGGGAGCTGTGCGCCCTGTTCGCCGAGGTCCTCGGCGTCGACGAAGTGGGCCTGGACGACAGCTTCTTCGAGCTCGGCGGCCACTCGCTCCTCGCCACCCGGCTGATCGCGCGCATCCGGGCCCGCCTCGACGCGGAGCTGAACGTGCGAGCCGTCTTCAAGCACCCCACGGTGGCGGGGCTCACCGGCCAACTCGCCCACGCACGCAGGCCCCGGCGGCCGTCCCTGCGGGCCCGGCGGGCCGGCTAGCAGCACAGCCCCTAGAGCTGGGCGGCCGCTCCACGGGAGCGGCCGCCCTGACCTTGAACGATCCCTGGAACCTAGCGTCGACGGCACGTGAACGTCCCGTCGTAGAGAGGCAGTTGTGATGTCAGTCCAACCAGTGCAGCCGAGAGTCGGCATGCTTCCCTCGCTGACCGGAATGCGTTTCATCGGGGCGTTCCTCGTCTTCGCCCTCCACGCCACCCAGTTCCCCTACATCAGGGGGTCGACAGGAGACTTCCTCGGCGACGTGTTCGCCAACTCCGGCTACTACGGCGTGACGTTCTTCTTCCTGCTGAGCGGTTTCGTGCTGACCTGGGTGGCCAGGCCCGGCGACCGGGCCACGAGCATCTGGCGGCGCAGGGTGGTGAAGGTCTTCCCGAACCACCTGGTCACCCTCGGGCTCACCGCGGTCCTGATGCTGATCGCGTCGGACGTCTTCACGCTCAAGGCGACGCTGGCCAATGTCTTCCTCGTCCAGTCGTGGTTCAGCGACGTGGGGACGTCGCGGACGATGAACACGGTCAGCTGGTCGCTCTCCTGCGAGCTCTTCTTCTACCTCAGCTTCCCGGCGCTGCTCTGGCTCGTGAACCGGGTGCCGTTCCGTCGCCTCTGGGTACTCGCGGGCGGCGTCGCCGCACTCACGTGGGTCGCGCCACTGGTGGGCCAGTACCTGATCAACGGCCCCGCGCTGGGCGTCCCGCCGTACGGCTCGCTCTCCTACGAGCAGATCTGGTTCGTCTATCTCTTCCCGCCGGTGCGGGCCCTGGAGTTCGTCCTCGGCATGGTGATCGCCCGGCTGGTGATGGCCGGAGCGTGGCCTCGCCTCGGACTGGTGCCCGCCGGTCTGATCGCCGTGGGCGGCTACGTGGTCACCCTGCAGCTCCCGTACCTGTTCGGTCTGGGCGGCGGGTCCGTCGTCTGGCTCGTGCCGCTGGTGGCCGCCGGGGCGCTCGCCGATACGCGGGGCGATGCCTCACCGTTCCGCCATCGGGCCCTGGTGTGGCTCGGCGAACGGTCCTTCGCCTTCTACATGGTGCACGCCGTGGTCCTCATGTACTGCTACCGGTGGATCGCGGTCCACTACGAGATGTCGCCGGTCGCCGGGGCCGGGCTGGTCCTCGCCATCTTCGTGTTCTGTCTCGCGCTCTCCCACGCGCTGTTCACGTGGGTGGAGATGCCCTTGGTCCGCCGGTTCAGCCGACCCCGGGCGAAGAACACCGTGCGGGCTGCCCCGGAGAGTGTTCTGGTCTCGGTGAAGGGGGACGACTGAACCCTGATGAGCACGATCACCAAAGGCAGTTGAGTGCGGACGTATGAGTGCACGAGTGCATGAGTGGCTGTGAGCGAGGGCCCTCACGTCGTTCCCTGGCGTGGGGGCCCTCGCCAGGTCAGCGGCCGGTCGAACCGTCGATCAGCTCGCGCAGGATGTCGGCGTGGCCCGCGTGCCGCCCGGTCTCCTCGATCATGTGGGTGAGGGCCCACCGGACGCTGGGGGCGGGTCGGGCCGACTCCGGCCGGGGGACGGGGGCCCCGGGATCGCCGCACGTGTCGAGCACGACGTTCGCGCGCTCGACCGCGTCCTGGTAGCGGGCCACGACCTCGGCCACGCTGTCCGCAGCCGCGGCCGCGAACGTCCCCTGCCAGTCGGCGACGTCCTCCCCGAGGAACATCGAACGCTCCACGAACGTCAGGTGGTTGAGCAGGCCGAGCAGGTTCGTCCCCGACGGCACGGCGGCTGTGCGCACCTGCGGTTCGGGTGCGCCGTCGACCTTCGCGGCCATCGAGGTCCGGAGGTAGTCGAGGAATCCGCGCAGGACCTCGAGCTCGTCGTTCGCGGTCCGGGGCGGAGGGGTGTCGCGGCGGCGGTTGCGGCGGGTGGTGCTGGGCACGGTGAGCTCCTTCGTTGCCGACGGCGGTGCGGGCCGCCGTGTCATCCGGTGCGGCGGACGAGCAGGACGTGATCGGTGACCTCGGTGGTGCGCCCGTCCGGCCCGTTGGCGATCCGGCGGGGCGCGTCGGCCCGCTCGACCGTCCAGGTCCGCGGGTCCAGGTCCATGCCGGCGGCGACCTCCTGGGGGCTCGGGTAGCGGGTCCCGGGATCCTGGTTCCACGACCACGGCGCGGTCGAGCCGTGGTCGACGACCAGCAGCCGCCCGCCCCGGCGCAGCGCAGATGCGGCCGAGCGCAGGACGGACGTCCGGTCCAGGTCGCAGGGGGTGTGCAGATAGTGGGCGCAGATCAAGTCGAAGCTGCCGGCGGGAAAGGACTGGTGCACGTCGTGCCGCACGCCGACGACGCGGTCGCCGAGGCCCCGTGCACGGGCACGATCGTCGCCCCGTCCGACCGCCACAGCCGAGATGTCCACGGCGGTGACGCGCCACCCCTGACCGGCGAGCCACAGCGCGTCGCCGCCCTCACCGCAACCGAGGTCCAATGCGTCGCCCGGCTCCAGGCCCGTCACCGTCTCGGTGAGCCGAGCGTTGGGGGACGGCCCGTCGGGGGACGTCGCGTCGGCCCCGGGCCGGGCCGCGTAGACGCCGTCCCAGAACACGGCAGCATCAGTGGCGCTCATGAAGACTCCCTGCGTAGGAATGCACTCAGTGCCTCGTAATGCACGGGGTGCGTCGGAGTGCCCTCAGTCTCGGCAGGGCCCCCACGGCTTGGCACGGGAACTTGCGGTATTGGCAAAGCACCGCCGAGCACTGCCAAGCACCGCCGAGCACTGCCAAGCACCGCCGAGCGCCGCCAAGCGCCGCCCAGCAGGGCCAGGCGGCGCCCGAGGGGTCCCTGCCGGCCGAAAACCGGATGCGGACCGCCGATGCGGTGAGGTCTGATCAGCGGTATGCGAGGTATGCCGACGGTGATGAGTGAGCCGGGGACCGACGGGCTCGGCGAAGTGGTGGGCGTGCTGCGGGATTGGCAGTACGAGGGGGCGCCGATGCAGTTGCATCCGAGGGACCTGGGCTGGTTCTGGCGAGAGGGCGCGGAGGCGACGGCGGCGGCGGTCCGGACGTGGAGCCGGAACGGACGGGTGCTCGCCGTCGGCCTGCTGGACGGGCCCGGGCTGCTGCGGCTGACCATCGCGCCGGAGGCCCGGCAGGACGGGGAACTGGCGCGGCAGCTGGCCGAGGACGTGACGGTGCCGGAGCGCGGCGTACTGCCCGCCGAGGGGAAGAGGGCCATCGAGTCACCCATGGGGGCAAGGTTCCGCGACCTCCTGGCCGAGCACGGCTGGGACATCGACGAGCCGTGGACGCCACTGCGCCGCGACCTCTCGGAGCCGGTGCCCGACCCGGGCGTGCGGACCGAGGTGGTGAGCGGCCCGGAGGGGACGCAGGCGCGCACCGCCGTCCATCGGTCCGCGTTCGGCAGCACGATGTTCACGGAGGAGCGCTGGCGGGCGATGGCGTCCGGACCGCCCTACGCCGATGCCCGGTGCCTGGTGGCGTACGACGGCCGGGGCGACGCGGTGGCGGCGGTGACGGTGTGGTCGGCCGGACCTGACAGGCCCGGGCTGCTCGAACCGATGGGCGTGCACCGCGAACACCGCGGGCGCGGCTACGGCAGGGCGATCACCGTCGCCGCGGCGGCCGCGCTCCAGGAGCTGGGCTCGTCCAGCGCGCTCGTCTGCACCCCGAGCGCCAATACCGGAGCCGTCGCCACGTACGAGTCGGCGGGGTTCCGGCAACTCCCGGCGATGTACGACCAGTTCCGGGAGGCGTAGGGCACCTCCCCGCACCCGGCGCTGCGCATCCGCTTGCCGCACTCGCTCCCGCCGGGCACCCGCACCTCAGGGCGGGCACCCGTCAGGCGTCGAAGCGGCGGCGCGCGTCCTCGATGTGGCCGAGGTTGCGGTGCGTCCAGCCGCACATGGCGTCGACCGTGGCGAGGAGACCGCGGCCCGGCTCGGTGAGGGTGTACTCGACCCGCGGCGGCACGGTGGGGTGCACCTTCCGGTCGACCAGGCCGTTGCGCTCCAGCATGCGCAGATTCTGGGTGAGCATCTTGTGGCTGACGCCCTCGACCTGGTCGCGCAACTCGCTGAAGCGCAGCGTGCGTTCGCCGAGCGCCTCGATGATCAGCAGGGCCCACTTGTTGGCGACGTCCGAGAAGATCTCCCGTGCGAGGGAGTCCGCGCGCCGCAGATCCGCGTCCGCGGGCAGGCCCTTGAGTTGCTGCTTGGTCCCCATCTGGTTCCTCCGTCACCGATAAGTGTGTCAGCCCGGGTCGGCGCCAACTCTCCTACGGTTCCTGAGCATCCACAAGAGACCATGATCCAGGGCCGTTGTCAGTGCCTCCCCATAGAGTGAATACATCACTCGGGGAACCTCGGAGGGGGAGCACACACGTGTCCGCAAACAGGATTCAGCACAAGGTGAACCACGTCGCTCTGGTCGTGGACAGTTCGGGTTCCATGTATCCGCACCAGAGCCAACTCATCCGCGTCGTCGATGAGTTCGTTGCGGGGCTCAAGGCTGAATCGGACAGCCTCGGGCACGAGACCCGGATCAGCCTCTATTCCTTCGACCACCGGGTGGAGAACCTGGTGTGGGACATGGACGTGAAGCATCTTCCGTCCATGCGCGGCCTGTACAAGGTGAACAATGGCGCGACGGCACTGATCGAGGCTTCTCTCAAGTCCCTGGACGACCTCGGCCATATCTGGGAGGAGTACGGCGAGCACAGCTTCCTCCAGATCGTCGTGACGGACGGTGAGGAGAATGCGTCCGGGGGAGACATACGCCACGACGGCGACATGACGATCCTCGGCCCCTGGCTCGACAAGATCACCGCGAAGATGGGCGGCCTCCCGGGCCACTGGACGTCCGCCATCCTCGTGCCCAACTCCCTGGCCAAGCGCACCGCGCAGAACTACGGCTTCCCGGCCGGCAACATCGCCATCTGGGACGCGGACTCCCAGAAGGGCGTCGAGGAGGCCATCGGCACCGTGCGCGCCGCCGCCACCAGCTTCCTGCGCGGGCGGGAACAGGGCGTGCGCGGCACGAAGAACCTGTTCGCCGTCGGCCAGGACATATCGCTCGACGAGGTGCGGGCGAACCTCGAACCGATTCCGGCGGACAAATACCGGCTCCTGAAGGTCGACAAGGAGGTCGAGATCCGCCCCTTCGTGAACTCGCATCCGGGAGTCACGTATGAACGCGGCGCCTGCTATTACCAGTTGGGCGCCCGCGCCCAGGTCCAGCAGAACAAAGAAGTCATCGTGGTCGACAAGGACACCGACCGCGCTTATACGGGAGACGCGGCGCGCAGCCTCCTCTTCGGTTCGGGAATCCAGGGGACCGTTTCCGTGAAGGCGGGAAACAATCCCAAGTTGGAGGTGTATGTGCAGAGCCGTTCGGTGAACAGGAAGCTCAAGCCGAAGACGCGTCTGCTCATCATGCTCTGACCTTGCAGCGGTAAGGGGAGGCGAGGAGAAGTAAGAAATGGGGTCCGAAGGCGAACTCGCCCTCGGACCCCATTCTTTACGGCTTCGCCTGCTTCACCGACTTCATCGGTATCACCGGCGTCGGCGTCAGGCCGTCCTCAGCGAAGCGCGGAACGTCGCTGTTCTCCTCCCGCATGCCGTTCTTCTCGCGGATCCACTTGCCGGCCAGCGCCGGGATCCACGCCGAGAACTCGCTCTGGGTGAGGTCCTGCGGGACCTTGGCACCGCGCTGGTTGAGGTCCGTGGCGGGCAGCGGCAGGCTCGGGTCGATGCGCTCGGCGGGGGAGTCCGCCATCGTGGTGTCCCACACCTGCAGGGCGAACGTCGTGCAGTTCCTGGCGGGGGACCCGGCCCAGCCGCCGGTCAGCAGGTAGTTCCAGGTGGGCAGCAGCGTGTACTTTTCGTCGGCCTTCTTGCGCCGCTCGATCTCCCGCTCGAAGGCCGATTCCTGGGTGGAGTTGAGGGTCTTGCAGCGGGCGGCGCGCGGCGAGTAGGCCCCGTCGCGGTCCTGCTTGCGGCTCGGCCGGTCCCACTCCACCAGGGGCTTGCCGGGCGCGTTGAAGTCGTAGCCGGTGTAGTTGACGGACATGCCGTCCACCGGGCTGCCGTCGCCGTTGCGGCCGTCGGGGTCCTGCGGCTGGAAGGAGTACGTGTCGTAGCGTGCGGCCTCGCCCCCGGCCAGCTTGCGCTGGAACGCGCCGTCGGAGTTGAAGTGCACCAGCCAGCTGTGGCCGAACACGTGCTGGCTCACGTTCAGTTCGTACAGCAGCTTGTTCATCTGCTCCTTGTAGGAGAGCTGCCCGTACTTGTCCTTGAAGTCCTGGGAGTTCCACACGCTGTAGGCGCGGCTGCCCACGTCCCAGACGTAGCCGCCGGTGGTCTTCTCCGTGGTCTCGGTGCTGTAGATGCACAGGGTGTTGTTCGGTGGTGCGCCGGTCCGGTCGGCGGCGGCCGACGGCTCCGCCGCGGCGGCAGGTCCGGCGACGAGAGCCGTGGCCAAGACCGCCAGGGCGCATGCAGAGGGGAGGGAGGTGCGTAAATTCACCGCTTATGTATACATCCGATGCCGCCATTCATGATCATTTAGGGGTCGCTTTTCGGTCACACCCCGCCCGGTCCCCCTGGCCCCGCCCCGCTCAGCGCACCAGGCAGGGCCGCTTGGCGTCGAACTGCCAGTCGGGGACGAGGAATTGCATGGCAACGCTGTCGTCCCGGGCGCCGAGCGCCTTCTTCAGATAGAGCTCGTGCGCGGCGTGCAGTCGGTCCAGGTCGAGGGTGACGCCCAGGCCGGGGGCGTCGGGAACGGCGATCTCGCCGCCGACGATGCGCGGCGGGGCGGTGGTGAGCCGCTCCTGTCCTTCCTGCCAGATCCAGTGGGTGTCCAGGGCGTTGTACGCGCCGGGCGCCGCGGCGCCGCAGTGAACCACCATGGCCAGCGAGATGTCGAAGTGGTTGTTGGAGTGACAGCCCCAGGTCAGTCCCATCGCATGGCACAGCTGGGCCACGCGGACCGAGCCCTGCAGGGTCCAGAAGTGCGGATCGGCCAACGGGATGGAGACCGACTGCAGGGCCAGCGCGTGCGTCAACTGCCGCCAGTCGGTGGCGATCATGTTGGTCGCCGTCGGCAGCCCCGTCGCCCGGCGGAACTCGGCGAGGACCTCGCGCCCCGAATAGCCGTCCTCGGCGCCGCAGGGGTCCTCGGCGTAGGCGAGCGTGCCGACCAGCGGCGCGCACAGCTCGACGGCCTCGCGCAGCGACCAGGCGCCGTTCGGATCGAGGGTGATGCGGGCCTCGGGGAAGCGGTCCTTGAGGGCGCGTACCGCCCGGACCTCCTCACCGCCCGGCAGGACCCCGCCCTTGAGCTTGAAGTCCTGGAAGCCGTAGTGGTCGTGCGCGGCCTCGGCCTGGCGGACGATCGCCTCGGGGGAGAGGGCCTCCTCGTGCCGGATCCGGTGCCACGCGACCGCGGCGTCGGGCTCACGCGCGTACTCCAGAGAGGTGCGGTCCGGGTCGCCGACATAGAAGAGGTAGCCCAACACGCGTACGGAATCCCGCTGTTGACCGTCCCCGAGGAGCGCCGCGACGGAGACGCCGAGGTGCTGTCCCAGCAGGTCGAGCAGCGCCGACTCGACGGCGGTGACGGCGTGCACCGTGGTGCGCAGGTCGAAGGTCTGCTCGCCCCGCCCGGTGGTGTCGCGGTCGCCGAAGCGGAGCCCGATCTCGCGCAGGACGCGCTTGTAGTCGCCCACCGTCGCGCCGACGACCAGGGGCGCGGCATCGCGCAGCGTCGCCATGATGGCCTCGCCGCCGGGCACCTCGCCGAGGCCGGTACGGCCCTCGGAGTCGGTGAGGACGACGACGTTGCGGGTGAAGTAGGGGCCGTGGGCGCCGGACAGGTTGAGCTCCATGCAGTCGCGCCCGGCCACGGGATAGACGGCGAAGCCGGTCACGGTGGGCTGGGCGGCGGTGCGGGCGGGGGTGTTCATCAAGGCTCCTCGGGGGCCAGGGGATTGCGGTCGTCCAGTCGTCCGGTCATCGGGTCACAGGCTGAGCGCGTCCAGGGCCGCCTCGACGGCGAGCACGCCGCCGAGGCCCAGGACCGCGAGGGTCGTCGTGTAGGTGGTGCGGGCCTTGAGCGCGTCGACGACGGAGAGGTTGAAGTACTCCTTGAACATCCAGAAACCGGGATCGTTCACATGGGAGAACGCGATCGATCCGCAGGAGACGGCGAGCACCATCATCTCCGGGTGCGCCCCGCTGCCCGCGAGCAGCGGCAGGACCACCCCGGACGCGGTGACGACGGCGACGGTCGCGGAGCCGAGCGCCACCCGCAGGATGGCGGCGATCAGCCACGCGAGGACGATCGGTGAGAGGGGCCAGCCGTCCGTCGTGTCCTTGATGTAGTCGGAGATCCCGCCGTCGACGAGCACCTGCTTGAACGCGCCGCCTGCGCCGATCACGAGCAGGATCATCGCCATCGCCGAGGCGGCGGACCGGCAGGACTCGGCGACCTCCGAAAGGCTGCGGCCGACGCGCGGCCCGAACGCCCACAGGGACAGCAGCAGGGTGAGCAGGAGCGCGACGGGCGCGGAACCGAGGAAGGCGATGACGTGCAGGAGCGGCGAGTCGCCGGACGCGGCCATGTCGGTCACGGCGGCCCCGGCGATGAGGACCACGGGGAACAGCGCCACCGTCAACGACCAGGCCAGGCCCGGCATCTCGGCATCGCTGAACACGCGCCCGCCGACCAGCCCCTCGGGCAGGGTGGGGCGCATGCGGCGTACGAAGGGCAGGCGCGGCCACACCAGGGCGATGAGGGCGCCGACGGGCACGGCGATGAACAGGCCGTAGAACAGCGTCAGTCCGGCGGACGCGTGGAAGGCGGCGGCCACGGTGGTGGGGCCCGGGTGCGGCGGCAGGAAGCTGTGCATGGTGGACAGGGCGATCGACATCGGCAGGCCGACCCAGAGCAGATCGGCGCCGGTGACGCGGACCAGCGTGAACGCGACCGGGACGATGATGACGAAGGCGACCTCGTAGAACATGGTCACGCCGATGAGCATGGCCGCCACGACCATCGCCACCTGCACCCAGCGCGGACCGAAGGCGGCAAGCAGCCGGTCGGCGATGCGCTGCGCGGCCCCCGAGTCACCCATGACGCGGCCGGCCATGGCGCCGAGACCGATGGTCAGCATGGTGTCGCCGATCTGGTCGCCGATGCCCTTGGAGAGCACGTCGGGTATCGCCGCCACCGGGATGCCGCGCACCAGGGCCACGCCGACCGCCACGAGCAGCAGCGCGGCGAAGCCGTTGAGTTTCAGCCGGGTCATGAGCAGGAGCAGGGCCACGACGCTGATGCCGACGACGAGCAGGGGCAACGTCAGTTCTCCTTCGACCGCGGCGGACGGCGTCCACAGGGCGTCCATGTATGAGAACTGAAGTTAGAATCGTGAATCGCGTGGGTCAATGGATGTGCACGGGCGGATCGTGTGGAAGGGGTGTGCGGGACGAGTCGGACGGTCGCGCTCAGTCGTCCGACTCGCCCCGCACACAGGGCACTTGTCCGCCGGGGAGGGTCAGTCCGTGTAGACCTCGGCCCGGTCCACGCTCACGAAGGAGCCGCTGGACGAGGAGTTGTGCTCACCGGTGACCCGCACGCGCAGCGTGTGGCGCCCGCTCGCGAGGCGGGGGCTGAGGTACTGGAGGGTCTCGCCGGTGCGGATCGCGCCATGGAAGTCGACGCGCTGCTCGGGGCCGCCGTCGACGCTGATCGCGGCGATGCCGTTGCCGGTGTCCTTCACGGAGAGCAGGGCGATCCGGGTACCGGTGAAGCGATACGTGGCGGTGTTGCCCGCCTTGTCGCTCCAGTGGTCGTCGCTCCAGAAGCACTGGGTGGCACAGCCCGTGCCCGAGTTCCAGGTGCCCGTGTAGGAGACGGTGCCGTCGCCGCTGGACCGGCCGTCGTCGTTGATCCAGTGGTTGCCCGACCCCGGATCGCCGGACGGCAGGTCCTGGGTCGCCCCCAGCGCGAGCGGCCTGCCGAGGTTCGGGCTGCCGTCCGCGTTCCAACTGATCTTCTGGGCGCGGGTGGTGCGGTTCGAGTACGTGTTCACCGCCGTGGTCTTGGCGTGGTAGATCAGCCAGTCCTCCTTGCCGTCGGGGGACTTGAAGAAGGCGTGGTGGCCGGGGCCGTACACGCCGCGGTCGTCGGCGCGCGAGAAGACGGGCCCGGAGTGCTGCTTCCAGTTGCCGGGCACCAGCGGGTCGGCGCCGTCCGGCAGGGACATCATCCACAGCTGGTAGTCGGGCTTGCCGGTGTCGCAGGTCGAATACGTCATCCACGTACGGCCGTTGCGGTGGAGGAACTCCGGGCCCTCGCGGACCTCGGGGCAGCCCCCGGCGCCGTCGAGCGCGACGGCGCCGCCCGAGACGGTGTACGGGTTCGACATCGGCGCGATGTTGAGCCCGTTGTGCTGGTACGGGTTGCGGCCGCTGTAGGCCAGGTAGAGCTTGCCGTTGTGCTGGAAGACGCCCGGGTCGATGGCGAAGTCGTTCGCGTGGTTGGGCGGGGCGAGCTTCGCCTTGAAGTGGTACGGGCCGGCCGGGTCGTCGCCCTGCGACTCCAGGACGTACAGACGGTGGTGCTCGTCGGTGCCGTCGTCGGCGGTGTAGTAGAGGTACCAGTGGTCGCCGAAGCGGTAGAACTCCGGCGCCCAGATGTTCTTGTTGCGCGAGGCGTCGGTGTCCTTCCACACAGTGATGGGGTCGGCGTCGAGCAGCGTGGACATGGACTTCGAACGCCACATCTTGATGCTGTCGCCCTGGGTGGTCGTGAGGTGGTAGGCCCCGTTGGCGTACGCCATGAAAGGATCGGGGCCGGTGTTCAGGGGGTTGCGGAAGGTGCCCGACGCCGCGGCGGGGGCGGGCTTGTCCGCTACGGCCTGCGGCGAGGCGACCAGGCCGATGAGCAGGGCCAGTAAGGCGGTGATCAGGGCTGAGCGGTGCCGGGTGCGCATGGGCGGCTCCTTACATCGATGTAAACCTCATAGCCCCAGGACCGTAGGGAAGAGGCGAAGGGCATGTCAACGGGACGCCTGTCCGCGCGTGTTGACGGTGGGCCCGCTCGGACTCGGTGGGCTGCCCGGGCTCACTGGCCGCCGAGGCCGGTCGTCGCCACCGACTTGACGATGTGCCGCTGGAAGAAGACGAACACCACCACGAGCGGCAGCGCGGCGAGCACCGCCGAGGCCATCGACTGCGCGTACTGGATGCCGTAGGCGTCCTTCACCGACGTGATGCCGACGGGCAGCGTCATCAGGGACGGGTCGGAGGTGGACACGAACGGCCACAGGAAGTTGTTCCACGCCCCGATGAACACGAAGATCGCCACGGCGGCGAGCATCGGACGCGACAGCGGAAGCAGCACCGACCAGAAGATCCGCCAGTGTCCGGCCCCGTCGATCCGGGCCGCCTCCTCCAACTCCCGCGGCAGCGAGTCGAAGTGCTTCTTCAGGATGAACACCATCACCGGCGCCACCGTCTGCGGCAGGATCACCGCCGCGTACGTGTCCAGCAGGTGCAGCGTCAGCATCTGCCGGAACCACGGCACGATCAGGATCTGCGGCGGGACCAGCACGGCCGCGACCGTGAGCGCGAACAGGGAGCGGCGCCCGGCGAACGCCGTACGGGAGAAGGCGTATCCGGCCATCGCGGAGACGAGCACCGTGATCACGGTCACGGCGGCCGAGATCAGCAGGCTGTTGAGCATCCACAGCGGCAGGTCGCCGCGCTCCCAGACGGTGGTGAACCCTTTGAGGGTGAGGCCGTGCCTCGGCCACAGCCAGTGCAGCGGATCGCTGGCGTCCTGCTCGGACTTGAAGGCCGTCAGCAGGGCCCAGGACATCGGCAGCAGCCACACCAGGGCGGCGGCCGTGAGCGCAGTGGTCGCCAGGACGCGGGCGGTGCGGCTCTCCCCGAGCGTCAGGTTGCCGCGGGCGCGCGACGGCCGCCGTGGTGGCCCGGGCGGGCGCACCGGGGGCATTTTCCGGGGTGCGGAGGCGGCGCGGACGGAGGTGTCGGTGGAGGCCATGGTCACTTCTCCCGGCGGCGGAGTGCGGTGAGCTGGAGCGCGGAGGCGAGGATCACGAGGGCGAAGAAGATGTAGCTGATCGCCGAGGCGTAGCCGAGCCGGTAGCCGGTGAAGCCCATGTCGTAGACGTACTCGACGACGGGCCGCGTGGAGTTGTTCGGGCCGCCCTTGGTGAGCAGATAGACCTGGTCGAAGACCTTCAGGGACGCGAGGACCTGCAGCACGGTGATGACGACCGTGATGCGGCCGAGCTGGGGCAGCGTGATCGACCACAGGCGCCGCCACGCCCCGGCCCCGTCGATCGCCGCCGCCTCGTAGAGGTGGTCCGGGATCGACTGCAGCGCGGCCAGGTACAGCAGGAAGTTGAAGCCGACCGTCCACCACAGCGTCGTCAGGGCGATCGCCCACAGGGCCACCGACTCGTCGGTGAGCCAGCCGACCTGACCGAGCCCGAGCCCGTCGAGGAGATGGTTGTAGAGCCCGAGGTCGGGCTGGTACAGCCAGAGCCACAGCAGGCTGACCACGCCGACGGGCAGCAGATACGGCGCGAAGAACGCGAGCCGCCACACCCACTGGCCCGGCAGACCCGTGTGCACGAGCAGCGCCATGCCCAGCGCCACGGCGACGAGCGGGACCGTGGAGATGGCGGTGAACAGGACGGTGTGCCCGAGCGCCCGCCACATCTCTGCGTCCCGGAACGCCTCGGTGAAGTTGTCGACGCCGATGAACGAGGGCGCGTGCGTCGACAGGGACGCGTCCGTCAGGCTCATCCACAGCCCTTGGCCCAGCGGCCAGACCATGAACACCGCGAACAGGGTGAGGAAGGGCAGCGCGAAGAGCAGGCCCGGTGACAGCAGCCGTCGCACCGGCCGGCCCCCGGCCGGGGGCGAGGCGTGCGGAGAGGGCATCGTGGTGCCTCCTGCGAGAGGGGTGGCGGCCGGTCAGGCCGGGCTGGGCTTGGCGAGGAAGGTGTTGAGGCGCCGCACCATCGCGCGCGCCGCACGGCCTGGGGACAGGCCGTCCAGCAGAGCCTGCTGGAGGACCTGCGACATCGCGTTCTGGAAGTCGGAGCCCGCGCCCGCGAACCAGACCGAGGGGTCCAGGACGACATGGTCCTGGGCCGACTTGTAGTGCGCCTGCGGCAGCAGCTCCCCGTACTCCCTGGTCCGGGTCACCGGCCCGTACGCGGGGATGTGACCGGCACCCGCCCAGATCTGACCGGCCTTCAGGAGGGCGGCCACCGCCCGGTGCGTACGGCGCCGGTGCCGCTCGTCGGGTCGGTCGCGGTGGGGGAGCACGAAGGAGTGGGAGTCGGCGTAGACGGCGGGCGTGCCGAAGACGGTGGGGAACGGGGCCGCGCCCACCTTCTTGTCCGCGGCCCGGAAGGTGCCGAGCTCCCACTCGCCCGAAAGGATCATCGCCGTCTGCCGGTTGGAGAATGCGGCGATGCCCGACGCGTAGTCCAGGCGCCGGGGGTTGACCCGCCCGTCGACCAGCTTCGCCATGAAGGCGATCACTTCGGCCATGCGGTCGACGTCCACCTCGGACGGGCCGCCCTCGGGCAGCTCGAACGCGCCGCCCGTCTGCCGGTACAGCCCGTAGAACAGCCGCCAGCCCTGCGCGGGGTCGTTGGCGTACCCGAACGCGATGCCCTGCTTGCCGGACGCCTTCGCCAACTCTTTGCCCGCCGCGAGGAAACGGTCGGGCGAGGAGAACGCGTCCAGGTCGAGCGCGCTCTCCTTGGTGAGCAGACCGGCCTTCTCTGCGTGCTCCGGGTGGAAGAACACGATGAACGGGTGGGTGTCCAGCGGGATCGCGTACGTCTGCCCCTCGTACCGGGTCCGGGACCACACCACCTCGCTGAAGTCGCCCTGGCGGACGCCGTACCGGGCCAGCAGGCCGAGGTCCCAGGGGTCCACGAGGCCGGTGGGCGCGTACCCCGCGAGCCGCGACATGTGCGCGACCGCCACGTCCGGGCCGCGCCCGCCGGCCGAGGCCATCGCGAGCTTCGTGTAGTACGGGGTGCCCCACTCCAGGACCGTGCGGTCGATGTGGGCGCCCGCCATGCCGGGCCGCGCGGCCCGGGCCATGTCGTCGAACAGGGCGCCGTCGGCCCCGCTGAACGGGTCCCACAGCCGGACGGCCGACTCGTCGGCCGCCAGCGCACTGCCGCAGCCGCTGAGCGCCCCGGCGCCGAGGGCCGCGGCTCCGGCGCCGAGCGCGGCCGTCAGCACGCGCCGTCGGCTGGGTGCGGGACGACCGACGGTGGCAGGTATGCCGGTCATGAGGCTCCCTCAAGGTGGTCGGCGGTCCAGGAGGACCGGGCGGGGCCGGGCGGTTACGGCCGGCGGCGGTCCTCGAAGGCCGGGGCGCGCAGCTGTGCGTCCCGCAACAGCGCGGTGTCGACCTTCTCGCTGCGGTCGAAGCGGTAGACGCCGTTGCGCTCCTGGAAGACGTCCGTGAGCTGGGTGTAGCAGTAGCCGAACATGTCCGGGTCCTCCAGCAGCACCCCCGTCAGACCGGTGAACCGGTCGACGAACTCGGCGGCGGTGCGCGGCCGTTCGCCGTACCCCCACGACGCGTCGTGTTCGTCGCCCGCCGTGTCGGCCGCGGCCCGCGGGTCCCACCAGATGCCGCCGAATTCGCTGCAGAAGTACGGCTGCCCCCGGTAGGGCACGGACCAAGGGCGCCCTTCGGGGCCGGAGTTGACGTACGGGGTGTCCTCGGCGAGACCGGACATGATCTTGGCGAAGGCGGCCGGGTCCTGCTCGTAGCAGTGTGAGTCGTACACGTCGGTCTCCGGCACGCGGTGAGCGTACCCGGACGCGTCGATCACCGGACGCGTGGCGTCGGCCTGCTTGGTGGCCAGGAACATCGCCCGCGTCACGTCGTCGAGCTGGGTGATGCGGTCGTGCAGCGGCTGGTACGTCTCGTTGAGCGGGCACCAGCCGACGATCGAGGGGTGCGAGTAGTCCCGCTCGACGGCCTCGAGCCACTGCGCGACGTACGAGGCGTCGGGGCGCTGGTTGTCGTCGCGCACGCCGACCTCGCAGCCCCAGTCGCCGAACTCGCCCCACACCAGGTAGCCGAGCCGGTCCGCGTGGTACAAGTACCGCTCCTCGAAGACCTTCTGGTGCAGCCGGGCCCCGTTGAAGCCCGCCGCGAGGCCGAGTTCGATGTCGCGGACGAGGTCGGCGTCGCTCGGCGCGGTCATCAGGCCGTCCGGGTAGTAGCCCTGGTCCAGGACGAGGCGCTGGAAGAGCGGCTCGCCGTTCAGCAGGAGCCGCTTGCCGTCGATCGAGACCGAGCGCAGCCCCGCGTACGACCGTGCCCGGTCCACCGATCTGCCCTCCGCGTCGACGACTTCGAGCGTGAGGTCGTACAGATGCGGGTCCTGCGGCGACCAGACGCGCAGCCGCTCGGCGGGCACGGCGAGCGCCAGGCGGGGACACAGGCCGAGATCGGCGCGGGCCTCGGCGGTGACGACGGTGCCGTGCTCGTCGGCGAGGGTCGCGCGCACCCGGTGCCCGGACGCGGTGCCGCTCAGCGGGAGTTCGAGGAAGAACGTCCCCGAGGCCAGGTCGGGCGTGATGCGCGGCCGCTGCAGCGCGACGTCGCGGGGCACGGGCTCCAGCCACACGGTCTGCCAGATGCCGGTCGTCCGGGTGTAGTGGCAGTGGGTGTTGGCGTACCAAGTGGCCTGCTTGCCGCGGGCCTGGACGCCGTGGCGGCTGTCGCGGGCCCGCACGACGACCGTCAACTCCTCGCCGGGGCGGGCCACATCGCCCAGGTCGGCGGTGAACGGGGTGAAGCCGCCGCGGTGCCGGGCGACCTCGACGCCGTCCGCCCAGACGGTCGTGTCGTGGTCGACCGCGCCGAAGTGCAACAGCACCCGGGCGTCGCCCCATGAGGCGGGCACGGTCACGGTCCGCCGGTACCAGACGGCCTCCAGGAAGTCCGTCTCGCCGACCCCGGACAGCTCCGACTCCGGGCAGAACGGCACGGTGATGCGGCCGGTCAACGCGCGCTCCCGCAGGCCGCGTTCGAGCCCCGTGTCGGCCCGGTCGAGTTCGAACTGCCACGCGCCGTTGAGGCTGAGCCAGTCCTCGCGGGCGAACTGCGGGCGCGGGTACTCGGGGCGCGGCGGGGCAGGGGGGTGCGGGGCGGGCATGGTGCTCCTTGCTCGTGGGGGAGATGCCAGGCGGTGCGAGAGCCATGGCATCATGCCGATTACATCGATGTAAACATTTCAGCGGCCATGGATGAGGGCCGGAGCGGTTTCGTGATGGTCGGTACGATCACGGGCGCGGCGGACGAAAGGAGTGCACAGCGTGGCGGCCAGGCCCAGGATCAAGGACGTTGCGGAGTACGCGGGGGTCTCGCCCAAGACCGTCTCCAACGTGATCAACAACTTCGAGCACGTCTCGGACCGCACGCGCGAAGCCGTGCGCGAGGCGATCGAAGCACTCGGCTACCGGGTGAACATCGCCGGGCGCCAACTGCGTCAGGGCCGCACCGGCATGATCACCCTGGCCGTCCCCGAACTCGACGTCGCCTACTTCGCCGAACTGGCCAAGCACGTGATGATCGAGGCCGACCGGCGGGGCCGGACCATGCTGCTGCACCAGACCGACGGCGCCCGCGAGCGCGAACTGGCCGCGCTGCACGGCTTCGACGCCCAGTTCTCCGACGGCGTCATCCTCAGCCCGCTCTCCCTGCGCCCCAGCGACCTCGTCACCCGCGACCGCGGGCTGCCCGTGGTCCTGCTCGGCGAGCGCCCCGCCGAGGGGAGCACCGACCATGTGGCCATCGACAACGTACGGGCCGCACGCGAGGCCACCGAACATCTCCTGTCCCGGGGCCGCCGCCGCATCGCCGTGGTGGGCGGCACGGTACGCGGCCGCCAGAGCACCGACCGGCTGCGCACCGACGGCTACCGGGAGGCGCTCCGGGCGGCGGGCATCCCCTTCGACAGCGACCTCGTGGTGCCGGTGGACGCGTTCCACTGGCAGGACGGCGCCCGCGCCGCGGCAGAGCTGATGGACGTCCCGCACCGCCCCGACGCCCTGCTCTGCCTCAACGACCACCTCGCGCTCGGCGCGCTGCGGGCCCTGCACGAACAAGGATGCAGCGTCCCCGGCGACCTGGACGTGGTCGGCTTCGACGACATCGAGGCATCCCGCTTCAGCGTGCCCAGCCTGACCACGGTGGCCCCCGACAAGAAGGAGATCGCCCGCGCCGCGGTGTCCCTGCTCCTGGAGCGCATCGACGATCCCGCCGCAGGGCCGCTGCAGGACCATGTGGTCGGCCACGAGGTCATCGTGCGGGAGAGCACCGGAGGCTGATGGCCCCCCGGCCGCCACCTGCCTCGCCGCCCCTGCCCCTTCTTCTCTTCCCTCCCTCCTCTGACAACGCCTGACAAGACCTGACAGCGCTTGGTCAGTGCGGTGACAGCCCTGCGTCAGGGCGGTCGGCGACCGTCAGGGAACTCGCTTCGACGGAGCGAGCACCCAGAGGGAGGGCCCGATGAACCGCACCGCGCACGACAGCACCACGCAGGACAGCGCCTCGAACGCCGGCACATCGCGTGCCGGCACCCCGAGTGCCTGCTCCTCCTTCGTGCGCTTCGTCGTCTGCGGCGGCGGGGTCGGCCTCGCCTCCAGCGCGCTGGTCGCACTGCTCGCCGACGTAATGCCGTTCGCCCTGGCCAACGCCCTGATCACGGTCGTCTCCACGGTGCTCGCGACGGAGCTGCACGCGCGCTTCACGTTCGGGACGGGACCCTCGCAGGTCCGCACCCGCCGGTGGGGCCTGCGCTGCGGACTGCGCCACCACCTGCAGTCCGCGGGGACCGCGGCGGCCGCGTACGTCGTGACGACGATCGCGGTGCTCGCCCTGCACGCCGTCGTCAGCGCGCCGGGGGTGGCCCTCGAGCAGTCCGTCTACCTCTCGGCCTCGGCCCTGGCGGGCATCGGCCGCTTCCTGGCCCTGCGCCTGTACGTCTTCGCTGCGGGCCGCAGGACGAACGGCGTGGTCGCCGTCGCCCTGCCGACCGCGCCGACGACTCCGGCCCGCCGCGAGCTGCTCACGACGGCTTCGTGAGCAGGCGCCGTCAGAGGTCCGTCAGCGGTCACCGCACGTCTCGCGCACATACCCCTTCTTGCCCGCCGGCACGACATCCAGGTCCCGCCGCACGATGCTCAGCTTCTCGCCCCAGCCGTCGCACGCCTTGTCCAGGCCCCGCTCGGTGTACTCGATGACGAGCACGTGGGCACCGAACGCCTTGGTGTAGGCGCCGCACTCGTCGTACTGGCCGCACTCCTCCACCACGGCGAAGTCGAGGCCGACCTGCTTGCGGTCGCGGACCAGGGGCGAGGTGTTCTTCTGGCCGATGGCCAGGCCCTTCTTGTGGGCGTGCTCGGCGAGGAGGTGCAGGAACGCCTTGGCGTCGGCGGCGGTCAGCAGGCCCTTGGGGGCGCGGGTGTAGCTGTCGTAGTTGTCGGGCTCCACGGCCTTGAATCCCTTGGCCGCGCAGGAGTCGATCCATGCGTCGACCTTCTGAGCGACCCGCTCGCGCTTGACCGGGGTGCTGATGTCCAGGATCGCCTCGTCCCAGTCCTTGTCCATGACGACCTTGCCCGCGTCGTCGCGCAGGAGCAGGTCGTCGTCCCAGTCCCGCTCCGCGCCGGGCTGGGCCTGGAAGGCGTTGACGTAACAGATGCCGTACCGGCCGCGTGCGGGCGCGGCGGTGTGGTCACGGATCACGACGGACACGCCGTCGGGCGGGGTGTAGGGGCCGCCGAGCTGGTAGTCGAAGTCGGCGTGTGCGGGGGGCGGGGTCACGGCGGCGGAGGCGGCGGGCGAGCCATCGGACGTCTCGGGCGTCGTACCGCCCGAGCACGCCGTGGCGAGGAGGGAGAGGACGGCCGCCGCGCTCGCGGCGGCGAGCAGAGACCGGTGCGGGCGAACTCGCTTGGTGCGCATGAGTGGTGGGCTCCGAAGAGGAGAGGGACACGTCCCCGCCTCGGACGCGGACTGCGGTCCTGGCGACTCGGTCCGGGCTTACGGCTCGGGGCCTGGTTCACCGGCTGGGCGTGCCTCTGGGCTGGTGGTCACGCCAGCCGAAAGCGAACGTAATCGATGGAAAACACCACGTCAAACGCATCGGGGCGCTTCAGGCCAGGGTGATCCGTACCCCCGTCTCGGCGATCGCGTCCAGCTCGTCCTCGCAAGCGCAGGCGTTCGTGATGAGCGTGTGCACGGCCGCCGTGGGGCAGATCTTCGCGAAGGTCGCGCGGCCGAGCTTGGTGTGGTCGGCGACCACCACCGTCCTGCTGCTGTGCTGCGCGAAGGCGCGGTCGGTGGCCGCCTCCACCTGGTCGTGCGTGGTGCACCCGTGGGCCGCGCTGATGCCGTCCACACCGAGGAAGGCGATGTCGGTGTGGTGGTCGCCGAGGGTCTTCTCCGCGCTGGGGCCGACCAGTTCGTAGCTCTCCTTGCGCGCCGTCCCGCCGGTCACGGTCAGCGCGACGTCGGGGCGCAGCACGAGAGCGGCCGCGATGTTCACGGCGTTGGTGACGACGGTGACGGGGCCGCGGTCGGCGAGCAGCCGGGCCACCTCGCTGGTGGTGCTCCCGCCGGTCAGGCCGACCACGGCACCGGCGGGCACCAGCTCGGCGGCGGCGCGCGCGATGGCCTGCTTGTGCGGGGAGCGCCGGTCGAGCCGGTGCCGCAGCGGCAGTTCGATGCCGAGGCCGCCGAGCACCGCGCCGCCGTGCGTGCGCTCGAGCAGGCGCCGCTCGCTGAGCTGCCGCAAGTCCCGGCGCACGGTGGCCTGTGAGACGCCCAGGAGCACGGAGAGCCGGTTCACGTCCGCGCTGCCGTGCGCGGCGACATGCTCGAGTATCCGGCTGTGACGGTCGCTTCTCAGCACGCGGCGAGCATAGCCCCGTACCGCCGTCGCGATCACTGAATGCGCATGAAGTGTGCGTGCTTCTGCGCGAGTTGGGTCTTCTCCGCTCGTGTTCGATCTCTTGACATGGCCGATGGTGCTCGATTTACTCCCTGGCACGCCGATGCCGAGCACTCGGCGCAGAGGTACGCCTAGCCGGTAGTTGGCCTTCGCCATGAGCCCGGACTGAGTCGCCAGGGCCGTTCTGGGTCCGAGGCGGGGACGTGCCCTCCACATCTGGAGCTCTCCCATGAGCCTCAATCGTGTGTTGCGCAGGACCATGACCGTGACCGCCGCCCTCGCGGCCGGAGCGGCGGCCTGCCTGCTCGTCCCCTCGTCGGCGTCGGCCGGAGCGAACGCAGACAACACAGGTAGCGCGGGTAACGCTGTCGCTCTGCCGCCCGTCCACGCCGGTTTCGACTACCAGATCGGCGGCGCCTACACCCCGCCGTCCGGAGTGAAGGTCGTCAGCCGGGACCACGGCGCCTCGCCCGCGTCCGGCCTCTACAACATCTGCTACGTCAACGCCTTCCAGGCCCAGCCCGGCGCGGAGGGGGAGTGGGACGACGACCTGCTCCTGCGCGACGGCAACGGGGACGTCGTCTACGACGGGGACTGGGGCGAGGCGGTCCTCGACATCCGCACCGCGGACAAGCGGCAGCGCATCGCCGCCAAGGTGGGCGCCTGGATCAACTCGTGTGCGGACAAGGGGTTCCAGGCCGTCGAGCCGGACAACTACGACACCTTCACCCGCTTCTCCTCGTATCTGACGGCCGGCCAGGCCAAGGCGTACATCTCCCTGCTGGCCGACCGCGCGCACGGCCGGGGCCTGGCCATCGCCCAGAAGAACACCGGGGAACTGGCCGGCGCGGGCAAGGAGACCGGCCTGGACTTCGCCGTCGTCGAGGAGTGCGGCGCCTACGACGAGTGCGGTGACTTCACCGCCGAGTACGGCAACCACGTGGTCGTCGTCGAGTACACCGCGAGCGGGCTGCGCAAGGCGTGCGCGCAGTGGGGCAGCGCGTTGAGCATCGTCCGCCGGGACGTCGGCGTCTCGCCCGCGGGCAGCAGTGGCTACGTGCGCCAGACCTGCTGACACGTCCGCCGGACCCGCGCTGATACGTCCGCCGGACCCGCGCTGCTATGTCCGCCGGACCTGCGCCGATACGTCCGCCGGACCTGCCGAACGGTCGCCGACGCGGAACGCTCCCCTCGTACGGGCGGTGAACCGCCGCCGCCCGCACGGCACTTCATCTCGCGCGTGTTCCCTCAGGGAGGTAGTGATGACCGCAGTACCCCGCGGGCCGGGGGCGCCGACCCGACGCACCGTCCTGCGCACCGGGACGGCCGCGGCGCTCGCGGCGGCGGGCGGAGCGGCCACCGGGTGCGGCCCGGGCGCCGCCGACGGGGTCGGGGCCGACGGAAAGGTCACCATCCAGGTGTGGCACGGGCAGACGGACACCGCCCTGACCGTCATCAAGCGCCTCGTCGCCGCGTTCCACCGCACCCACCCCGGCATCCGCGTCGACCTGGGCGGCGGCGTCCTGGCGGACGCCATGCTGCAGAAGGTCACCGCGGCGCTCGCCTCCGGCGCCTACCCCGACGTGGCGTTCGTCTTCGGCTCGGACCTGGCCAGCGTCGCTCGCAGCCCGCAAGTCGTCGACCTGACCTCGTACGTCCGCAACCGGCCCACACCGTGGGCGAGTTACTGGCCCTCGGCCCGGGAAGCCGTCACGATCAACGGCCGGGTGCGTGCGATGCCAGCGGTCGTCGACTGCCTGGCCGTGGTCTGCAACAAGAAGCTGTTCGCCGAGGCCGGGGTGGAGCTGCCCGAACCCGGCTGGAGCTGGGCCGAGTTCACCGACGTCGCCCGCCGCCTGACCGACCCGGGGAAGGGCCGGTTCGGCACCGGCTGGCCCGGCACCGGCGACGAGGACACCGTGTGGCGGCTGTGGCCGCTGATCTGGGGGCTCGGCGGCGACGTGATCGCCGAGGACGGCAAGCACATCGGCTTCGCGGACGAAGGCGTACGCGCCCTGGAGGTCGTCCGGGACCTGGTGCGCGCGGGGAGCGTCTACGTCGACCCCAAGCCGGGCAGCGAGCAGATGTACAAGGTGTTCCTGTCCGGGCGGATGGCCATGGTGCCGACCGGGCCCTGGGAGCTGCCGGACATCACCCAGGCGAAGCTCGACCACCACGTGGTGCCGCTGCCCACCTTCGACGGCGACCCCGTGACCATCTCGGGCCCCGACACCTGGACGGTGTTCGACAACGGCGAGGCCCGCGCCGAGGCCGCCCGCACCTTCGTCAGCTGGCTCACCCACCCCACCCAGGACAGCCGTTGGGACGTGCAGGCGGGCAGCCTGCCGCTGAGCCGGGGCAGCGAGGACAGCCGGGCCTGGCGCGAGCACGCCACCAGGACCCCCGGCCTGCCGGTGTTCACCCGGGCGCTGCCCTCGGCCCGCGTCCGCCCCGTCCACCCCGCCTACCCCCGCATCTCCCAGGCCCTGGGGGAGGCAGT
Organism: Streptomyces sp. NPDC059009; assembly: GCF_042740175.1. Classification (NCBI taxonomy): domain Bacteria; kingdom Bacillati; phylum Actinomycetota; class Actinomycetes; order Kitasatosporales; family Streptomycetaceae; genus Streptomyces; species Streptomyces sp. NPDC059009. The sequence continues at coordinate 17,762 of NZ_JBHYJB010000061.1, read as the reverse complement.
CGTCTCCGTACTCCTGGACCGCTCCAGCCCGAGAGCCGCCCTCCGCGCCTGCGCCGAAGACGCCAACGCCGCCCTGCTGATCCCGCGTTGAGGACCCGACATGCCCCGACTCCCCGCACCGCTGACGGTGCCGCCCGACCGGTCCGCACCCCGCACCCTGCGCCGGCGCCGCCGCCGCGAGACGGCCACGGCCTGGGCGTTCGTCTCCCCGGCCGTCCTGGTCATCATCGGCCTGAGCGTCGTCCCGGTCCTGTGGTCGCTGCTGCTGTCCTTCCGCGCCAGCGATCTCGTCACCCCCAGCCGCTGGGTGGGCCTGGACAACTACCGCGCCCTGGCCCAGGACCCGCACTTCCACGAGGCCGTCAGCAACACCCTGCTCTACACGCTCCTGTACGTCCCCCTGAGCATCGCCGCAGGGCTGGCCCTCGCCCTGGCCCTGAACCGGCGCATCCGCTTCGTCGGTCTGTACCGCACCCTCTTCTTCGTCCCGTTCGTCGTCTCGGCCACCGCCCAGGGCGTGCTGTTCTCCTTCGTCCTCGACCCCGAGTTCGGCGCCGCCAACTCCGTACTGCACCACCTCGGCGTCTCCGCGCAAGGATTCCTGACCGACCCGTCACAGGCGCTGTACGTGCTCGTCGCCATCTCCCTGTGGAGCGGCACGGGACTGTGCACCGTCGTCTACCTGGCCGCCCTCCAGGACGTACCGCAAGAACTCGTCGAGGCGGCGCGCCTCGACGGAGCGGAGCACCGGCACGTGCTGCGCCATGTGACGCTGCCCGCGCTCGCACCGGTCAGCGTGTTCCTGCTGCTGTGGCAGACCATCCAGGCGCTGCAGGTCTTCGACCTGGTGTACGTGACCACCAAGGGCGGGCCACTCGGCTCCACCACCGTCATCGTCTACTTCATCTGGGAGCAGGCGTTCAAGAACTTCACCGCCGGATACGGGGCCGCCGCCGCGTACGCCCTCGCCCTGGCGCTGCTCGTACCGGCCGTGCTCCTGCGCGCCGTCCGCGGCCGCGGTCGCGAGCGCGAGCGCCGCCCCCGTACGGAAGCAACGGAGGCAGCCGCCTCATGACCACGACGACCCCCCTGCCCAAGGCCACCGGCCGCCCGGTCGCCGAGCGCACCGAAGCCCGGCGCCGCACCCGCCGACTGCCCTTCAGCGCCTGGCATCTGCTGCTCGCACCGCTCGCCGTCCTCTTCGCGCTGCCGCTGCTGTGGCTGCTCGTCAGCTCCGTGATGAGCGACGCCCAGTTCAACCGGTTCCCGCCCGCACTGGTGCCCTCCGGCATCGACCTCGGCGGCTACCGCTATGTGCTCGGCAACGGCATGTTCCCGCGCTGGCTGCTCAACTCGGTGATCGTCTCGACCGTCGCGGTCGCCTCCAACCTCGTCTTCGGCGCGCTGGGCGGCTACGCCTTCGCCCGGATGCGCTTCCGCGGCTCGCGGGCGCTGCTGGCGCTCATGCTGGCCACCATGGCGGTGCCGTTCCAGCTGACGATGATCCCGACCTTCCTGGTGATGAAGAAGCTCGGTCTCATCGACACGCTCGGCGCGCTCGTCGTGCCCTCGCTCGTCACGCCGTTCGCGGTGTTCCTGCTGCGCCAGTTCTTCCTCTCCCTGCCACGGGAACTGGAGGAGGCAGCCTGGATCGACGGCTGCTCCCGACTGCGGGTGCTCCGGTCGATCGTGCTGCCGCTCGCCCGGCCCGCCCTCGCCACGGTGGCCGTGCTGACCTTCCTCACCACGTGGAACGACCTGTCCTGGCCGCTCATCGCGATCAACCACGACACCCAGTACACGCTGCAGCTGGGCCTCACCACCTTCCAGGGCACGCACCACACCCGCTGGTCCGCGGTCATGGCGGGCAACGTCATCACGGTCCTTCCGGTGCTGCTCGCCTTCCTGGCCGCGCAGAAGACCTTCATCCGGTCCCTCACCTCCAGCGGCCTCAAGGGCTGAGCACGCCCGCGCACCACCCGCCCCCGCTTCCCGTACGACTGCGAAGGACCCGCCATGCCGCACCGGTACGACCTGCTCGTCATCGGCGACGCCAACCTCGACGTGATCCTCGGCCCCCTGACCGAACCCCTCGCCTTCGGCCAGCGCGAACAGCTCGTCGGCACCGGCTCCCTGACCCTCGGCGGCTCCGCCGCGATCATGGCCTGCGGGGCCGCACGCCTCGGCCTGAAGGTCGCCTTCGCGGGCCGCGTCGGGGACGACGACGCCGGACACCACGTCCGCGACACCCTGGCCGCGCGCGGCGTGGACACCCGCGCCCTGCACCTGGACCCGACGCTGCCGACCCCGCTGACCGCCGTCCTCACGCAGGACGACGACCGCGCCGTCCTCACCTCGCCCGGCACCCTCACCACGACCAGCGGCGCCGACGTCCCCGACGACCTGCTCGCCGCATCCCGCCACGTGCACAGCGCCTCGTACTTCCTCCAACCCCGCCTGGCCATGGACCTGCCGGCCCTCTTCAAGAGCGCGCGCTCGCACGGCGCGACCACGTCCCTGGACGCCCAGGACGACCCCTCCGGCGCATGGAGCGGACTCGACGCCGTCCTCGCGCAGACCGACATCCTGCTGCCCAACGCCACAGAGGCCCGCCACCTGGCGGGCTCGACGGCGCACCCGGCGCACCCGGCGCACCCGGCGGCGGAGGCGGCCGAACTGCTCGCCGCGCGCGGCCCGTTGACGGTCGTCAAGAACGGCGCGGACGGCGCCCTGCTCCACGACGGCCGCCACCTGCTGACCGCCCCCGGCCCGCCCAGGACGACACCCAAGGACACGGTCGGCGCGGGCGACAGCTTCGACGCCGGTTTCGTCGCCGCCACCCTGGACGGTCAATCGCCGTACGAGGCACTGCAGTTCGCCGTCGTCTGCGGCGCCCTGTCCACCCGGGCCCACGGCGGCACCCCGGCCCAGCCCACCCGGGACGAAGTCCTCGCCCACCTCACCCACACCGGAGCACACGTCTCATGAACCACCCCAAGATCGCCTTCATCGGTGCCGGCAGCGTGGTCTTCACCCAGGGCCTGCTGGCCGACCTGTTCGCCCTGCCCGAGCTGACCGGCGCCCACATCGCCCTGCACGACATCGATCCCGGACGCCTGAGCACCGCCCACGCGGCGGCCACGTACATCGCGGAGCAGCGTAGGGCGAAGCACGCCACGATCACCGCACACCCCGAGCGCCGCGAGGCCCTGGCGGCCGCCGACTTCGTCATCGACATCGTGCAGATCGGCATGGGCGAGGCCACCCGCACCGACTTCGACGTCCCCGCCCGCCACGGGCTGCGCCAGACGATCGGCGACACACTCGGCATCGGCGGCATCTTCCGCGCCCTGCGCACCTTCCCGTTCCTCAAGGCCCTCGGCGAGGACATGTCCGAGCTCTGCCCGGACGCCTGGCTGCTCAACTACACCAACCCCATGGCCATGAACGTCCAGTACGTCACCGCCGCCACCGGCCTGACCCGGGTCGTGGGCCTGTGCCACTCGGTGTACTGGACGATGCAGGACCTGGCCCACCTGGTCGACGTCCCGTACGAGGAGATCACCTACCGTGCCGCCGGGGTCAACCACCAGGCATGGGTGCTGCGCTTCGAGCACGAGGGCCGCGACCTCTACCCCGCCCTCGACGAACTGATCGCGTCCGACGACCAGTTGAGGCGCCGCGTACGCATGGACATGTACCGGCGCCTCGGCCACTACCCGACCGAGACCAGCGAGCACTCCAGCGAATACGTGCCCTGGTATCTGCACCACGACAGCGAGATCGAACGACTGCGCCTGCCGATCGGCGCCTACCTGGGGATCGTCGAGGAGAACACCGCCGAGTACGACCGCACACGAGAGGCCCTGGCGGCGGGCAAGCCCCTCACCGTCGAGGGCACGATGGAATACGCCCCCCAGATCATCCACAGCATCACCACCGGCACCTCGCGCACCGTCTACGGCAACGTCCCCAACCATGGCCTGATCGACAACCTGCCCGCACACGGCGTGGTCGAAGTCCCGTGCCTGGTCGACGCCGCCGGCATCCAGCCCACCCGCATCGGCGCGCTCCCACCCCAACTCGCCGCGCTCAACCGCACCTACCTCAGCACCGCCGACCTCGTCGTCCGCGCCGCCCTCGAGGACGAGCCGCGCCACATCCGGCACGCCGCCATGACCGACCCGGCCACCGCCGCCACCCTGCCCGTCGAGCGGATCTGGGACCTGTGCGACGACATGGTCCGCGCCCACGGCGACCGTCTGCAACCGGGCCTGCGCGCCCTGCTGGGCAGCTGACACCGTCCCTCACGGAAAGGATGCCCCCCACCATGCCGAAGCCCGCCACACCGTCGACGCCACCAGCCCTGTCGCGGACGAGCCACGAGATCACCACACAGCCGCAGTGCTGGGAGCGAGCCGTACGCGAACTGCCCGCCCACAGCGCGGCGTTGCCCGCCAAGGGGGAGCGGGTCGCCGTCATCGGCTGCGGCACTGGGCCGACGAACAATCGGCCGCCCAGACCCACTACCCCACGACCTAACTCGTGCTGCTGCTGGCCCACGTGGGAAAGGACATCGACCGCGCCCACCCCGCCTGCACCCGCTCGCCGAGCCGGTCCTCGCCCAGCGCCTCGCGGTGCGCCTGGCCGAGGACGCGGGCCGCGACCCCGATCGGCCCGCGCATCTGACCCGATCGGTGGTCCTCACCTGACCGCGCCCTGCCTTAGTGGTGGACCGTAGGGGTACTCGGGACGAAGAGGGCCCAGCGCCATGGGGCGTCCGGGCCGGACAGCCGGAGGTGACCCATGGGTGATCTCGACGGACCCGTCGTGCTGCTCGTGATCGCGGGGGTGCTGCTCGTGGCGGCGGCGGGTGTCGCACTCGTCCTGCTCCTGCGGCTCCTGCGTGCCCGGCGGGTCCTGCGTGAGGCGGGTGTCCCGGTGGAGAACAAGCTCGCCTTCTGGGGCGCGCTGATCTATGTGATCTCCCCGGTGGACCTGCTGCCGGACCCCGTCTACCTGGACGACATCGGCGTTCTGCTGCTGGCGCTGCGCGCGCTGCACACGGCGGCCGAACGCTCGGGTCTGCCCGCCGGGCGGCGCACGGGCGCCTGCTGAGTCCTCGTCACTGGTCGGGCGTCGCGACCGTGGTGGTGACCGGTGTGCCCGCCTCGACCGTGCGGCTGACCGTGCAGAGCCGGTCGTGAGAGGTCTTGACCGCCCGGGGCAGGATGGTCCGGGCGCGGTCGCCGGACTCCCCGTCCGGGAACGCCACGGAGAAGGTGACGTCCAGGTCCGTCATGCGGTTGCCCTGCTCGTCCTCGATCTTGTGGCCGGTCACGGTCACGGAGAATTCGGTGGCCTCGGCATGGCGGGTCGTGGCGACGTCGACGTCGGCCGCGGAGCAGCCGCCGATCGCGGCGAGGAAGAGCTCGACCGGGGTGAAGCCGTCGTCGGAGCCGGTGCTGAAGGTCACCGTGCCGCCGCGGGCATTGGTGGCGGTGAACTGGCCGGGGCCGGTGCGCTCGACGGTGACGGAGCGCAGGGAGTTGTCAGTCATGCCCCCGACACTAGAGCGGCCGTCCCGAAAGCGCCCGTGCGACATCGAAACCGCCTACGACCAGGTCGGCACGCGTGCAGGCGGCTACGTCAGGTCCAGGTCGGCGCGCAGCATGTGATGGTCCGAGTACGGGCTGGGATGCACCTGGTGCGAGAGCGAGGTGACTGCGCCGCGCAGGAAGACGTAGTCGAACTTGAGCTGCCAGTCCGTGGTCGGCTCGCAGGCGCCGGAGGACGGGGGACGGCACCGGGCGTCCGTGTCCGTGGCGAGCGCCCACATCCTGGTGAGCTCCGGGGAGTCCGGCACGGCGTTGAAGTCGCCGAGCACGATGGTGCGATCGTGCCGGGCGACTTCCTTGGCGAACACACCGACCTGGCGCGCCCGGACCTCTTCCTGGCGCCGCTGGGCGAGGTGGGTGTTGAAGACCCGCACGGACCGGCCGTCCACCTCGGTGGTGACGGCCATGTACCCGCGGTCCTCGGAACCGCCGTCGGGATACTCCACGCTCACACGGTCCGTCATCGGCGCCGCCGAGAGGATCGCCTGACCGTAGGCCCCCGGGTTCCAGAACCAGCCGCCGCAGCGGCTCCCCTTGCGCAGCACCGACCCGTATGCGACGTGGTAGGTCAGGCCATAGAAGCGCTTCAGGTAGGCGCGGATCCTCTCCACGTCACGCACGCACGCCTCTTGCAGGCCGATGACCTGCGGCGCGTACGTGGCGATCTCCGCAGCCCGGCCCGCGTTGTTGTCGCTGCCGCAGGGATTGCAGATGTTCCACGTCATCACCCGGTTCGGCACGACGGCCTTCTCGGCGCCGGGCGGCAGCTGCTGGGCGACGAGGGCACCGCTGGGAGCGCTGGGGCCGATGAGCACCAAGCAGAGCGCGGCCAGCGCGCCCGCGAACAACCGTGTGCCCCGTCCGACCACCATCGCCTCCTCACAGCGGATGCACGTAGCATCACCTCGCGTCTTCGTGCACGAGGGTATGGGACGGGTCGTCAGGGGACCGTGTGGTGTGGCGGATCGCGCCGCACTCTGCCAGATACGGCTGTGACCAGGCGACCTGCCGGTGCGGCAGCACGGGGACGCGGACGGCAGCCGAAGACCAGAGAGCGATACGCGATACCCGTGACCAGCCAACGAGCGACGACGACCCTGTGGCGCCCCACCGGCCCCGAAGAGCTGGACCTGGTACGGGAGTCGGACTGGCGCGCCTGGCCGCCCCGGCTCCCCGAGCAGCCGATCTTCTACCCGGTCCTGAACGAGGACTACGCCGTCAAGATCGCGCGAGACTGGAACGTCAAGCACGACGGCGCGGGGTTCGTCACCTGCTTCGAGGTCGAGTCGGAGTTCCTGCGCAGATACCCGGTCCAACAGGCGGGCGGACGGACGATTCTCGAACTGTGGGTGCCGGCCGAGGAACTGGACGAGTTCAACGCCCACATCGTCGGCCGGATCCAGGTGGTGCACGAGTTCCGCTGAGAGGGGGGCGGCCCCTGCTCACTTCTCCATCTCGTCCTGGGACAGGTGGAGTTCCTCCGCGTCCAGCCGCCGTTGCAGGCGGCGCAGAACGGTGTCGTCGATGTCGCCCGCGTCGCGCAGACGCACGACCGCCGCCCGGCGTTCGGCCAGCAGCGCCAGGCGCAGGGCCGTGTCGTCGTCCGCCAGCTGCTGGGGGTGGACGGCCGGTGGAGCGGGTGGGGTCCGGCAGCGCTGGGTGACCGCGTCCGCTTGCAGCTGGAGGTAGTGGCGTACGGCCTCGGTCACCTGAGGAGCCGTCCGCAGACGCTCGGCCAGCCCCGGCAGGGCGGCGAGCGCGTCGCCGTAGGACACGGACTCCGCGAGCCACTCCTCCTGGGCCACGGCGGTGTCCGCGGGGATGCGGGCCCAGCGCACCACGTACGGCAGGAGCAGCGCCTGGGCCATCGTCACCACGATCACCACGGCCGTCACGAAGACGATGAGCCGGCGGTCGGGGAAGGGGGAGCCGTCGGAGAGGACGGCGGGGACGCCGAGCGCGGCGGCCAGCGAGATGGCGCCGCGGAACCCCGACAGGGCGCTCACCGTAAGGCGCCGCTTCGAGTACGTGGTGGCGGAGGCGCGCGCCGTGCCCCGGCGGAGCAGGCGGAAGAAACCGGCGACGGCGAAGTAGTACGCGAAGCGCACCGCGATGAGCGTTCCGGCCACCGCGAGCGCGGTCCACAGCGCACGTCGGAGCTCTCCGCCGCCCAGGGTGCGGACGGTGTAGTCGAGTTCCACCCCGATCAGGACGAACAGGGCCCCGTTGAGCAGGAAGGTGGCCACCGCCCAGAAGTTCTGTGCCTGCACCCGCACTTCGGCGCGCATGGTGCGCGGCCACCGCTGACTGAGGATCAGCCCGCACACCACGACGGCCACCACGCCGGACGCGTCCAGGTACTCGGCGACCAGATAGGCGCCGAACGGGGCCAGGAGCAGCAGCGCCTGCTCGTGCAGCGCCGTGGTGTCCGGTCTGCGGCCGTGCAGCCGGTGGACCAGGACGCCGGCACCGAGGCCGATGAGCGCGCCACCCCCGTAACCGAGGGCGAACAGCCAGAGGACATGCGGTGCCGTCACGTGTTCCGTGCCGACCGTGACGCCGACGGCGATGCCGTAGACGACCAGTGCCGTCCCATCGTTGAGCAGGCTCTCCGCGCGCAGCAGCGTGATGTCGCGGCGCGGCAGGAGCGGGGCGACGACGTTCACCGCCGTCGCGTCCGTCGGCGCCACGGCCGCACCCAGCGCCCAGGCGGGCCCCCACTCCAGGCCGAGCGCGTGGGCGACGCAGGCCACCGCGGCGGCCGAGGCGAGCACCAGCAAGGTCGCGGCGAGCGTGACGTCCGTGAGGTGGCGGCGGATCTCGCGCAGCGAGGTGGACAAGCTCTCCCAGAACAGCAGCACCGGCAGGAACAGCAGCAGCACCACCTCGGACGGCAACTGCACGTCGCGCAGCGCCGGAACCAGCCCGACCAGCACGCCCAGCACCAGCAGCACCGCGGGCGGTGCGACGCGCAGCCGTTCCGCCCACACCGAGCCGAGCAGGACGGCGGTTCCCAGCAGAACGACCAGCACCAGCCCCAGCACGCGCACCTCCCGGCCGACGACAGCGGGCGACCGGCCCGCTGATTCCGGATCCCATCACGTGCCCCGCGTGCGCGACGGGATCCGCCGCGCCGTCCCGCAGGGTGAGGACCCCGCACCCTGGTCCGCAACCCGTGCCGTGGCCCCGCGCAAGGCAGGAGCCGGCAGGTCACGTACGGTGCAACCCGCAACCCGCAACCCGCAACCCGTCCCACGCATCTCGTATTTCGTAAGGGCCCCGGAGGACCGAGCTCGTGACTGCCGACCCCGTCGACCCCGTCGACCCCGTCGACGCCGCCGACCCCGTAGGCCCAGTCGACATCGCCGCCTTCACCACCGCGCACCCGGAGCGCCCGCCCGCCCCGGTCGCCGTCGACTGGGCGGCGGTCGAGCGGTGGCTCGGGCTCGCCCTGCCCGATGACTACAAGCGCCTGGCGGACACGCACGGGCCGCTGGACTTCGGCGAGTACCTGTGGATCCACGTGCCGTGCGCCGAAGAGAGCCGCTTCGACTACGGGGAATGGCTGCGCGAGACGCACCGCGAAACCCGTATCGCCGCGCGCCAGCTCCCGGACGCCGAGCGGCCCGTCGTCCACCCCGAGCCGGGCGGGCTGCTCGCCTGGGGCACCAGCCGCGGCGGAGACACGCTGTACTGGGACACCTCCGCGTCCGCCGACCCGAACGCGTGGACGGTGGTGGTGCGCCACCAGGGCGCCATCCCGGGCAGCGGCCTCGAACCCTGGCACCCCTACGAACTCACCCTCACCGGCTATCTGCGCCACACCGTGCGCGACGGCTGGGAACTCCCTTCCCCGCCGGGCCCGTTGCTCGGCCCGCTGCCCGGGAGCGCGGCCCGCACCGCGTTCTTGCCGACCGCCGCGCGCTGGACCCCGCCCGCCCCCACCGAGCCCCGGCTGAACGAGGCGCAGCGCCGCACCGCCCTGGACACCGGCACCGGCCTGGACGCGCTGACCCTCCTGACCGCACCACCCGCCACCCCCTACCTGGGCGGCGGCAGTTGGCAGGAGCTCCACGAGGAGCTGGGCACGTGCCTGCCGCGCGAGTACGTCACGCTCATGGAGCGCTACGGCGCGGGCTGCTGGAGCCACTGGCTGCGCTTCCTCACCCCGCTGCGCACGGTGGACGGCAAGCGCTACGTCGACCACGTCGCGACGACCCGGGACGCGTACAGGCAGCTCAAGTCCGGCTTCCCGGAGTCGTTTCCGCTCGCGGTGTGGCCCGAGCCCGGCGGCTTCCTGCCCTTCGCCAACTCCATCGACGGCGACGAGATCGGCTGGCTCACGCGGGGCGACACCCCCGACGACTGGCCCCTGATCGTGTGGCCCCGCCACGCCGACCAGGGCCCGCCCCTGGAGCAGAGCCTCGTCGACACGCTGCTCGCCTGGCAGCGCGGCACCCTCGACACCGAGGGCCTGCCCGGCCTGGACGAGGACGACGACCCGGTGGAGTGCGCGGTGTTCGAGGCGTGGGACGAGCGCGCCTACTGGTGAGCAGGCGTCAGGGCGGTCGCGAACGCCTCGATCGTGCGGCGGCGCGCGGTGAGGAAGGCGAGCCAGGAGCCGTCCGCGTAGTGGACCCGGAAGCGGGCCATGAGCTGCAGCCGCGGACGGCGCTCCACGTGCGCCACCCAGGAGCGGGGGACCTCCCAGACCGGGGTGCCGTCCAGGTGCTTGACGAGGCCGACCCGCTGGTCCGTCACGCGCAGCAGCAGTGCGCCGGAGGTGGGCGGCATGGCGGCCGCGATGCTCCGGGCGTCGCCGGACTGGGCGCCGTACCGGTGCATCAGATGGTCACCGAGCTGCCCGCCGAGCTTGCCGTGCTTGAGTTTGACACCTTGGGCGCTCTTGACCGGGACGACGATGCCGTAGGAGAGGAGCTGCTCTCCGGGCGCCAACTGGCTCAGGGCGGACTGCTGTTGGACGGATATGACTTCCGGCATGGTGGTGCTGCTCCCCGTGATCTTCGCGACGCTGTCGGGGGATCGTAGCGACCCGCCGTCGGGTCGTGGTGATGCGGGGCATGAGGGTGCCCTTCGTTTTACGTGAAACATCGTGTGGAGTGCTGATTTATCGGCGAGAAAGGGTCAGCCGCGAGGCCGGTTGAAGTACGCGGCGGCGTCCCTGCGCAGGCAGTTGGCGACGACGATGCTGCCGAGGGCGATGCCGGGTCCGGCCATGCCGCCACTGCCCGAGACGAGGTTGATGAGGGCGTTGGCGGCGACGAGTGCGCCGATGGCGATGGCGCCCGCACGGACGCCGTCGCCTCCGCTGCGGAAACGGGCGGCCAGTACGACAGCGGCAGCGGCGAGGGCGACGGAGAGCGCGCCGATGGCGAGCAGGATCCAGGGGGACAACGCGCTCCCGTCCTCGTCGCCATGGGTGTGCGCCGGGGCTGCGGCTCCGGCGACGAGGAGGAAGAGCCCGGTGATGGCGTTGAGCCCGCCGATGGTGAAGAGGAGCACGCGGGCCGTCTTGACGGTGCCGGGCATCGGCATCCCGGGCGCGGGGAACGGGGGCATTCCGGAGTGCGGCTGCATCGGGGTGGGGGAGTGCATGCAAGAGTCCAATGGGGGTGCGGAGGGGGCGAGTTCGGCCCTGGCCAGCCTGGTGTAAGAGATGTGTATGGCTCGCTGGCATTGGTCTCTCACCCGGTGCCGAAAGTCCTGACTCGGGGAGGGCTTCCCCGGCCCGGTCGATGTCACGGTCGTGCTCCGCAGGTGAGCCGTGTCTCACCGGGGCGGCGCCCCTTGTTTATGCAACTCGTTGCATAGAAGGATTCGGGCATGGCGCTCGAGCACGCGATCCTCGTCTCCCTCCTGGAGCAGCCGGGCTCCGGTTACGAGCTGGCCCGGCGCTTCGACCGGTCCATCGGGTACTTCTGGGCCGCCACGCACCAGCAGATCTACCGCGTCCTCAAGCGCATGGAGGGCGACGGGTGGGTGGACGCCCGCGCCGTGGTGCAGCAGGACCGGCCGGACAAGAAGGAGTACTCCGTCGCGGACCCCGGCCGCGCCGCGCTCGCCGCATGGCTGCACGAGCCCATCGAACCCGAGAGGGTCCGGCACGAGCTCGCCGTCAAGATCCGGGGCGCGGCCTTCGACGACCCGGCCGCGCTCATCCGTGAAGTGGAGCGGCACCGCCAGGCGCACGCCGACCGGCTCGCCCACTATCTCGCGGGCGAGCACCGCGACTTCACCGGCCCGGACGCGTCCCGCACCCCCGACGCCGGCCAGGAGCTCCAGCACGTCGTGCTGCGCGGCGGCATCGCGTACGAACGCATGACGATCGACTGGCTCGACGACGTGCTCGCCATGCTGCACCGCCTCGCTCCCGAGCGCTGACCCCTCAAACCCCCAGCCCCAGCCCTCCCAGCCCCGAAAGGCGAACATCCGTGACCGACCCCCTGCTGTTCCACCCGCACACCTACGACCCGGCGCACTTCGACCCGGAGACGCGCAGGCTGCTGCGCGCGACCGTCGACTGGTTCGAGGCGCGCGGCAAGCGCAAGCTGATCGAGGACTACCGCACGCGGGCCTGGCTCGCCGACTTCCTCGAGTTCTCGGCGAAGGAAGGGCTGTTCGCGACCTTCCTCACCCCGGCCGCCGCTGCCGGGCCGGGCGAGGACGACAAGCGCTGGGACACCGCGCGGATCGCCGCCCTCAACGAGATCTTCGGCTTCTACGGGCTCGACTACTGGTACGCGTGGCAGGTCACCATCCTGGGCCTCGGCCCGGTCTGGCAGAGCGACAACGCCGCCGCCCGCACCCGCGCCGCCGAACTCCTCGCCCAGGGTGAGGTGTTCGCCTTCGGCCTGTCGGAGAAGACCCACGGCGCCGACATCTACTCCACCGACATGCTCCTGGAGCCCGACGGTCAGGGCGGCTTCCGCGCCACCGGCTCCAAGTACTACATCGGCAACGGCAACGCCGCCGGGCTCGTCTCCGTCTTCGGCCGCCGCACCGACGTCGAGGGCCCCGACGGCTATGTCTTCTTCGCCGCCGACAGCCGCCACGAGGCGTACCACCTGGTGAAGAACGTCGTGGACTCCTCGAAGTACGTGAGCGAGTTCCGCCTGGAGAACTACCCGGTGGCCGCCGAGGACGTCCTGCACACGGGCCGCGCCGCCTTCGACGCCGCGCTCAACACCGTCAACGTCGGCAAGTTCAACCTGTGCACCGCCTCGATCGGCATCTGCGAGCACGCGATGTACGAGGCCGTGACCCACGCCCACCACCGCGTCCTGTACGGGCGTCCCGTCACCGCCTTCCCGCATGTGCGCCGCGAGCTGACCGACGCCTACGTACGGCTCGTCGGCATGAAGCTGTTCAGCGACCGCGCCGTCGACTACTTCCGCTCGGCCGGACCCGACGACCGCCGCTACCTCCTCTTCAACCCCATGACGAAGATGAAGGTGACCACGGAGGGCGAGAAGGTCATCGACCTGATGTGGGACGTCATCGCCGCCAAGGGCTTCGAGAAGGACAACTACTTCGCGCAGGCGGCCGTGGAGATCCGGGGCCTGCCCAAGCTGGAGGGCACGGTTCACGTCAACCTGGCCCTCATCCTGAAGTTCATGGGCAACCACCTGCTGAACCCGGCCGCGTACCCGCCCGTGCCGACCCGCCTGGACGCGGCCGACGACGACTTCCTCTTCCGCCAGGGCCCCGCCCGCGGCCTCGGAGCCATCCGCTTCCACGACTGGCGCACCGCCTTCGACGCCTACGCCGAGGTGGCCAACGTCGCCCGCTTCCGCGAACAGGCGGACGCCCTGTGCGAGTTCGTCACCACCGCCGCCCCCGACGAGGCGCAGAGCCGCGACCTGGACCTCCTGCTCGCCGTCGGCCAGCTGTTCGCCCTGGTCGTGCACGGTCAGCTGATCCTGGAACAGGCGCGCCTGACGGACCTGGACGAGGACGTCATCGACGAGCTCTTCGCCGTCCTCGTACGCGACTTCTCCGCGCACGCCGTCGAGCTGCACGGCAAGGACTCCGCCACCGCACAGCAGCAGGGCTGGGCGCTGGGCGCGGTCCGCCGGCCGGTCGTCGACGAGGCGCGCTCGGCCCGCGTGTGGGAGCGCGTCGAGGCGTTGGCGGGGACGTACGAGATGGCGCCGTAAGGGTCGGAGAGCCACCGTGTGACGCACCGACCGCCGGGCGCCACCCCTGTGTTCCCAGGGGAGGCGCCCGGCGGTCCGGGCTCTCGTCGGTCTCTCGATGGGTCCTCGAAGGGTCCTCGCTGGGCCCCTTGCCTCAGCCGCGCTGCGATTCCACCAGCTCGCGTGCCTCTTCCCTTGTGGCCACCGAGGGCCCCGAGCCCTCCAGCGGCCGGCGCGCGGTCTCCTTCATGAACGCGACCGCGACGATGCCGACCAGCCCGGCGAGCATCGTGTAGAACGCGGGCATCAGGTCGTTGCCGGTGGCCCCGATGAGCGCGGCGACCACCAGCGGCGTCGTACCGCCGAAGAGCGACACCGACACGTTGAAGCCGATGGACAGCGAGCTGTAGCGGACGTCGGTGGGGAACAGGGCGGGCAGTGACGCCGACATCGCGCCCAGGTAGCAGACCAGGGCGAGGCCCAGGATCAACAGGCCCGTGAAGACCGCCACCTGGCCGCCCTGCTTGATCAGCAGGAACGCGGGCACCGCGAGGACGAAGAAGCCGACCGAGCCCGCCATCAGGACCGGCTTGCGGCCGACGCGGTCGGAGAGACGGCCCACCGAGTTGATGAGCGCCATCAGGATGAGCATCACGACGACGATGGACATCAGCCCGCCGGCCTCGCCGAAGCCGAGCTGCGTCAGATACGTCGGCATGTAGGAGAGCAGCATGTAGTCGGTGATGTTGAACGCGGCGACCAGCGCGATGCACAGCAGCATCGCGCGCCACTGTCCGACGAAGGCGTCCTTGAAGGACTTCTTCTCCCGGGCCTCGGCCGGGCCGCCGCCCTCCTCCAGCTTCTGGAACGCGGGCGACTCGTCGAGCCTGACCCGCAGGTACAGCCCGATCAGACCGAGCGGCGCCGCCACCAGGAACGGGACGCGCCAGCCCCACGACTGCATCGCGTCGGTGCTGAGCAGCGCGGTGAGCGCGGTCACCAGGACCGCCGCGACCGTGTAGCCGATGAGGGTGCCGAACTCCAGGAAGGAGCCCCAGAAGCCGCGGCGCTTGTCCGGCGCGTACTCGGCGATGAACGTCGCCGCGCCCCCGTACTCGCCGCCCGTGGAGAAGCCCTGCACCATGCGGAGCAGCACCAGCAGGATCGGCGCCCACACGCCGATCGCCTGGTAGTTCGGGACCAGGCCGATCGCGAGGGTCGCACTCGACATCATGATCATGGTGAGGGCGAGGACCTTCTTGCGGCCCACCCGGTCGCCGAGCGGACCGAAGACCATGCCGCCGATCGGCCGGACCAGGAAGGCGGCGGCGAACGTCGCCAGCGAGGACAGCGTCTGCGCGGTGGGGTTCCCCGACGGGAAGAACTCCTTGCCGATGATGACCGCGAGGTAGGCGTAGACGCCGAAGTCGTACCACTCCATCGCGTTGCCCAGGGCGGTCGCCTTCACGGCGCGCCTGACCTGTGCTTCCTCGGTGACGGTGATGTCCGACTGGCGAAGCCGGGGGTGCTTCCTGCGGTGGATCGCACGGAACAGCACCCGGTGCCGTGCCACGGCCTCGGGTGACGGTGCCGGCTGCTCTTCCTGTTCGACAGGGGCTTCGGGGGCGCTCACGGCTGGCTCTGACTTTCTCGTTCGGAGGTTGCGGCCGGGCCCACGGCGGCAGGTCCGGCTTCAACAGCGCTCTTGGATCCAAAAGCGCTCTCGGATCAACAGCGCTTTTGGATCAACGGCGCTCTAGGAAGGTGCCAGCCCGCCGGCCCGCCGGGCCCGTGGCGAAAGCCCCGAAGGCAAGGGACCCTCGCCCCCTTCTGCGGGGGCCGAGGGTCCGAAATCCCTGCAAACCAGGGCGACGGCGCGGTCGTCGGGCCGTGCGAGCGCCTACGTTGAGGGCATGTCCGGTCCGGGGTGGTTCGCCGTCGTACGCGCAGGGGCGTTCACCGCCTTGTGCGTGACGCTGTCCACGACGTCCCAGGTGTGGATGTCGCACGCCCCGCTGCCCCCGTCGACGCTCGCCGTCGCGGTGCTCGGCGTGTTCGCGGCGGCGGTTGTCCTGGCTCGCCGCTCGCGCCCCTTCTGGCAGGTCGCCGCGGTGCTCGTGCCCGTGCAGCTCGGACTGGGCGCGGTCTTCACGGCGGGCCAGGCGAGTTGTGCCACCGCGCTCTCCGGTGGCGGTCAGGGTGGCATGCCGTGCGGCGGGGAGTCCCTGGGCGGGGCGTTGGCGGTGCACGGCCCCGAGCCCCTCGGCGGCCCGTGCCTGCTCCTCACCGTGCACCTGCTGATCGGCGTCCTCGCGGCCTGGTGGCTGCACCGGGGCGAGCAGGCCCTCGTGCGCCTCGCCCATGACCTCGCCCCGCCCGGCCTGCGGACCCTGCGCACCCTGCTCCGTCTCCTGTCGGCCGGCGGCACGTACGACGGGCCGCGGCTCGCTCCCGTACGCCCCGTCGCGGCGGACCGTGACCGCCCCAGATCCTTCTCCCCCCGCCACCACGTGGTGCGGCGCGGCCCGCCCGGGACGTGCCCGGCTCTCTGAACGCCTCCCGACCGGAGGCGGGCGAAGGGGCCGGTCGCCTCAGTCATGCCACGCCACCACCACGACGGAATCGGGACATCGGGAAGATGAGCACCAAGAAGAGCAGGAACACGGACAGGAACGCGGACAGGAACGCGGACAGGAACCTGGACAGGAACCTGGAGAAGAAGCGGACGGCCCGTGAACGGCTCCAGGCCGAACGAGCCGCCACGGCCCGGCGCGCGACGATCAGGAAGCGGTTCGTCATCGCAGGCTGCGCCGCCACGGTCCTGGCGTTCGCGGCCGGGATCGGCATCGGCGTCACCAATGGCACCAGCGCCGCCGACGAGTCGGACAAGCCGCTGGTGATCCCCGCGGGCGCCACCGGGACCGACGGCACCGTCATCACGTACGGCAAGCGCGACGCCAAGGCCACCGTGAAGGTCTACGAGGACATGCGCTGCCCGTACTGCGCCAAGTTCGAGCAGCGGCTGGGCCCGACGCTCAAGAACATGGCGGACTCCGGCAAGGCCAAGGTCGAGTTCCACATGGCCGCGTTCCTCGACAAGAGCCTCGGCGGCAAGGGCTCCAAGACGTCGCTCGCGGCCCTGGGTGCCGCGCTCAACGAGAGCCCCGAAAAGTTCAAGGCGTTCCACGACGTGCTGTACGCCAACCACCCCAAGGAAGAGACCGACGACACCTTCGGCAGCACCGCCACGCTGCTCGAACTCGCCGCCAAGGTCCCGGGATTGCGCACCCCTGCCTTCAACAAGGCCGTCAAGGAAGGCACGTACCTGCCCTGGGCCACGAAGGTCGCCGGCGCCTTCTACAAGAGCGACGTCAGCGGCACCCCCACCGTGAAGGTCAATGACAAGAAGCTCAGTGTCATCGGCGAGGACGGCCGGGTCGTGAGCCCGCAGGACTTCACGCGGCAGGTCGACCGGGCCGTCGGGGCGAAGTAGCCGCAGCGGCGGCACGCCTCCACCGAGCCTGGTGGCGAGAGCTCCCAGAGGCGGTGAAGGATGGCTCAGGACGGCCACGAACTCCCGGAAGGAGCAGGTCATGAGCGAGGGGACGGCCCCGTCCGAGGAGCCGACGTGCGAACTGGACCCGATCACCTGGGACGCGCTGGTGACGGGGATGCAGGCGCACGGCGTGACCGACGACGTGATCGGCAAGGTGTGCCACGACGCACTGCGCACGATCAACGCGACCCCGGTCGCCTCGCGGGAGCGGCTGAACGCCGAGGCGGAGGCGAACTTCGCCAAGCGACAGGCCGGACTGCTCTAGCGGCCCCCCGGCCCGCAGCCCCCGGCTCCTGGGTGGGCTGAGCCGGGGCAGAGGGCACGGACAGGTGGTGGTGGGGGGTGGGGGGGGGGGGGGGGCGGCGGAGACCCCCCCCCCCCCCCCCACCCCCCCCCCCGTACCCGCCCACCCCCACCCCGCACACGACCGAG